>ONBJ01000003.1 GCA_900316025.1 uncultured Eubacteriales bacterium
CAGTTCCGTCATTTTTCAAGCCGACAATATGATTTGAACCGCAGGATATTTTACTGATGTTTTTCCATTGTTCCTTATCAAAAACACCATAGGGACTTTCTCCGCTTATGCTTACGCTTCCGTTTTCGTCAAGTGTGAACTTGCTTTTACCCAAAAAGCATACGGCAACAATTTTAGTTACGTGATATTTTTCACTGATATACTCAATTTCGATTTTATTAAAATGATATATTGATTTTATTTTCAAGCTTCCCATACCTCAAAATTTCTCCGTTTTTTATATGCTTTCAAAGTTTATATCATTTTCCTTAGCATATCTTTCCGAATAAGAGCCTGCTTTTCCTTGTATAGTTAAACTACCGCAGCCCAAAAAAGCATCACTACCTATTTCTGTTACACTGCTTGGAATTGTTATATCTTCTAATGATTTGCAATCACCAAAAGCACTATCACCTATTTCTGTTACACTGCTCGGAATTGTTATACTTTCTAATGATGTGCAATGAAAAAAAGCCCCCCTACCTATTTCCGTTACACTGCTCGGAATTTTTATACTTTTTAATGATGGGCAGTTATCAAAAGCCCACTCACCTATTTGGTTTACACTGCTTGGAATTGTTATACTTTCTAATGATGTGCAATTTTGAAAAATACACTCACCCATTTTTGTTACACTGCTTGGAATTTTTATATTTTTTAAACTTGTACAACGGTCAAAAGCATAATCACCTACTTCTGTTATTCCGTCTGCTATAATAACATTTTCTATTTTATTCGGCAAATATATGAAGCGGCTTGTGTGAAAGCCGGTGCCCTCATCCAGCGTTTTTACGTCCACTGTTCCCGTTCCGTCAATATACAATGTATTTCCTATAAGCTTATATGTTGCATTATCGCCACATTCGCCTTCAGCGTCTGTTTTTTCTGTTTCAGTTTCTTCTTCAGTTTCTTCTTCATAATCAAGTACAGTGCTTTTTTCAACGTTACTTAAAGAACTTAAAGAACTTTTATTATTTTTTACCATTGAACTGCTATTCGTAGATTTGTTATTTAAAACAAAAATCAAACCAACTAAAGCAACTAAGCCAATTACAATAGCCGTAACAGCTCTTTTTCTAACTTTTTTTGAGTAATCATCACTAGCAGATGATATATTTACTTTGCTTTCTTCTGCTTTTTTAACATCATTTTTAGTTTCGCTTATTATAGGAACTTGAACTTCGGGCAAAATTACTTCTTCTTTTTCCGTATCGTCTGCTGTCGGAATTTGAACTTCGGGCAAAATTACTTCTTCTTTTTCCGTATCGTCTGCTGTCGGAATTTGAACTTCGGGCAAAATTACTTCTTCCTTTTTAGTTTCTAACACAATGCCGTTTTGGGTAATGCCGATAGTTTTGTCACCGTTAGTATCAATGAATATAACATCTTTCCAGTCCGCAACGTTGCACTGACCGTTTGAGTTGTCACCGTAAGCCACAACAGTTCCGTCATTTTTCAAGCCGACAATATGCTTTTTTCCGTTTACTATTCTTTTTATATTTTTCCACTGCTCTTTATCAAATGCACCGTAGGCAGCTTCGCCGCTTATGCGTACATTGCCCTTTTCATCAAGTGTGAACTTAGTTCTGTCCAGAAAGCAGACGGCAATAATTTTAGTTATATTATATTTTTCATTAAGATATTCAATTTCGTTTTTATCAAACCGATAAACTGATTTTATTTTCAGATTTTCCATACAATTAAATTTCTCCGTCCTTATATGCTTTTGAATTTTATATTGCGGTTATTTGCATATGCTTCCGCCGCAGAGCCTTTTTCTCCGTTTATAGTTAATTTATCGCAGCCCTTAAAGGCATAATCTCCTATATACGTTACACTGCTCGGAATTGTTATACTCTCCAGCTTTTCACAATCAGCAAAACTATAATTATTTATTTCTGTCACGTTACTTGGAATTACTATGGCTTTTAGTGAGGTACACCCCTCAAAAGCTTCATCTTCTATTTTTGTTACAGTATCGGGCATTGTTATACTTTCCAGACTTTTACAATAACGGAAAGCACACAAGCCTATTGCGTTTACACTTTCAGGAATAGTTATATTTTTTAAGCTTCCGCAGCTTTCAAAAGCATATTCACCTATACCTGTTATTCCGTCTGATATAATAATATTTTCTATTTCATTCGGCAAATATTTAAAGCAGCTTGTTGACGCTTCGGAATTGCCGTCCACCGTTCCCGTTCCCTCAATATACAATGTATTTCCTATAAGCTTATAGGAAGCATTTTCTCCGCATTCGCCCTGAGCGTCTGTATTTTCGTTTTTTTCTTCAACAGCAGATATATTATTCTGTTCATAAGTGCTTACAGAGCTTATCGTACTTTCCGTACCTTTAAGCGTATTATCAGAATTTGGAGTTCCTATGGCATTACTGACTGCTAAAGCGGCAACGCCTGCAAATCCTAAAACCGCAACGGCAATTAACGCAGTTATGACAGCTTTCTTCTTAGGTTTTTTTATAATTTCATTTGAAGTGTCATAACTGGATGTATTTGCAATATAATTTGTTGAAAAATCATTTTCAATATTGCTGTCTGCTGAAAACGGTTGTTCAATATAATTTGTTGAAAAATTGTTTTCAAAATTGCTGTCTGTCGGAAACTGTTCTTTAACAGAATTTATTGAAAAGTCATTTTCAGCACCGTTATATGTTGAAAATCGCTTCTTAATAATTTCCTTTTCGGTATCATCAAGTGGAAATATGGTTTTTATAATTTTTGAATTGTGATTGCCTATTATTTGTATATCGGAGTTAATAACCTCTGTTTTTTCAGGAATTTCATTTTTTATCTGATATTTTTGGCGAATGTATTCAATTTCGTTTTTATTGAAATGATAAACTGATTTTATTTTCAGATTTTCCATATCCGTTCCCCATATTTATACACTTATACTCTCTGCCTGTTGCTGATAGCATTATTTATATTGTTCATATCCTCTTGGTCAAAAACATCTTTCATCAGGTCGCTTATAGGCATAGTCTTGGATTCCTCTGCAATCTGACTTTGACTTTCCTGTGAACGCTTTTCAAGAAGCTTCTGCTGTTTTTTGAAGTCCTCTGCATTTTCAAGCTTTTCTTCCTGTTTTTCCACAGTTACGGCTGACGCTGTGCCGCTTGTCTGCTGTATAACCGCAGGTACTCCCGAATATACTACATTACTTCCCATTTTTTCAATAATCTGCGGTGCAAGGTCTATTAATTCTCCTAGTTTTTGGTAAAGCTGTACTTTTTCGGAGTAAATCAGCTCTTTTTCGTCAGATACCTGTTCGGGCATTTGCGTGGAAATAAAATCCATATAAAATTCCGAACTTACTTCATCAACAGAATGCCATACGTTTATATTTTCGGCTAAGTCCCTGAGCTGGGAATAGTTGAAACCCTCGGTATGGTTTGCGATAGCTTCGGCTGTTTCAAAGTCTATTTTCCTGTTAATAAGCATCTGCCGTCTTTGAGCCGCATTCGGCAGCGACATTTTCATAAGCCTGAGATATTTCCTCAGACAACCCTTTACATATCTGTCATCAGGCTCTATCACGACAACAAACAAATCGGGAAAATCCTCGTTTATATCGTACATTCTCACATATCTGCCAATTCGGTCATATATCAGGTCGGACATATCGCACTGACTTATATTTTCAAGCATTATGCAAAGATTATCCTGTCTTTCATCATTGTAAAACTCGTTCAGCAGATTGTCAAGAAAAGTATGTACAATATCATCAGTGAAAACGTCCCAGTCCTCACGCTCGATAATACCCTGTCTTTCCTGCTCGTCTGCTTCAATATCCGCAGTGCTGAAACTGAAATCATTCCCCGACAAATATATAACCTCATAGCCGTACTCATCACCCGAAAGCATATTTACGGCTATTTCGGCAGCCGTATGTTTACCGCTGCCCTCAGCACCCGTCAGCAGAAGTCCCTTTGCTTTTTTCTCGCTGACGGTTGTTTCTATTACGTCCCTCCAGCCGAAAGAATAATCCGCTCTTGAAGTGCCGAACTCGGTTTTATGTCTTTCCTGAATATCGGCTTTGACATCGGCAGAAGCAAGAGTAATTTTCTCAATCCACGAACGTATTTTTTTCTTGAAAAAGCTTGTACCCATTTACTAATTCACTCCGAAACAATACAACAAAATTCAGGTTTCTGTCCAGTACCCGAAAGTACTGAACAGAAACAGAACAATTATCAGATTTTTTTCTCAAAAGCTTCAAGCGAAGCCAGAATATCGCCTTTTTTCTCAGGTGAGAACGAATTTTTCACATTCTCGAACATTTCATTTGTCAGAGTAAGCTTACCCTCAATAATAGCATTTGCAGCGTTTTCATCGGACTCGTGCGGAAGAAGGTTATTGTTTTCGTCATAAACGGCAAATTGTTCCTTTGCAGCCTTTTTAACGGACTGCTTAATACCGTCCGTAAGCTTTTTGAGGTCACGGAAGCTGTAATTGTCCGTAACGTCAGCCATAAATTCGGCTTGTATATTATCGGAGCATTTGATTTTTGTCTTGCTGAAGAAGTCGTTGAAATACTTGCAGCGAACCTCCTCAGAGGGAAGAGGTACAAGAACATAAGTTAAAATACGTGAAAGCATAGCACTTTCTATCTTGTCGGGATAGTTTGTAGCCGCAAGAAAAACAATCGGCTTATCGGCATTTACTATTATATTATAGGATTCCATAAAGGAAACAGTCAGACGTTTTTCGTGACCTTCGGCGTTGCCGTCCCTGCGGACGCACATATTTTCAAATTCATCAAAGAAAATCACACAGGGAGCATTGTCAACGGCTTCAAGGAAAGCAGTCTTGACCTTTTTTTCTCCGACACCGACATAGCTGTCATGAACATCTGAGCCTGTCAGCTTTATGAACTTGAAGCCCTTGTCCATAAGCTCCTTTGCGATTGCCTCAATAAAGAAGCTTTTTCCTGTTCCGAACGGGCCGTAGAAAAGGAATGATTTAAGGTTGGAAATACGAAGAAGCTTGTCCGTACCCTCCCAGCCGATATTGTCAAGGATTTCGGATTTTATGATTTCCTTCAGGTCCTCCATACCGACAATATCATCAAAGCCGTGATTAGGTTTTTCCTGATACCATTTTTCGATAGTTTCGGCGGAAACATCCTCACTTGCATTTTTTGTGGTAAAGCCGCTTGCGGTAGTTTTTGCCTGAGCCTGAACAGGCTTTGCACTTTCCTGAGAAGCGGCATTATTTGCAGACGATACAGACGCAGAAGCAGAACCGCCGCTGTTTGCAGTAATTTCGGTATTTGAAGATGGAGCGGTATCCTGTTGTTTTTCGGCTTCAAGTTTTTTACCGTAGTCGGGAACAAGAATACGCAGAAGTTCCATAGCTTTTCTCTCATTCATAGAGGCTCTTTCAGACCACTGTCTGTATACGGCTCTTTGCTGTACGTTCATATTGCTGATTTTTCTTGCTGCTTCGGCAGCTTTTACATAGAAATCGTACTCAGCCTTGGAGGGTACAGCACCGTTTCTTCGGTTTGTATTTTTTGCCTGAGAAATATTTGCATTATACTCAGTAATCAGTGCGGACATATCCTTTTCATAGAAAGTAGCAGCCATATTTCTCACTCCTTTGTATCTTCAGACGGTACTCCCGTATCAAATTTAGCCGATGTAAGCAAAGCTTTTCTGTTCTGAATATCAATATCCTGAGGAATATACTTGGCGGCTTCCTGAAGCTGTTCAACGCTCATATCGTGAGGGAAATTTTCGCTGAATGCAGATTTTGCGGCATTTTTCATACTTGTATTAGCCTCTGCAATACAGGCTTCAATATCGCCTGTATCTATAAGTTTTTCGACAAAGCAGTCATACATTTCCTGTTTTTTCTGATAGGCTTCCTGAGAATTGAGGAAAGCATATTCTTCTCTTTTAGGCTTTTTGCTTCCGCTGAAGAAAGGGAAAACCTTTTCGCCTGTAATTTTTCCTGTAGCCGCATCAAGCAGAATGTACGCATTTTCCACGCTGTCATATGAAGATACGCTTTTCAGAACAAACAGAGCGTCCTTTACGAGCATATAGCCTATGGCGGCATCACGGAGCTGTCCCTCCTGAACCTGAGTGGGATAGCTTTCTGCACGTCCTTTTCTTACAAATTCGCTCTGTTCTTCTATGGTATACTTGAAATCTTTAAGGCAAGCTCCTAAATCGCCTGCACATTTTGCAATTTCGTATGTTATTTCAGCCTGAACTGCCCTGTCCTTATTGGCTTTTCTGTATCTGTGGTTTTTCTTTATATTGTCGAGTTTTTTCTTGACATTGTGTAATTTATCGCTGACAGACATAGTTTATATCCTCCGTTAAAATCAGTTTGTATTTCTTGTGCGGTTCTGGTTTGTGTTTGTATTCACAACAGGCTGTACAACCTGCTGAGCCTGTTCTTCCTTGATTTTCTGAATTTCGGTTTCAGAAAGAAGCTTAACTCTTCTGAGAGCGTTCATCTGGTCGCCGTTTTCGTTAAGACCTGCTTCTTCAAGCTGTATCTGTTTTGCAAGCTCAACGATATTGTCAACGGATTCCTGAGCCATTCTTTTCTGACGTATGCTGCCCTTTGAGTAAGCCATCTGATTAATTCTTTCGTCCATACTGTCCATATACTCGCCGAGTTCATCAAATTGAGCATCAATTTTAGCAGCTCTTTCAAACTCCTGCTCCATCATATCTTTGTATTTGTTCAGGAGATTAGGGTCTTCGGGTACGGGATTATTTTCAACACGTGTGCGGTAGTCGTTTATTATTTTGGACTGATAAGCCATTTGTTTTTCGAGCATATCACTCTGGAGCAGCTCAAAGGTTATAGCGGATTTTTCAATTCGCTGATTTACAAGGAATTTGTAGAAATCCATACTTTCCTGATCCCAACGCTGTCCGTTTTCGATAAAGGTTTCGTTTGAAATGCTTTCGATTTTACGCTGAAGTTCGGGTTCTTCGACAAGTCTTTTGGCGATAGCTTTGTTATCGGAAGCAAATTTATCTCGTCTTTTTTCGATATTAGCCTTTTGGGAGTCGAGATTTTTTTGCAGAGCGTCAAGAGAGGTACAGGACATAATGAGTGTTTTCCAGAGTTCGAGATAGGATTCACAGTTTTCGACAAAGGCTTTTTTCATATCTTCGGGAACGAAGGGGATTTTGTTGCGGACATCATTAATAGCAACTACAAGACCTGCTTTTGCGGCAAAGGCTCTGTTTACATCGCCAGTTTCTATAGCGTTTTTAAGTTCCTGAGCGATAACGAGGATACTTGCGTCTATATTGCTTATATCAATGCCTGAGTAGTCAAATGTATTGCTGTTTATCATATCGGCAGCCACAACAACGGCAAATTCGAGATCGCCGTAGGGTTGTGAGTCATTGGATTTATAGTCGAGTTTTTCGACAGGCAGCAGACTTTCGGTAAAGTTTATGCTGTTTAAGATACCTGATATTTTCATTTCGTTTTCGGCTTTATTGTTGGAAACCTGTCTGGCAGCTTCATCCATTTTCTGAGCCTTTATGTTTTTTCTGTTCTGAAGCCATGCGGTAAACGGATTGTTTTTAAGAATACTTCCGCCGCTTCCTCCTGCTATAATGGATTTTGAACTGCTTTTACCGGGTCTTGGCATAAAAATTATCTCCTTTTCAATGTAGTTCATATGGTTTAAGGGCTTTGCCCTTAAAAATCCCACCAAAGGCTCTGCCTTTAGAAACCGCAAGCCTTTGAAAAGGCTTGACCTAAACTTTATGGTTTATGTAAATTATGAATATTATTTATTTTTTTCGATGTCGCTAAGCGTATTTTCGAGCATTTTTGACTGTTGTTTTGTTTTTCCGATGTTTTGCAGACGCTTGTCGAAATCGTCCATCATATTGCCCAGAGTATCGAAATCGCTGTCTATTTTCTCAGCCTTGGAAAGCGAGCCTTCCATCATTTCCTGAAGCTTTGAAAGTATTTCGGGGTCTTCGGGTACGGGAATGGTTCGTACAATATCTTCAAGTCTGTCTGCAATTTCACGGTAAAAGAAAATCTGTTTTTCCTCGGTTTCGAGCATATATCCCTTGAAAATAAGTCCCGAACGTGCAATTCTGAGTTCTACAAGCATTTTATAGAGGTCGTTTATTTCAGGCTTCCACATAAAATGTGACTGCATATAATTTTGTGACCATACTTCGTTGAGCTGTTCGGCAAGCTGAGGCGACTGCATTATCATAAGAGCCATTTTATGCTTGTTTTCTTCAAGTTTTTCAAATTCGGCAGAAAGGTTTTTCTGTTTAAGATGAAGATTTTTGTTTGACTTGTCTATCATATTTTTTACGGCTATGTAAAGATAATAGCTTTCGAGATACTTTTTACAAGCCTGCATATAGTTTTCTCTTACGTTGTCATCAACTGAAAAGAATTTGTTTCTGATATTAAGAAAGCCGTTCATAAGTCCTGCCTGAGCTGCAAAAGCCGTTTCGGTTTCGCCGTGTATGACAGCACCCTCGAACATTTTCGCAATAAGATAAAGGCTTCTGTCAATATCGCTCATATCAATATCATCACGGAATGTATCGTTTTCAAGATAGTGAATAAGAAATTCGGCTGAATACTGCAAATCGCCGCACCATTGGTTCGGATTTGAACGCTTGTTAAGAACTTCCTGAGAAAGACCGCTGTCTGCAAAATTTATGCTTTTTAAAAGGTTTATGATTTTGATATTGTTGTCGGCTTTGCTTTTGCCTATTTCCTGAGCGGAAATTTCAATATCGCTGTTTGTTTCGGTTATTTCTTTTCTGATATTGTCAAACCATGATACTGTAGTATTTGAACTTTTCATAATTTTCAATCCTTAAAAATGATAGCAGTGCTTAATCGGGAACACTGGGGTCAAAAAGACCCTCCGGCAGATTTGCATACATATCGAAATTTTTGCTTCTGACTGATGTCTGACGGGGAGGTTCGGAAGTGTTTATAGTAGTGTTTATAGTTGAGTCGGCTGAACTGATGATTTTTTTTATATCGCCTGACATCTTGGAAAAATCAACTTCTGTACTGCTGACGGTGAGATTAAGAATACCTAAGGAGATAACCCTGTCAAGCTGTTCAAGAACATTACGTTTCTGTTCCAGATCTCTCTGAAAGCTTTCGTACTGATATGAATAGCTGCCATAGTTTTTCTGCATTGTGTAGCAGTAATCCGACCATTGTATATAATATTCAAAGGCACTTATTATCTGCATAACGTCCTCCTGCCTTTTTTCGTCTGCATAAATCCACTTTATGCAGAACAGAACCGCAGAAACAATTCTTCCGCAGGTAATGCTGTCATTTCCCTTGCATAGCCTCTGAAGCTCATCAATGAATTTGTTGAGCTTATCCTCAGTCTGATAGTTTTTTTCCCTGTTTTTATAGAGTGCGGCTTCATAGTATATTTTATTCAGCTTATCTATGGTAGGCTCATCATATGCGGCATTATGGATAGCACCTGCAAAGCACAGCTTCATACATCGCATTTCGACTGATTCATCGTCATACAACGGATAGAAGGTAACTGAGGTTTCATCTGTATAATGATTGGGAAGTTTTTCTTTTATTCTTCCTTTGATTTCTTTACTTCGGTGTATAAGCTCGTTCCAGATGTTCTTGTCTTTAAGCTGCATATAGAAATCTCTGTATGAGGGATTAATAAGGTTGAAGTCGGCAGTAAACAGTCGTTTTGAGGTCATCTGCATATACTTGTTGTTCATATATTGGGTAAGATAATCAGCAGCACATTCAAGGCATTCGGAATTTACGAACTTGCCGTCATCTTCAAGAATTATGTAATTCAGTATGGCGGAAATACGTTCACGGGTATAAAGATTAAGGAATACGCAGGCTTCCTGTTTTCGACTTTTGAGAAAGCCGTATATGTCGCCGTGGTATCCTTTAAGTGAGTTTACGGATATTTCGTCAAGATAATCGAATACGTGACCGCCAAGCAGCCATTTTGAAGATTTTTCGGAATGAAGCGGAGAGATAAGAATTATAGTGCCGTATATTTCACCGTTTTCCTTTTCGGCTTTTATTTCGGTAAGGATTTCCTTTTCACGTCTGAACAGAACGCAGAAATTTTCAAGTGAAAAGACAACGGCACTTTTATGTTTTTTATCTTTAAGCTGTTTTCTGAGCCATTTGACGAGATTGTTCTGAGGGCTTCTTGAAATTGAAAACAGCCCCTTGGCTCTGAAATAGTCGGAGTAGACTTCCGCATACTGATAAACCTGTATTTCGCCCCGTTCGTCCTTGTCGGCAAAATAGACTGTATCGTACTTGTCATGAAGCTTGTACCAGAGATAACGGTTAAGGTCGGACTGAAATATACCTTCTGTAAAATAAATATCGTTGGGATCTGCAAATACTATCTGAAGCAGAGCATTTGACGAAAACATTTCTGTCACCTCTTTTCTTTTGAGTTTTTTAATATTTTTTTACTGTATGACAGGTGTTTTTTCGGAGCAAAGCTCCACACCGTTTTCGTTTTTGAGTTTAAGGACGAAATTAAGTGATTCATCGCAGCAAGCTCCAAGACGACCGATACAGGCTTCCTTGAAATTGGGAAGCTTTACCTTAAAGGATTTTTCCTCTTTGCCGTCAGTCATAAGAATTACGTTGAGGTACATAATGTTTCTGAGATTTGGATATTCAAAAACGTCATTGAGCCATACTGTTTCGTTCATCATATCAGAAAGCTTTCCGAATACAGATGTTTTATGACCTTTTTCGGTTATGACGGAGTCCGCCATTTCGTATTCAAAGGTAACAACGCCTAAGCTGAGCCTTTCGGCAAAGAGCTTTCTGTGATGGTTTATTACAGGCTGGAGTGTACGTAGCCCCTCCTCGTAATCATCGCCGGGAATTTGTACTATAGGAAAACCGCATACGGGACATACGTCATCGTTGAATTCCTTTCCGCAAACTAAACATTTCATAATAATTCTCCCTCAGAAAAAATTTTTTTTGCATCTTTCAGTATGTTTTCCTGAATACCTGATATATAGGTATCTATTTCTCTTAAATCGGCAGAAATTTCATTCCAGCCGCTGTCTGTTTTCAGGCTTTCTCTTTTGCCGACAGCCACCGAAAGCTTTTCGGAAGCACGGAAAAGTCTGTCTTTCATACCGTTTATCCAGTAAAGTCTGTCACGAACCCTCTCAAAACGACCGATAAATTCATCTGTCTGAAAATATCTGAGTTCCTCCATTGAATTTCGGACTTCTTCATATTTGAGTTCATAGTCGGATTTGTTCCGTCTGAGCTTTTCGACAGTCTGACTTTCGTCCTGAATATCCTTATTGATTTTTCCGCATTGTTCTTTAAGTGAGGCTTCTTCTGATTCGAGTTTTTTAAGTTCATCTATATCGCTTTGAAGCTGACTTCGCAGGGGAGCAGTTTTTTCCCTGTCGGTTTTTCCTTTAAGCTCGTCAAGCTGTCTTTCAAGCTTTGAAACTTCTTCGCTGTTTACGTAATATTTGGCTCTCAGTTCGGAAAGTTCCCTTGTCTTTTTGCTGAGCATAGAGTCATTGTCTTTTATTTTCTTTTCAATGACTGCACTTTCCTTTACGGCAGCTTCTGTTTTTGCTCCTATGCTGTCAAGTGTTTTCTGTTTTTCCTCGTTTGAGGTCTGCGTCAGTTTTAAAAGCTCCTGTGCCTGAGGTATTCTGACGGTATTCAGTTCAAGAGTTTCGCTCTGTATTTTTGCCGTCTGTTCGTTTATTTCGTCATACTGCTTCTGATATTCTTCCTTTTGTTTTTCAAAAAGCTGTTTCTGAGTTCGTTTTATATTAACGTTGTTTTCGGTTTCAGAAGTTTTCTGTTCAAGTGAGGAAATATCGTCCAGCATTCTGCTGTAATTGCTTTTGAGAGTATCCAATTTTCCTGAAAGATTATTCATATCGTTTTCGGCATTCTGGATTTTGAATGTCAGGCTATTGCTTTGCTCCTGCAAGGGTTCTATATTTTCACGGTAGAATGTGTTGTACTCCTCCTGCTTTGAGTTTATATCACGGCTGAGAGTTTCTTTTTCGGTTTCGAGTTCTTTTCTTCGGCTGTTCAAATCGGAGAGTGTGCTCTTTTTATTGTCAACATCTTTTTCAAGGTCGGGAAGAGTGCTGTCGGTATCTGCAATTTCCTTACTTAATCTGTTTTTTATTTCTTCAAGCTCTGATTTTCTGCCCTGTTTTTCGGAAAGAGTTTCGCTCATTTGTGATATATCGCTGTCAAGGTTGTTTATTTCAGCTTCAACAGATGCAAGCTCCTGACTCAGATTACGCTTTTTTATATCAAAGCTCTGATATTTTTCTCTCAGTCTTACAGCTTCCGCTTCCTTAGAGGAAATATCGTAATGCTCCATTTTTTCAACATCGGCGGAAAGTCTGTCGCATTCCTGAGAAAGTTTTTCGTATTTTTCTTTATCTTCAAGAAGCTTTTTACTTTTTTGTAATATATATTCGTATTCTTTTTCCTTTTCACAAATACGTTTGCTTATATCTGCACTCTGGTCAAGCTCTTTCTGAATTTCCGATAAGGTATTGTCAAGCTGTGCAAGTCTGTCCTGATTTCTTGTTATGTTTCCGATATTGCTTTCGTATACGGATTTTATCATTCTGCACTGCCACGCAAGAAGTACGGGAAATTCATCTGAATTTCCTACATCAGCGTTTTTGAATTTAGTTCCTGCGGCTGTTTCAACGTCTTTTATGAGATTTTGTATCATATAGAAAGCCATTGTCAGAGAAGGCGGTTCGGCTTTGTTCAGGTGTACTGAAACTTCGAGATTTTCAAAGTTCATTGATATCCTCCTCTCTTACGGCGGTCATATCGAACATATTGGCATAGCTGTCAAGTGTGATTTCCATTTCACTGTCTGCTCCCTGCGTGGTGTAGTAGGGGAGAATATGAACCGAAATAACGTTGTTGCTGTCTATTGAAAAACCGATGTACCACAGGCTTTCAATAGGAAGCTTTTCCAGTCTTTTCAGAATTTCCTGTTTAAGAGGAAGCTTTGTAAATTTATTGAATTCATACGAAAAGCCGACAGCAAATTCATTCAGATTGTTTTTAAGATTAGTATATATGACACGTCTTTTAGGATTATCGTCATAGCATATAAAATAGGGCTTGCCTGTTTCAAGAAGCTGATGATATTTTATGCCGTAATAGAGGTGTTTCTTTTTATCCGTTCCCTTTGTGCAAAGACCTATTGAGTATCTTGCGGTTTTCTGGAGGTTTACACGTCCCGATGCAAGAAGAGCTGCTCCGAGAGATATAGCCTGTTCGCTTTTATCGGTTCTTATGTTTTTGAAACGCATATCGTTTTTGTTGTCGGCAACTATGTTGTAGATTTCGGCAATCTGCTTTTTCACAAGATAGAATGAACCGAAGCCGCCGACAAGAGCTATTTTGAAGTCGTCCATTTCACCCGATTCAGGCTTGCAGGGATTTCTTTTTATATGGCTTTCAACCCGTCTGTTTATGTCTGAGATTTCATCGTTGAGTATTTTTTCTATAGTCTGCTTGTATGCTTTGAGCAGATGCTGATAGGTAATATCTATAACGTCATAGCCATATGCTATGCTGTCAAAGATTAAGGGGTCTTCGTCGAAAATATCATCAAAATTATTGTAGCTTCCGAACTCTCCGAAAGTGTCTTCAATATGACGTATTCCGTCAACGGATTTCAGAGCCTTTTCAAAATCGACAACGGCTCTTTTGAAGCGTACATCTGAACAGTCTATATCATCTGTGCCTGCGTCCTGCAAGGCTGTTACGAGAACTGCCTGTAAATATGCAAGACCTGCATTTCCGAGTGATATATTGCCTGTAAGGTCGGGGTGATTTTCGCCTACACCGCCGCCCTCACGATAGCCTATTTCCATTTTTCCCCTGCCGTCAGACATAACCTGAGTGAGAGTTATATCGAGAGTTCCTCCGCCGTAATCTATAAGCAGAAGATAGCCGTTGAAGCTTTTTCCTGTTTCCTTTTCATAGTTGTGTGCAAAGAAAGCACTTGCGGATTCGGGTTCGGTTACAACGCTTACCTTGTCTATGGGAACATTTACGTCTTTTTTGAGAATATCGGACAATATATTTCGTCCGTCAAGAGTGCTTACATTACTGCACCATATTTCGGGTATACAGATAAAAACCTCCTCAAAGGTTTCGCCTTTTTTTCCGAACCTGTGCATAACACCGTTGAGAATGGATTCCAGATAGCATTTTGTGATATATCTGGGGGAACAGTCGGCAGTATATTTTTTGGCGGCAATTATCTGAGGGTCTGTTTCCACAAGAAGCATTTTGAAGCCGTCATATACTTTGAAGGTGGGATTTCCCATACGGCTTTTTGCTACATCTCCGCACGATACAGTGCCGTTTCTTGTAGATATGCTCACCGCTGAGGGTATGCTTACGGGAGCACCTTCCTCAAGGTGAAGTGCCTCTACACTGTCGTTAAGCGGATTATATTTTGAAACAGTGGAATATGTACTTCCAAAATCAATTCCTATCTTCATTTTCAATTTCTCCCTGAAATTTCATTATAAAGCTGCCAGAAAGGCTTATCCTGCATTTTAATCGGTTTTTCGTTTGAGATTTTTACGATACTTTCGTGTTTTTTCAGCCCTTTTACAGACATAAACAAATCTTCGGCTTCCTCGCTTTTCTGCTGACTTTTAAGAACAAATTCAATATCCCGTCTGTTAAGGTCGCTGACGTTGTGTATTACCCAGGTAATCATATATTTTGAGTAATTATCATCAGAACTGCAGAAGTGTTTAAGGCTCTGGGTGGAAAGTATTACACCTACTCCGAATTCTCTGCCCTCTTTAAGAATTTTTTTCAAAGAGGGGATACCTGTTTTCATAAAGTTGTCGGCTTCGTCAACAAATATGAATGTTCTGAGCTGACGGAGCTTTCCGTCGGTTTTGCTTGAACCGCCTGCGTGCATCTGTGAATAGAACTGGTCAAGTGTGATTGCCACAATAAGGCTCTGAATATCCTCGTCATATCCCGAAAGGTCAATAACGACAGTTCCTTTAAGGAGTTCTGCAAGAGAAACGGTTTTAAACGGGTCAGGCTCGAATATAACAAACTGATGCAGCTTATTCATAACAGCCGAAAGCGAGTCCTTGACATTTCCGAAGCTGCCCGATTCATATATTTTATATACCTGCTCAAAGGTAGGAGCAGGCTTATTCCAAGTGGCTTCATTTTCGGGAGAAATTCCCTGCTGTCTGTAGGCTTCCGTTATGCTTTCAAGAAGTACGCTGTTCTGTTTTGAGCCTAAGCCGTAGATTTTAGAAATAGTATCGGTAAAGGTATTGGCAATATGCAGCGGCATAAGCGGCATATCGTGCCTTCTGTGACTGAGTGAAAAGGGATTGTATCTTATTTTGTACGGCTTTATGACGGTTGCTTTGGTTACCGAAACAAAATCAGCCTTTGATTTATTGTAATCGCCCTTATAGTCGAAAATAAGTATTCCAAGAGGTGTGGAGCTGAAATTTTTTTTCTGATTGATACATAACTGTGTTATAAGTGATTTTGTAAACTGAGTTTTTCCTGTACCCATTGTTCCGATTATGCCCATATTGTTGTTGAGAACGCAGTCGGTATCGTTTGGATAAAGAAAAACGGGTTCGTTTGTTTCCGTATCCGTACCTAAAAGTATCTGCATCTGCTTAGGTTCGGATTCATCATATAATGGTATATTTTCCTCACAGGCTTCCGATATATCCTCCGATATATCCTCAGTATACGGAATTTCGGGTATTTCTTCGTATGCAGTTTTTTCGGGAATAATTTCCTCTGTTTCATAAGCTTCGGAAAATGATATGCAGTCACAATCTTTTGAATTTTCGCAGATTTCATCGGATTTTTCTGATAAATCAGCTTCATAATCATCAGAGCAGAGAATTTCCATACCGTATTCATCTGTAAGATAATGATACAGCAGCATACAATGACCGCAAAAAGCTTTTCCGCACTGTTCGCCGCCGTCGCAGCTGTAGTCTGTAAGATAAAGATTACTGTCGAGTGTAAAATCAATATGAACAACATAATTGAATTTGTCAACAAGCTTTGCCGATATATGTTTGCTGCCGTATTCATCTTCAAGGATATTCTTTAATTTTATATTATACTTTTTCTTTAAAAGCTCTGCCTCTTTAAGAAGCATTTCATCATACAGCATATTTTTGCACAGTTTCTTCTCAAGCATAAGTTTATCACCCTTTTTTATAAAAAAATGCAGTATAAAACAAAATATATTATATATCTTTTATAATTTGTTGTCAACGCAAATATAAAGCTATAAAACGGTGAGCATATACGCAAAAAGCCGCTCTGTAAGAACAGAGCGGCTTAAAAGTCGGTTATTATTCAATAATCTGGTCAACAGCCTGAGTGAAGTTTTCTTCAAGCTCAACGTTGCTGTAACGCTGCATACCTGTACCGGCAGGAACAAGCTTACCGATGATAACGTTTTCTTTAAGACCTACAAGCGGGTCTACCTTTCCCTTTATGGCTGCGTCCGTAAGAACTCTGGTTGTTTCCTGGAAGGAAGCGGCTGAAAGGAAACTGTCGGTAGCGAGTGAAGCCTTTGTTATACCGAGAAGCTGCTGAGTAGCCGTAGCGAGTTCAAGGTCTGTTTCGCCGTTGTCGATGCGTCTTTGAATTTCCTCATTAGCGAGTATAAATTCGTTCTTGTCAACCTGAGTACCGGGCATAAGGTTGGTTGAACCGGGTTCATCAATCTTTACCTTCTTCATCATCTGACGGACGATTACTTCAATATGCTTGTCATTGATAGCAACACCCTGTAAACGGTAGGTACACTGAACCTCTTCGATAAGGTAATTCTGAACAGCCTCAACACCGAGTATGTCGAGTACGTCCTGAGGATTTTTAGCACCCTCTGTGAGCATATCGCCCTTGTGAACGAACTGACCGTCCTGAACCTTTTCACGTGAGCCGTGGGGGATAAGGTAGCTTCTTTCCTCAGCGGTTTCAGTGTTGAATATGACAGCGTGTCTTGCACCCTTTATCAAATCAAACCTGAGTTCACCGTCAATTTCGCTGAGTATAGCCTGATGCTTGGGTCGTCTGCTTTCAAAGAGTTCTTCAACTCTGGGCAGACCCTGAGTAATATCCTCACCGCCTGCGACACCGCCTGTATGGAATGTACGCATTGTAAGCTGTGTACCAGGTTCGCCGATGGACTGAGCGGCGATAATACCTACAGCCTCACCTACAGTAACGGGCATACCGTTTGCAAGGTTAGAACCGTAGCACTTGTGACATACACCATGTTTAGCACGACAGCCGAGTATGGAACGTATCTTTACCTTTTCAACACCGCTGTCTGCAATTATCTGAGCTTCCTTGTCACTCATCATAACGTCCTTTGAAACGAGAACCTCACCTGTTTCGCTGTCAACAAAATCGTCAACGAGGTATCTTCCGAGAAGTCTTTCCTTGATGTCCTCAATTTTTCTCTTGCCGTCATATATTGTGTAAACCTCAAGACCCTCATGAGTGCCGCAGTCGTCCTCTTTTACGATAACCTCCTGCGAAACATCAACAAGTCGTCTTGTAAGATAACCCGAGTCTGCAGTACGCAAAGCGGTATCTGCAAGACCCTTACGGGCACCACGAGAGGAAATAAAGTATTCCAGAATGTTAAGACCTTCACGGTAGTTGGCTCTGATAGGAATTTCGATTGTCTTACCTGATGTGTTTGCGATAAGTCCACGCATACCTGCAAGCTGTCTTATCTGGGACATACTACCACGGGCACCTGAATCAGCCATCATCCATATGGGATTATATCTGTCCATATTGTCCTTGAGGGCGTTTGTAACATCATCTGTAGCCTGATTCCAGATTTTGAGAACGCTCTTATAACGTTCCTCGTTGCTGAGCAAGCCCATATTATAGAGTTCTGTAATCTCGTCCTTGTCTACCTCAGCCTTTGCGATAATCTCCTTCTTTGCAGGAGGAATTGCGGCATCGCATACGGCAACAGTGATAGCACCTATAGTAGAGTACTTGTAACCCTGCGACTTTATAGCGTCAAGTACGGTTGAGGTCGGGCCTGTACCGTGAACCCTTATGCACCTGTCTATAATCTTGCCGAGCTGTGATTTGCCAACAAGAAAATCTATCTCATATTTAAGTTCATTACCCGGTATGGTTCTGTCAACAAAGCCTAAATCCTGCGGAATAGGGTGGTTGAAGATGATACGTCCGACAGTGGTATCAACCATAGCAGTCTTGATTTCGCCGTTGATTTTTTCTGTACGGCGAACCTTTATCTTTGAATGAAGCGTAATAAACTTGTTGTCATAAGCCATAATAGCTTCGTTCTCGTCACGGAAAGCCTTGCCCTCACCGGGTTCGCCGTCCTTGTCGAGTGTAAGGTAGTAAGAACCGAGTATCATATCCTGAGTAGGAATTGCAACAGGTCTGCCGTCCGAAGGTTTAAGGAGGTTTCCTGCCGCAAGCATAAGGAATCTTGCCTCAGCCTGAGCCTCAGCCGAAAGAGGAACGTGAACAGCCATCTGGTCACCATCGAAGTCAGCATTATAAGCCGTACAAACGAGAGGGTGAAGCTTCAATGCCCTTCCTTCTACCAGAACAGGCTCAAATGCCTGAATACCAAGTCTGTGGAGTGTAGGGGCACGGTTGAGCAGTACGGGGTGTCCCTTGATAACCACTTCGAGAGCGTCCCATACCTCAGGCTTAGCACGTTCAACGGCTTTTCTTGCAGCCTTGATGTTTGCAACGGTTCTCTTTTCGACAAGTCTTTTCATAACGAAAGGCTTGAACAGTTCAAGAGCCATTTCCTTGGGCAGACCGCACTGGTACATTTTAAGCTCAGGGCCTACAACGATAACGGAACGTCCCGAATAGTCAACACGCTTTCCGAGAAGGTTCTGACGGAAACGTCCCTGCTTACCCTTAAGCATATCCGAAAGTGACTTCAATGCTCTGTTGTTAGGGCCTGTAACGGGTCTGCCACGTCTGCCATTGTCGATTAAAGCGTCAACGGATTCCTGAAGCATACGCTTTTCGTTTCTTATGATTATGTCCGGAGCTTCCAGTTCAAGAAGCTTTCTCAGACGGTTGTTTCTGTTTATAACTCTGCGGTAAAGGTCATTGAGGTCAGACGTAGCGAAACGTCCGCCGTCAAGCTGAACCATAGGTCTTATATCTGGCGGTATTACGGGAATTACGTCCATAATCATCCACTCGGGACGGTTGCCTGATGTTCTGAAAGCCTCTACAACCTCCAGCCTTTTTACAAGCCTTACCTTTTTCTGACCGCTTGCGTCCTCCAGCTCTTTTTTTAGCTCAGCCGAAAGCACATCAAGGTCTATCTCCGCAAGAAGCTTCTGGATAGCCTCAGCACCCATACCTGCTTCAAAGTCATCTTCGTACTTGTCACGCATTTCCCTGTACTCGCTGTCGCTGAGTATCTGCTGTTTTACAAGTTCTGTATCCTCACCGGGATTTATTACAATGTAGGAGGCAAAATAGAGAACCTTTTCAAGCAGACGGGGGGATATATCAAGCATAAGACCAATTCTTGAGGGAATACCCTTGAAGTACCATATATGCGATACGGGAGCTGCAAGTTCGATATGACCCATTCTTTCACGTCTTACCTTTGAGCGTGTTATCTCAACTCCGCAGCGTTCGCAGACCTTGCCCTTGAAGCGTATTCTCTTGTACTTTCCGCAGTGACATTCCCAGTCCTTCTGAGGGCCGAAAATCCTTTCGCAGAAAAGACCGTCAGGTTCAGGCTTGAGTGTACGGTAATTTATGGTTTCAGGCTTTGTAACCTCGCCGTATGACCATTCCCTTATCTTGTCGGGTGAAGCAAGTCCGATTTTTATTGATTCAAAAACATTAAATTCCATATTATGCTTTACCTCCCGAATTAATATTCATCGCTGCCGTAGCCGTCACCGAAGTCCATCAAATCCTCGGTTTCTTCCTCTCCAAAGCCTGACTCGTCTATCATAATATCGCCGTCCTGCTCTTCATCGTACTGATAGCCGTCCATATCGGTCATAACCATTTCGGAATCAAATTCGGTATCGTCCTCGTCCTCGTTTTCCATATCAATATCCTCCATATTATCGGGGTCGTCAAGCTTTCCCTTAGGAGCGTTCGGAATGTCATCGTCATCATCAAAATGCTGTCTGAGGTCGATTTCTTCGTTGTTCTTGTCAAGTACACGAACGTCAAGTGCAAGAGACTGAAGCTCTTTTATAAGAACCTTGAACGATTCGGGAACTCCGGGAGTAGGGATATTCTGTCCCTTTACAATAGCTTCATATGTCTGAACACGTCCTACAACGTCATCTGACTTGACGGTGAGTATCTCCTGTAAGGTGTAAGCCGCACCGTAAGCCTCCAATGCCCATACTTCCATTTCTCCGAAACGCTGTCCGCCGAACTGAGCCTTACCGCCCAGAGGCTGCTGCGTAACAAGTGAGTAAGGGCCTGTTGAACGTGCGTGTATCTTGTCGTCAACAAGGTGATGAAGCTTAAGATAATACATATAGCCTACCGTAACGGGATTGTCGAACCATTCACCTGTTCTTCCGTCACGGAGCTTTGTCTTACATTCGAGAGAAATGCCCTTTCTTCTGAAGCACTCCTCAAAATCTATATACTTAGGCGATTCGGGGGGAGGAAGTTCTCCTTTAGCCGCCTTTTCCATAATATCTCCGTAAATCTCGAAGATGTCCTGCTCATGAGCACCGTCAAATACAGGTGTCATAATCTTCCAGCCGAGAGCCTTTGCGGCATATCCGAGGTGAACCTCAAGAACCTGACCGATGTTCATACGTGAAGGCACGCCCAGAGGGTTAAGAACAATATCAAGCGGTGTACCGTCAGGAAGGAACGGCATATCCTCCATAGGAAGTATTCTTGAAACAACACCCTTGTTTCCGTGACGGCCAGCCATCTTGTCGCCGACTGAAATCTTTCTCTTCTGTGCAAGATAACATCTTACAACCATATTTACACCGGGCTGAAGCTCATCTGCACTGTTAGCCCTTGTGAATACCTTTACATCTACAACTATACCTGACTCTCCGTGAGGAACTCTCAAAGAAGTATCTCTTACCTCTCTTGCCTTTTCTCCGAATATGGCTCTCAGCAGTCTTTCCTCAGCGGTAAGCTCCGTTTCACCCTTAGGCGTAACCTTTCCTACCAGAATATCGCCTGCCTTGACCTCAGCTCCGATATGAATAATTCCCTGTTCGTCAAGGTCTTTGAGCATATCGTCACCGACATTGGGTATATCCCTTGTTATTTCCTCAGGGCCGAGCTTTGTATCTCTCGACTCGATTTCGTATTCTTCAATGTGTATAGATGTGTATACATCATCTCTTACAATCTTTTCATTTATGAGTACTGCATCCTCGTAGTTGTAACCTTCCCACGTCATAAAGCCTATGAGTGCATTCTTACCAAGGCTTATCTCACCGTTATGGGTTGCAGGGCCGTCTGCAAGGACTTCATTCTTTGATACCCTCTGTCCCTTTGAAACAATGGGTATCTGATTTATGCAAGTACTCTGGTTTGAACGCATAAACTTTGTTATCTCAAAGTCCTGTATTCTTCCCGAATCGTAGCGTACAGAAATCTTATCCGCACTTACGCTTACAACAACGCCGTCCTCCTCGGAAAGTATACATATACCCGAGTCAACACCTGCCTTGTACTCCATACCCGTACCTACTATCGGTGACTCCGTAACAAGCAGAGGTACTGCCTGACGCTGCATATTTGAACCCATCAATGCACGGTTTGCGTCATCGTTTTCAAGGAACGGTATCATAGCCGTAGCAACAGATACAACCATTCGGGGGGATACGTCCATATAGTCAAATTTTTCACGGTCAAGCTCGACAAATTCATCTCTGTATCTGCCGTTGACAACCTGATTTTTAAATCTTCCGTTTTCGTCAAGGGGAACGTTTGCCTGAGCGACAATAAAATTATCCTCGACATCTGCCGTCATATATTCAACTTCATCGGTAACTATACCCGTTTCCTTGTCTACCTTACGGAAAGGAGCTTCTATGAAGCCGTACTTGTTGATTTTTGCAAAAGTTGCAAGGTATGAAATAAGTCCGATGTTAGGACCTTCAGGGGTTTCGATAGGACACATACGGCCGTAATGGCTGTAGTGAACGTCACGTACTTCAAATCCTGCTCTGTCTCTTGAAAGACCTCCGGGGCCGAGTGCCGAAAGTCTTCTTTTATGCGTAAGCTCTGCAAGAGGGTTTGTCTGATCCATAAACTGCGAAAGCGGCGATGAACCGAAAAATTCCTTTATTGCAGCGGTTACAGGGCGTATGTTGATAAGGTTATTCGGTGTAAGTCCCTCAATATCCTGAGCATTGAGTGTCATTCTTTCCCTTATAACTCTTTCAAGTCTTGAAAAACCTATTCTGAACTGGTTCTGCAAAAGTTCGCCTACACAGCGTATACGGCGGTTTCCGAGATGGTCTATGTCATCTGTAACGCCTATGCCGTGAGCGAGGTTGTTCATATAGTTTATTGTTGCGAATATGTCATCTATTGTTATGATGTTCGGGATAAGCTCGCTGCGTCTGAGCCTGAGCTGTTCCTTGAGAGCCTGAGTATCGCCTGCACAGGCCTCCATTATCTGAGCCAGTACTTCAAATACTACCTTCTCGTTGATTTCGCACTCTGCTTCTGCGTCAAAATCAACGTACTTGCTTATGTCAACCATACCGTTTGAAAGAACCTTTACTCTTATTCCTTCGGCATCGTAAACATAGGCTTCCTTTACGCCTGCATTCTCTATTTCAAGAGCAAGCTCCTTGCTTATTACGGTATCAGGCATTGCCATAATCTCACCCGTAAGAGGATTGACTATAGGGTCTGATACTTTCTGATTTTCAAGTCTTGACGCTATGCCAAGCTTCTTGTTGTACTTGTAGCGTCCGACCCTTGACATATCGTATCTTCTTGTATCAAAGAAAAGTCCGAAAAGATGTGTCTGAGCATTTTCAAGTACGGTAGGCTCACCCGGTCTTTGTTTCTTGTAAACCTCAAGAAGTGCTTCTTCGGTATTTTTGCAGGGGTCTTTTTCCAATGTAGCACGTATTCTCTCGTCATCTCCGAAGTGTTCGAGAATTTCTGCGTTGGAGCCAAGTCCCAAAGCTCTTATGAATACCGTTATGGGGATTTTTCTGTTCTTATCTATTCTTACATAGAAAACATCGTTGAGGTCGTTTTCGTACTCCAGCCACGCACCTCTGTTCGGAATGACAGTAGAGCTGAAAATCTTTTTGGAGGTTTTGTCATACTCCATTTTGTAGTATACTCCCGGAGATCTTACAAGCTGTGATACTATAACTCTCTCTGCACCGTTGATTACGAATGTTCCGCTTGCTGTCATCAGCGGGAAATCACCCATAAACACGTTGGATTTTTTAATTTCCCCCGTTTCGGTGTTGGTGAGGGTAGCAGTTACTCTCAAAGGAGCTGCATATGTTGCGTCCCTTTCCTTACACTCCTTTACGCTGTAGTTGGGGTGTTCAACATCAAGTGAGTAATCAATAAAATCCAGCACATATGTTCCCGTATGACTGGTTATTCCGGAAACGTCCTTGAATACCTCTTTAAGACCTTCGGTGAGAAAATTTTCATACGAATTTTTCTGTACTTCGATAAGGTTTGGCATATCAATTACTTCTTCAATCTTGGCAAAGGACTTTCTTTCAGCCTTGCCAAGCTTCACATCCTTGACATTCACCATAGGCGTATCACTCCGTTCATTAAATTTTTTACTGCAACATCTTGTGTGGCAGACGAGGTAAACGGCAAAATTTTCTTTAAAAAAACTATTGATTTTTTGTAAGATTTGTGCTAATATTCACGAGTAAAAGAGTGGATAAACACACCTTTTGCCATTATGTTGCATTCTATAAGTATATATCCTTGACACAAGCTTGTCAAGGAGTTTTTTTATTTTTGAGGATTTTTTCTCGAAAAAGGCTCTTTTTAAACTTGTTCGTGAATAATTATTACAACGACGTCTTTACTTATTCTTGGGAAACACACGGCAACGTTTTATGTTTTGAACTTATGACTGCGATACCATAAAGTTTAGGTCAAGCCTTTTCAAAGGCTTGCGGTTTCCAAAGGCGGAGCCTTTGGTCAGGATTTTTAAGGGTGAAGCCCTTAAACACACAACCGTACAGGCGGCAGCTTTTTCAAAAGCTGCCGCCTGTACGTGTTTTTGGGGAAGATATAGTTTAAAGATTAGTTATACGCTTATTGGTGTGTTCATATCTGCCTGTGCATTGTTACTGTTGTCTGTGTCGTTACTGCTCATACGGTTTCTGTCCATACCGCCCGGCATACCGCCCGGCATACCGCCCATACCGCTGGATTCTCCGTATATTATGTCTGTCATTTCAACTGTAGTATCCGTACCGTTTGCTGTCAGAGTGTAGGTTGAACCTTTCTTTATGTCGGGACAGCTTACAACTACCGAATTATATGATTTTTCAGGTGTATATGAAGCAATTACATTTCCTGAGCTGTCTTTGAGAATAATTTCTCCGCCTGAGCCTGACTGCGTATTTACCATAATCGAACCCTGAGTTGAACTGTTTCCGAAGTTCTGAGCCATTCCGCTTGCACCTGCTGCGATAAATACGCCGCCTGTTATCTGAGCTTCGCCGTTATAGTCCAAAGCACCGTTGCCGTTGTTGGTAGGGCCGCTGACATAGGTTTCTCCGCCGCTTACGTAAAGATTTCCGTTTGAGTCAACACCGTCACCGTCTGCATTGACTATAAGCTTACCGCCTGAAATTTTTATATAGGCGTTGCTGTCAACTGCGAACATATCCTGCTTCATATTTCCGCCGAAGCCGCTTTCATCGTTGCCGCCTGCTGCGTTAAGACCGTCATCGCTTGCCTTGAGGGTAATATTACCGCCTGAAATATCTATTGACTGTCCCTCTATGCCCTCATAGCTTTCCG
The DNA here is from genome assembly GCA_900316025.1 of uncultured Eubacteriales bacterium. Classification (GTDB taxonomy): domain Bacteria; phylum Bacillota; class Clostridia; order Oscillospirales; family Acutalibacteraceae; genus CAG-964. The sequence goes on from ONBJ01000003.1 coordinate 25,131, forward strand.
TTATGCTGATTGTACCGCCGCTTATTGCTGTGTTGCTGTCTGCGTGTATTCCGTCATCGCCTGTTTTTATTGTGAAAGTTCCGTTTGAAATGTTTACGTTTGAATTAGAGTGTACTGCGTCATCAGCTGAGTCCAAGGTAATTGTTCCGCCTGATACCGTTACATTTCCCGAAGCCTTTATACCCTTTGTACTTGTGCTTTCGGAGTCGGAGCTGCTGTCCTGAGCTGAGTTCTGCATATTGAAGCCTCTGCCGAACATCTGCTCTGATTTCTTTTCAGCGTTGGAGCTTCCGCCGCCTGATGTTATATTGAAGCTGCCGCCCCTTATGTCTATTGTCAGAGATGCGTCTATTCCGTCACCGTCTGATTTTATATTGAACGTACCGTTTTCGAGGTATACAAAGCCTTTTGAAGTATCTTCGGTATTTTCAGAGTGTATGCCGTCCTTGCCTGCGTTAAGGTTAAATGTTCCGTTAGCTATGCGTACACTGTCCTTGCCTGAAACTGCGTGGTTCTGAGCCGTTATATTATATACTCCGCCTGTAAATACTAAGTCATCCTTTGATACTATGCTGTGTCCGTACTTTGCGTTTACGGTAAGCTTTCCTGAACCGTTGAATGTAAGGTCGTCCTTTGAGAATATAACCGCATCTATATCATTATCATCTATAGCCTTAAATTCGCTCGTATTTGAAAGTGTGTTTTCGGTATTTTCAGCCATAGTTATGAAAACCTTGTCAGCCTGCTTTACATATATTGCTGCACTTGTATCACAGTTTATGCTTACTCCGTTGAGAACAAGCTGTATTTTGTCGGCTTTGTCAGCGTCTACTATAATCTGACCGTTGCTGAGCTTTCCTGAGAGTATATATGTTCCCTCAGATGTTATTGTTATTGTGTTTCCGCTTACGCTTACGGACTTGTCGCTGCACTGTGTTCCGTTGTCCGAAAGCGTTATTGCTGTTGAAGCTGATTCATCATATCCGACATCTTTATCTCTGCTTGTGAACATACTGTCATCGGAGCTGCTGTCTGATGAATTTGAGGATACTTTTTGTACCGAAGTACCGTCAGAGGAGGCAGACGAAGAGCTTTCCGCATTCTGAGATGTTTTTGACGTTTCAGAGCCTGAGTTCTGAATATCTGTGCCTGCTGATGTACAGCTGCAAAGTGAAACTGCCATTGCCAATGAAATTATTGCTGATAAAAAATGTTTTCTGTTAAAGCTCATAAGTATTTACCTCCTGTTTTGATATGCTTATTTCAAGATTTCCGTTTCTGCATCTGAGTTCATCAATGAATTTTTTCTCTTTTGTTATGTCCTTGAGTGTTATATTGTATGTCAGCTTGAACATACTGCCCATATTTGTAGTCTTTACGGAAGCTATCTCATATTTTTCAGTGTATTCTTCCATAAGGTCATCGAAAAGGTCGCTGTAGTCCAAATCTTCGGGAATAGTTATTTTCAGTATTTTTTCATTCAATGCGTTTCTGTTTTCACCGAAGCCTGATACGTTGCATATGAGAAGTATCACTCCCATAATTATCGAGAACAGGAAGGCATATGCCAGATAACCCATACCTGCTATCATTCCTGCACCCATTGCAAGAAAGATGGTTGCTATTTCCTTTGCCGTACCAGGTGCGGAACGAAATCTTACAAGTCCGAATGCTCCTGCAACCGCTACACCTGCTCCGACATTTCCGTTTACCATCATAATCACTACGCATACCACAGCAGGCAGAACCGTAAGGGTTATGAGAAAGCTTTTTGTATACTTGTTCTTGACCGTGTAGATGAACGAAAGGAATATTCCTATAATCAGTGCTGCACCTACGCATAAGATGAAGTTTTCGGGTGATATTACTGCCTGTGTGCTTGTATCAAAAATACCTGTAAAAATGTTGCTCATAATTTTATCCTCCCTGTTTTAAATTCATACTGCAACGGGAATGCCTGAATATTCCCTTGTCAGAAAAAGTATCTGTCTGTTTTCATTCTTTGAATGTCTTTTCTGAATTTCCGCATATGCTGTACCGTACTTTGAAAACGATGTCTTGTAAATTTTGTTTTCGCTGAGAAACCTTGTCAGCCAGAGCGGAATTGCTCCTGATGTCTTTATTTCCATAAGAGCTTTGTCTTTTCCTAAAATCTCTGAGCCGTAAGCTCCGTTGCAAAGCGAAAGGTCGTAATCTCTCCAGAGTATGTTTTCGTCAAAGGTTATGCGGAAGTTCTTGTCTGTCTTTGAGTAGAATGCCTCACGCTCATATGAAAGAAATACCTTGGGCTGTAATCCCTCGTAACGCTCAAAGCAGTAATCAATCTCTCTGCCTATCTGAGAATTAGGCTTTTTTCTCCTTTCACAGAGAAATTTCATTGCCGTTTTTTCTTTCATATCTATTCGCCTTTTATATACTACCGAGTCATACTTCTTTTTAAGTTCTACAAAAACGGTGCTTTCTTTATCGGCTGTTCCGTAGCTTCTTACCCTGAGTTTCTCCTTGTACATCGGTTTGTCTGTCGAACGTCTTATAAGCAGGTAGTTCGGAGTATCAAAATATATGTTGCATATGGTGCTTCTTCCGTATTTGTCTGCCTCCATATTTCCGCTCATAAGCTGCTTTATAGCTTCTTTCTGCTCTCTTGTGATGAGATACTTTATCTCGTATCTCTTAAATATGTTCTGATAACTCATATCCATTCCTCCTTTGCTTTGACTATAGTATATCAGCGGCACTTTAAATGAACCTTAAATTATAGTTTAAATCTTGATTTTTTATTTAAATTTTTTTATATGCCTTTTACTGCCTTAAATTGCTTAATATTGCTTGCTTCGATTGTATACTGCGTATTTTAAGTTTAATGATACCTTAAACTTAAAAAATTCTGATTTTTTTAGTTTAAATATTTATTTCGGCAATTATCTCTTTATTTTTTGCGTTTAATTTGCTATAATGCAGTAAAGACGGATATTCTGGCTTGCGGATACGCTCGGGCGGCGATTGCAGATCGCCGCAGATTTTATCTGCGGCGGTTCATTGATGATTTGAAAAATCATCAATGAACGTCAAAAGCATAGCTTTTGACATCTGCAATCGCCGCCCGAGCGTATCCGCAAGCTTATTTAATACAAAGAGGAGAGCGTAAGCGAATGAAAACGGTAGATTTGGTTGTACCCTGCTACAATGAAGAGGACGGACTTTCTTTATTTGTAGAGGAAACAACAAAGGTAATAAATACGATAAAGGGATATAAATTCAGGTTCATACTTGTAAATGACGGAAGCAAGGACAATACTTACGGAGTAATGAAGGAGCTTGCAAAAAAATACGGGAATGTGCAGTACATTTCCTTTTCAAGAAATTTCGGAAAAGAATCAGCTATGTATGCAGGTTTCAAATATTCAAGTGCGGATTATGTGGTTGTTATGGACGCAGACCTTCAGCACCCGCCCAAAATGATAATTGATATGTGCAAGGCTATGGAGGAGGGATATGACTGCTGTGCGGCGAGAAGGACAAGCCGTGAGGGCGAATCGAAAATAAGGAGCTTTTTTTCGAGAACGTTCTACAGGATAAGCAACAGCATATCGGAAGTAAAAATGCCTTACAATGCGGTTGACTACAGAATGATGTCACGACAGATGGTAGATGCGATAGTATCGCTTGGAGAAGTACAGAGATTTTCAAAGGGACTTTTCAGTTGGGTAGGCTTTGATACAAAATGGCTTCCCTATGAAAATATAGAGCGTACAATAGGAACTACTAAATGGAGTTTCTGGGGACTTTTCAAATATGCAATAGACGGCTTTGTATCGTTTACAGTATCACCGTTAAGACTGCTGTCGGGTATAGGTTTTATGTTTTCGGGAGTTGCATTTATCTATATAATCATAACACTTATAAAGACGCTTATATTCGGGATTGACGTTCCGGGTTATGTAACAACTCTTTGTGCTGTACTCCTGTTGGGCGGAGTGATAGAGCTTTCCATAGGTATTCTCGGCGAATATATAAGCAGGATTTTTCTTGAAAGCAAGAAGCGACCTATATTCATCGTCAAGGACAGCAACGTGAGCGATACGGCTGACAGCACAGATACAGCCGAAAATGAAGAAACCGCTCCCGATGACGATAAGGAAAAAGAACAGGAAAGTTCAGAAAAATCAGTCGGTGATAAAAAAGAAGAAGCTGACAGTGAAAAGGTTGAGTACGATTTCAGTTATTTTGAATAAAGCAGAGAGGAAAAATAAATGGGAGAGTTTTTGAAAAATTTTTTTGATATAAAATTCTGGAAATTCATACTGGTTGGAGTTCTGAATACCATTGTAGGAACAGGACTTCAGTTTGTTCTGTACAATTTTACGCCTTTGCAGGGAATGTCGCAGAAGGGAACATTTATTGCTTCGGCTGTATCATATTTTCTTGCCAGCATTATGAGCTATTTCCTGAACAAATATTTCACGTTCAAAAATAATGAAAAAGGCTGGAAACCTGTTGTAAGATTTGCGGTAAATATAGCTGTATGTTATGCTATAGCTTATGGTCTGGCAATTCCTCTTACTTCGTATATATGCACGTCAAACAATATAACAATGTTTGGCTGGAAGGTTGATGTTTTCGCACAGAATGCCTCTATGGTGATAGGAAGCTGTCTTTTTGTAGCTCTTAACTATATAGGTCAGAGATTTTTCGCATTCAAAAGTACGGAGGAAGCTGTATCGGAACAGTGATTTCGTTTTAATCGTCAGTCTGACTGTAAACATTATGTCCGTTCGTCTGTGTCGTTTTCACTACACAGACGAACGGATATTTTTGTGTTTGAAGCGTAATTTTGTGTTATATATGGCGATGTTATGGTTTCAAAGAGAGCAATCAAAATAAAAAAATTAATATTGAGGTAAATTTTATGTTTTATTTGACAATGATGTACAGAAAAGGTATAATATAGCTGTAGGTCATAGAGATATACAGGAGGAATTTAAAATGGCTGAAAATAAAATAGAATGTGACATATGCGGCGGAAGTGTCGTTATTCAGGCAGGAGGAAAATCAGGCGTTTGCGAGCGTTGCGGAACAAAGTACAGCATAGATAGGATACGTGAAATTCTTAATTTATCAGGCATAGAAAATGTCAAGACAAGAGAGGACGTAGACCGCTGGAAAAGTATGCTGGCAATGTACCTCAGTAACTTTGACTTTGTTGCAGCGGAAAATGCAGTAAAGAAAATTCTTGAAGTCAGCAATGCCGACAACGTAGATGTACAAAATCTTTATAAGTATCTTCAGGTGTGGAAATATCTTGATATAAAGCACGGAGTGCTTACAAAATATACAGGAAAGGCAGATACTGTTGTACTGCCCAGTGGAGTTAAGGTTATAGAAAGAGAAGCTTTCAGAGGAAATAAGTATCTGAAAGAGATAGCACTTCCCAACAGCCTTAAAAAGATAGATGATGAAACTTTCAGCGAATGTGAAAGTCTTGTGTCGCTTACTATTCCCAAGGGCGTGAAGTACATAGGTGACGGAGCATTCCGAGGCTGTACGGCACTTGTTTCCGTTCAGCTGCCCTCAAGCGTAACGAAGATAGGCGACAGTGCATTCAGAGGCTGCAATTCTTTGAAGAGCATACATATTCCCGATACGGTAACGACTATAGGCGACTATGCTTTTTCAGGCTGCAGCAGTCTTAGCAGCATACAGATACCTGTAGGAATTACGCAGATAGGTGAAAAGACATTCAGTAACTGCAGCAGTCTTGTAAGTATACAGATACCTCTGGGCATAACCACTTTGGGAGATGGCTCATTCAGCAGCTGCAGCGGTCTTATATCGCTTGATATACCCAGCAGTGTTGCGTATATAGGTGACGGAGCTTTCCGAGGCTGTACTTCACTTAGTGAAGTACATATGGCAAACAGTGTAACGGATATAGGACAGTATGCGTTTTGCGGCTGCAGCAGTCTGCTCAGCGTTCATATTTCCAGCGGAGTTTCATTTATAAGAGCAGGTTCGTTCGCAAGCTGTACAAAGCTTGAAGATGTTTATATTCCCCACAGCGTAAGAAGCATAGGAAACGGTGCATTTGCAGGAACACCTTTCGGCAGAAAGCAGCATGACTGGATTACCGCCTTGAGATGTCAGTGGTGCGGAGGTTCGTTCCGTTCAGACGGCTATTGCTCGCAGTGTGGCAGAAAACGTGACTACAGCATAGAAAAAAAGACGGCTGTATTAAAAAATAAAATTTTGTAAAACTTAAAGACCGTACAATACATAGGGATTGGCGGTCTTTTTTATTTGCCCGACATATTTCAATGAAGTGTAAAAATTAAGTAGTGCCGAAATAAAATAATGTATAAAGTAACAAAAAAATGACAAATTGTAAAAAATATGATTTTGCTGTTGACATATATTACAAGTTTGTAATATAATCTATATCAGCGGCGACAAAAGGTAAGCTTAGATTTTTAAATTCAGGGGGAATTTTGTGAAAGCATCAAAAAGAATTCCTGCAGTTTTTCTTGCAGCATTGTTAATAGCAGGAGCGGCAACTCCGGTATCGGCACAGACGGTTTCGGAAAATGCCACGGAAAAAAGCAGTGTATCACAGGTATCCGCTTTGAAGGATACTGAAAATAAAGTTTCAAAATCAGAAAATTCAGCAGCTTCTGTTTCTGAAAAGGCAACAGAGAGTATAACTGAAGGTGTTGATTTGAGCAAAGACGATTCAGAAAAATCTGCCCCCGAACTTTCAAAGGGAATAAAGAATCAAACCATATCTTCAATATCAATTTCAAGTAAGAGTGTAGTTCTTGAAACCGCTCAGACAAAGCAGATGAGCGTTGAGATTACACCTTCAGATGTAAGACCTGACTGCATTGAATGGCAGAGTACGAATTCAGGTGTGGCATCTGTGAGCAATACCGGAGTTGTTACTGCAAACGGAGCAGGTACATGTACCATAAAGGCGATTTCCATGGACGGAAGCAATAAGCTTTCATACTGTTCCGTAACGGTAACACAGAGGGTTGCCAATTTTGAAATTTCAGGCAGACCTGAAACTATCAAGGTCGGAGAAAAGGCAACTCTTTCCGCTATAGTCGCTCCTTCGTTCGCAACAAATAAGGTTCTTAAATGGAGCAGCAACAATCCTGATATTGCATCTGTTTCAACAAGAGGAATCGTTACGGCATTGAAAGAAGGTATTGCAACAATTACAGCAGTTACTTCTGACGGAAGCAATATTTCAAAAAGCTTTAATCTTAAAGTAGAGCCTTCAACGGAAAAACCTATAAAACAGATTACTTCCATAACGCTCAGTTCTATAAGAAAAGTAATAAATCAGGGTGATGATTTTCTCCTCAGCGGTTTAATTCAGCCTGCCGATGCGACAAATACATCACTTACATATGTAAGCAGCAATACAAATGTTGCAGATGTTGATTCAAACGGAAGAGTTTACGGAAAATCAAAGGGTACATGTGTTATATATGTATCTTCAAATGACGGCAGCAAGATAAGAACAGGCTGTGTTGTTACGGTAGATAACAATGTTTTCAGCGTATCTATGGAAAAATCACTTAACTGTCTGAGAGGAAGAAGTGTACCGCTAAATCCCGTTATAACTCCCGCAGATGCAGATACTTCAAATGTAACATACAGAAGCAGCGACCTCAGTATTGCAACAGTTGACGGAAACGGTGTTATCAGAGGTATTTCAAACGGCAGTTGTACTATAAACTGTGTGTCAAGGGACGATCTTAAAATTTACGGAAGATGTCATGTTACGGTAACAGAGCCTGTAAGCCTTATAAATATTCATGGTGACGGAATTGTTGCACCTAATGAAAGCATAGATCTTACAGCGACAGTATTTCCTTTAACAGCGACAAACAAGAATTTTATCTGGAGAAGCAGCGATGAAAGCGTTGCAAGAGTAGACCAGAAAGGCAGAGTTTACGGAGTTAAATCCGGAACGGTAATAATAAAATGTATCGCAATAGACGGTTCGGGTGTGTTCGGAACAAAGGAAATAACTGTTCGTGGAGGTGCAGCTTATGAGCTTGTTTCAGTTGCAAAGCAGCAAGCAGGAAACGGCCCTTCTGAGTACCGCAAATGGTTCTATGGCTATGATGCTGCCGATATACCTTGGTGTGCGATATTTGTTTCATGGTGTTTCAAACAGATTGACGGCATAAATCTCTACGCTGCAAAGACAGCAGGTGCAGGCTCTATAGCAAGAGAGAGTATAGCAATGGGACTTGAAGGTGACTGGTTCGAGAGTGAGTTTTCGGATTTAACTACCAAGCCGCAGGTCGGAGATGTAATAGAGTTTGTATGGAACTATAAGGGAAGATATTCCTCACAGGACAGATACTACAGTGACCATGTAGGTATAGTGTACGATGTTGATGATGATTTTGTCTACACTGTAGAGGGTAATGCAGGCGGTGATGATAATGATACAAGTACCGTAAAGCTCAGATCATACAGCAGAAAGAGCGGTGCAATAAACGGCTACTACAGACCCAGATGGGCTGACAATGTATAAAATAATTTTCGTTCAGCTCATAACCGTGGGCGGAGATTGCAGACCACCGTCGGACTTGTCCGACGGTGCTTTTTTTGGCGATTAATCGCCAAAAAGTTGTCACAAGCCTTGCTTGTGACTGTCTGCAATCTCCGCCCACTTTGTTTGTACTGAAAAACCAAAAATAAAATTACCAAAAAAGGTATTGATATATTCCACTTGTGGAATTATAATATATTACACAAGTGGAATATGTTGCTTAAAGGGAGTGAGAATTTTATGTTGAAGCATGGTATACTTGGATTGCTGAACTACGGAAGTATGACAGGATATGATATTATGCTTACGTTCAGAAACTCACTGAATTATTTCTGGAATGCACAGACCAGTCAGATATACAGGGAGCTGCAGACTCTGAAGAAAAACGGCTGGGTCAGCGATATGAGCATACATCAGGAAGGAAAGCCTGACAAGAATTTATTTTCGATTACCGAAAGCGGTAAGAATGAGCTTAAAAGATGGCTTACCGAAGATGATACGGAATTCAGAATGAGAAATCCGCTGATGATGAAGATATTTTTCAGAGGTGAGCTGGGGATTGAAGAAAATATAGAATACTTTAAAAAGCTGCTCAATCAGTGTGATGATTTTATGAAGCTAATAGAAAAATCACCGTTTGACGTAGATATGTATGAAGGAATGATAGAAAATCCTGAGAAAGCATTATACTGGAAAATGACAGTGGAATTTGGGTTTATGTATTCGCAGATATACAGAGAATGGCTGGAAAAGTGCATAAAAGAAATGGAGGAGCTTATCAATGAAAATACTGCTGATTAACGGAAGTCCCAAGGGAAAGAGAAGCAATACATATAAACTCGCACAGGCATTCAAGGAAGGAATTTCTGAAAAGACGGCTATAGAGTACGAGGAAATATGCGTAAAAGATAAGGAAATAAAGACCTGCTCGGGCTGTTTTTCGTGCTGGAACAAGACACCAGGAAAATGTGTTGTAAATGATGATATGGAAGAAATTCTTGAAAAGATTTTATGGGCGGATACGGTTATATGGTCATTCGGACTTTATTATTTCAATGTACCGGGAAAGCTTAAAATGCTGATAGACAGACAGCTTCCGCTCTCTATGCCTTTTATGGTAAAGGACAGTGAAAGCGGAGGACACAGCTCAAGATATGATATGTCGGGCAAGAGAAACGTTGTAATATCGACCTGCGGTTTTTATACGGCAAAGGGTAATTACGATTCTGTAGATGATATGTTCAGTCATTTTTGCGGAAAAGACGGCTACGATAAAATATACTGCGGTCAGGGAGAGCTTTTCAGAGTTCCCGAACTTAAAGGAAGAACGGAAGAATATCTTAACGATGTAAGGTGTGCTGGAAGAGAGTTTGCACAGGGAAAAATATCCGCAGAAACTTCAAAAAGACTTGAAGCCTTGCTGTTCCCGAAAGAAGTATTTGAAAGTATGGCAGACGCAAGCTGGGGAATAGAGGAAAAGACAGGTATAAAAAGTGACGAAGCCTTTACTTTTACAAAGCAGATGGCGGCACTGTATAACAAAAATTCATACAGCGGCAAGGATATAGTACTGGAAATGTTCTACACGGATGAGGAAAAAAGGTATCAGATAATTCTTGGAAAAGACGGAAGTAATGTTATAAAGGAAAATTTCCGTGAATACACAACAAAGATAGAAACTCCATTATCGGTATGGAAAGATATTGCACAGGGTAAAATATCGGGAACTCAGGCATTGATGGAAAAAAAGTACCGTGTTTCGGGAGATTTTGACATTATGATTAACTGGGAGAAATACTTCGGATACGAAAGCGGCAGTTCAGACGAAAATCGTACACAAATTTCGCATAAAGGCGAAAAGAAAAGCAATATGCTTGTTATGCTGTTTCCCTGGATAGTGTTCTGGGTTGCGGTATCTATAGAAAGCTATGTGGGAGCATTAATATCGGTTGCAGCGTGTGGAATCCTCAATGTTATTTTTTTCAGAAACAGAAAAACAGTATATGACGTTATATCATATGCGGCGGTAATAATTTTGTCGGTACTTGTTTTATGGTTGGGAAATGTTTCCGTTATACTGCCTGTATCATATCTTTTGTTCGGTCTTATGTGGAGCGTATCCTGTATTACTAAAATTCCGCTTACTGCACACTACTCTATGAATGATTACGGCGAAGACAAAGCATTTGAAAATCCGCTTTTTGTAAGAACAAATCTTATACTTACTCTTGCATGGGGAATACTGTATATAGCTACAAGTATATGGACATTCTTTTTAATGTCATCACCCATAGCACCGTACATATCTCTGATAAACAATATTTGTCCTATTGTAATGGGTGTGTTTACAGTATGGTTTCAGCGTTGGTATCCTGCACATTATGCCTCTAAATGAAGAGTTTAAGGGTTTCACCCTTAAAAATCCTGACCAAAGGCTCCGCCTTTGGAAACCGCAAGCCTTTGAAAAGGCTTGACCTAAACTTTATGTTGTCTGATTATTGTTTTTGTGAGTGTACTTATAAATGTTTTTATAGATACACTCTGTTTTTTGCCTTGTATATTTTTCTGATTTCAAGACAAAACTATCCGTATAAAGATAAATAAATGCGGAGGTCAAAATGAATAACAGAGAACTGGAATATGAGCTTACCGAACAGGAACAGCTTAATAAAGTAAAATATACAAAAGGGTTTTATGCGGTATTTGCACTTTGTGTCTGTGCCATAGGAATTGCAGGCTGGTATACCTACGCGGACGTAAAAAACTATATGCACCATAACGAATCCCCTGAAATTTCCATAACCGCAAGCGAACCCGTAAATGAACAGGCTGAGGTTAAACTGTCTGGAATTGAAAAAAATACTACAGAAAATGAAGATGTAAGCGACAATGCGGAAGAAGAAGTTCCGCAGGAAACTCCTACTGTGATAAGTGAGCCTGTTCGCAGTCAGAGAGTTTGTCCTACAGGTGAAAATAAAAAAATACTTTCGGAATACTCAATGAACAATATGGTATATTTTGAAACCCTGAAGGACTGGCGGCTTCACAAGGGAACTGATTATGCAGCGGCTCAGGGAGAAGAAGTATTTTCAATATCAGACGGTATTGTTTCGGCTGTCATAAAAAACGAGCTGTACGGTGAAGGCGTGGAGCTTGAATATAAAAACGGCTTCAAGGCGACATATTACGGTATAAAGCCTGACAGCAATATATCCTTAGGTACACGTATTAAAGCAGGCGACGTTGTAGGTACGGTAACGGAAGTACCCTGCGAAAAGAGTTTGCAGTCCCATATTCATCTTGAAATGACTAAGGACAATCAGTACGTAAACCCCGAAACGTATCTCAATAATACTGATAATCCCTGATAATTACTACAGAAAAATCATAAAGTTTAGGTCAAGCCTTTTCAAAGGCTTGCGGTTTCCAAAGGCGGAGCCTTTGGTGGGATTTTCAAGGGCAAAGCCCTTGAACTCAAAACCCCATCACTGCTGAAAATAAATTCAGCAGTGATGGGGTTTGCTTGAGAAAATTTATAAAAAACTGTTTTCTTCCTGAATAGCGTTTTTAATATCGCTCCAGCTCCAGCCAAGTCTTTGCAGGGCTGCTATAGCTCTTTTCTTTACCTTTTCGTCATGTGCATAGGTCGGATATTTCTTTGCAAGAACCTGCTGTATCTCGGATACAGGGTCAAATTCAAGATCTTCCTTGATAATCTCTATTATTTCAGGCGAAATTCCCTTTTCACGAAGCCTGAACTCTATTCCTCTGAGCGACATATGTTTTTTTCGTAAAAGCTCATCTGCATATTTACGTGCATATTCCTCATCGTTGACAAGTCCTGATTCCTGCATTTTTTCGGCGATTTCCTCTGCCGTTTCAGCGGAATAAGTCCTGCTGAGTTTTTCTTTAAGTTCTTTTTTAGAGTGGTCACGGTATGTGATAAGGTTAAGAGCTTTTTCGTTTGCACGCTGTTTTTCAGACTGCTGTATCAGACTATGAAGTTCTTCGTCCGAAATTTCCACACCAGCTTTTATATGGTTCTTAATCAGCGTCATATTATCAAGAGTTACAGCATATTCACCGTCTATATAAACGGCACTCATAGACCTTTTCCAAGGCTCAACCGAACTTATGAGCATATTATCAGTCCTCTACCATAATATCTATGTCCTTTGTATCAACAGCAGGTGCCTTAACATCGTCAATATCTATAACAGTTTCTTTCTTAGATGATAAACCGCCGTCTTTGGCAGCTTTGGAAAGTGAAGAACCGTTTTCCTCGTCAATAGCTTCAAGAACCTTCTGTTCAACTTCCTGAGCAAGCTCCTGATTTTCCATAAGAAGCTTCTTGATATTATCTCTGCCCTGACCAAGACGCTCTGCACCGTAGGAGAACCATGCACCGCTTTTGTGAATAATATCTCTTTCAACTGCAAGGTCGAGCAGTTCGCCTGTTCTTGATATGCCTTTGCCGTACATAATATCAAAGTGAGCTTCCTTGAAAGGCGGTGCTATCTTGTTTTTTACAACCTTTGCCTTTGTTCGTGAGCCGATTATCTCAGTACCGTTTTTGATAGCTTCTTCTTTTCTTACCTCAATTCTTACAGAGGAATAGTATTTCAAAGCACGTCCGCCTGTAGTTACTTCGGGATTTCCGTATACAACTCCTACTTTTTCTCTGAGCTGATTTATAAATATAGCAACGCAGTTTGACTTTGAAATAGCACCTGCAAGCTTTCTGAGAGCCTGCGACATAAGTCTTGCGTGCAGACCTACGTGTGAATCACCCATATCGCCGTCAATTTCAGCCTTAGGCACGAGAGCCGCAACGGAGTCCACAACTATTACATCAATAGCACCTGAACGTATGAGAGCTTCCGCAATTTCGAGAGCCTGTTCACCAGTATCAGGCTGAGAAACGAGCAAATCGTCAACATTTACACCGAGAGCCTTTGCATATACAGGGTCGAGAGCGTGTTCAACATCTATAAAAGCAACGTTTCCGCCCATTTTCTGACCCTCTGCTATACAGTGAAGTGCAAGTGTGGTTTTTCCTGATGACTCAGGGCCGTATATTTCGATAATTCTTCCCTTAGGCAGACCGCCTATGCCGAGAGCAAGGTCGAGAGTAAGCGAGCCTGTAGGAACACAGCCTACGTTCATAGCCTGATTTTGTCCCAGACGCATAACCGCACCCTTACCAAACTGCTTTTCAATCTGGCTTATGGCGGTTTCCAGAGCCTTTGCTCTTTCTTCCGAGCTTTGGTTCAGTTTTATTTTCAAGTCTTTTGCTTTTGATTCCTTAGCCATAGTATCCTCCTGAAACGAAAATTTGTTTCATATATTATAGCCGAATATTGCCCGAAATGCAATATAAAATAAAAAAGTTTAAAAATAAAAGGTGCAGAATAACTTATCCTGCACCCTTCTGGTTTTTATTTATAATATTGTCGGCATAATCGAAAAGCTTTGATTTCAGCATAAATGAATATATCATCACGGAAGCGGCAACGGCAAAGAGTGCCTGAACAATATTTCCGAATACATCTGCCAAAGCTCCGGCATAGCCGTAAATAATCAGCTCAAACAAAAAATATCCTGATACCATAACGATTTCAGCGGCAGCGGAAGCGGAGGCTGCATTTAAAATTTTAACAGGAGATGTTTTTGTGCAGGCAATTTTTGTAATGAAGTAAACAGTCACCGCCATAAGAGCTTTTACAATGAAGGTAACAGGAGCATATATAGCGAAGCCTAAGAAAACATCAGCCAGAGCCGAGCCTATACCTGCGGCTAAAGCTCCGTACATAGGGGTGAGCATACAGCCTGACAGAATTATAAAGCAGTCGCCGAGATTTACATATCCGCCTGTGGGAAGGGGGACGATAAATACTGTCGTGGCAAGGCATATAAGAGCCGCAGACAAGCCTGAAAATACGAGCTTCAAGAGATTTGAATTATTTTTATTTATGGATTTCACTGTATAAAAACCTCCCTGTATGTTATAATTGTACGGATAGATTGTATCACTAAAAGAAATGCTTGTCAATATACCTATAAGATTAATAGAAATTTAAAGAGGAGATGGCACATATTTATGAAATATGAAAGCAGGGATATTTTCAGGGAAAAGCCGTTTGTGATATTATTTGCACTTACGGCTGTAACGGCATGGGCGTTTGCGTTTCCGATGATTAAAATCGGGTTTTCTGAATTTGGTATAGGTAATAATGATACAGGAGCAAAAACACTTTTTGCAGGAATAAGATTTTTTATGGCAGGAGTTATTACCTTGCTTGTATATTTTCTAAAAAAGGGAGAGAAAAAAGCTGTGGATACAAACAAAAGAGGAATATTTCTTTTGTTTGTTTTTTCGGTAGTGAATACAACTCTGCATTATTTTTTCTTCTATATCGGACTGTCAAATTTAGCCGGTTCACGTTCTGCGATAATAGATTCGCTTGGAACGTTTCTGCTGATAATTTTTGCGTGTATAATATTTAAAAGTGAGCATATGACTCTGAAAAAATTTTTGGGTTGTCTGCTGGGATTTGGAGGTATTCTTGCGGTAAATCTGAACAAGGACGGAATTGATTTAAGTATGCTGAGCATTGAGGGTGACGGAATGCTTTTTATGAGTGCATTATGTTCGGCATTCGGCGGAATACTTACAAGAATTGCAACTCAGCGTTACGATGCACTTTTTGCAACAGGAACAAGTCTTGCTTTGGGAGGCTTGTTTCTTATAATGGCAGGCATTGTATCGGGCGGAGCGTTGAAAACTGTAACTGTCGGCGGAGTGGCTGCCCTGATATTTCTCGTACTTATATCTGCGGTAGGATTTTCGCTATATAACAGACTGATAAGCTGTAATCCTGTAGGAAAAATTGCAATATTCAATTCATTTATACCTGTTTTGGGAGCAGTGCTTTCCTGTCTTTTGCTTGGGGAAACATTTCATATAAAGTATATTCCTGCGGCGGTTCTGGTATGTGCAGGAGTATTCATCGTAAACAGGCAGGGGGATTAGTAAGAAATCAGGGGATAAATTTGCTTCCCTGAATAATATTTCTGTCCCTCATCGCCTTGTTTATTGTGTTCAGGACAAGCTTTTTATTCCCACTCCACTTTGGAGCTATAAGAAGCCTTTTTGCACCGTCACCTGTCAGTCTGTGTATTACCATATGCCGAGGAATAAGCTCTACGCAGTTACATACTATATCTGTATATTTTTCAAGTGTGAGAACCTCAAATGCTCCGCTTTGGTAAATATCCGCAAGCCTTGTGCTTTTGAGAACGTGAAGAAGCTGAAGCTTTATTCCGTCTGCACCGCTTTTTCCGACATAGCTCACAGTCTGATACATCATTTCCTCGTTTTCAAACGGAAGTCCGAGTATTACGTGAACTATAACGTTTATATCGGCTGCTTTAAGCTTTTGCACGGCTTCGTCAAATACGGAAAGCTCATAGCATCGGTTTATAAAGTCTGCGGTTGATTTGTGTACAGTCTGCAATCCAAGCTCTACAAATACAGGCTTTACGCTGTCAAGCTTTTTCAGAAGTGACATTATATCGTCACCAAGACAGTCGGGACGGGTTGCTATGGACAATGCAACAATTTTATTATTGTTTAAAGCCTGTGTGAAAATTCTTTCAAGGTATTCAACAGGAGCATAGGTGTTTGTAAATGACTGAAAGTATGCAATAAATCTGTTTTCCCTGAATTTATCACGCACTCTCAGAACAGCGGTTTCGATTTGCTCGTCAACTGAAAGAGTGCTTTCGGGAGAAAAATCTCCCGAACCGCTTTCACTGCAAAATATACAGCCGTCTGTGGATAGCTTACCGTCCCTGTTCGGACAGCTTGTGCCTGCGTTCAAGGATATTTTGTATACCTTGCCGCCAAACCGTGATTTATAATATTCATTTGCGGAATAAAAATACATATGCAAGCTTCCTTATTATGTTATTTATGGGTATGAAGTCATATAATTTACAGGTAATTCTGAAAATTATATTAAAAAAATACCTCTGCTGAGATATTATAACATACTTATAATTGACTTTGAAGCTGCATTGTGCTAAAATTGTTACATTAAATGCAGGATTGTGTTTTTTAGCTTGTGCGTTAAAATATGAAAATCCTGCTTTGTGCGGACAATGGGGCGATTGCAGCCCGTTTCGGACATCTGTCCGAAACGAACTTTCAAGCCTAGGCTTGAAAGTTGACAAAAGCGTAAAGCTTTTGTCGGCTGCAATCGCAGCCTGAGCGTAGCAGAGGGTTGATTTTGTAGTTAAGACATATTTATGTTAAATCTGATTATGTATGAGGAGCTTTCAATATGAGAAGTATCCCTTTTTCTCCGCCTGATATAACCGAAAGTGAGATAGAAGCAGTAGCGGAAACACTTCGTTCGGGCTGGATAACGACAGGGCCAAAAACAAAGGAATTTGAGGAAAAAGCAGCGGAGTTTTTCGGAACACCGAAAGCAGTTGCACTCGGCTCATGCACATCATCGCTGGAGCTTACACTGCGTATACTGGGGATAGGAGAGGGAGATGAAGTTATAGTTCCTGCCTATACGTATACTGCAAGTGCTGCGTGTATAGCACACGTTGGAGCTAAAATAGTTATGGTAGATACATCGCCCGATTCGTTTCTTATAGACCCTGACAGAGTAGCTGACGCTATAACAGAAAAGACAAAAGCCGTTATCCCTGTTGATATAGCAGGAAAAATGTGCGACTATGAGCGTATTTTTGAGGCGATTGAAAATAAGAAACATCTGTTCAGACCTGAAAATGACATTCAGAGAGTTTTTAACCGAGTGGTTGTAGTAGCCGATTCCGCACACGGTTTCGGTTCGAGCAGACACGGAGTTATGAGCGGCGGTGTAGCGGATTTTACAGCATTTTCACTTCATGCGGTAAAGACTATAACCTCAGCCGAGGGCGGAATAGCCACATGGAAGCATCATGAAGGACTTGATGATGAAAAGCTGTACAATAAATATATGGTTTACTCTCTGCACGGACAGACAAAGGACGCACTGCATAAAAATCTTGCAGGTTCATGGGAATACGATATTGTTATACCGGGGTATAAATGCAATATGACCGATATTCAGGCAGCAATAGCACTTGTACAGCTTAAACGTTTCAGGGAAATTCAGGGCAGACGGCGTGAAATTATAGAAATGTACGATAAGGCTATGGACGAAATCGGTATAGGTTATCTGCACCATGTAAATGATGATTTTGTCACAAGCTGTCATATATATCTCACAAGGGTTCAGAATATAGGACACAGGGAGCGTAACGAGATTATAGACCGTATGGCAGAACTGGGGGTTTCCTGTAACGTACACTTCAAGCCGCTTCCTATGATGACGGCATACAAGAATATGGGATTTGATATAAAGGACTATCCAAATGCCTACGCTCACTATAAGAATGAGATAACGCTTCCGCTTCATACAAAGCTCAGCAACGATGACGTTAAATATGTCATTGAATGCTATAAAAAAGTGCTTTCGGATATGAAGCTGATATAAATAAGTATACAGAAAAATATTTTGATTTCAGAAAGAACAAAGCTTCGCCCGAAAAACGGCGGAGCTTTTTATATATGCTCGGGTGCAGGAAAAAATATTTATGTCAGCCTTGTTGACAAGGTGACAAATGTATAGTATAATACACAGGCGGTGTAAAGCTGAAAGGTTTACAGGGGTTGGAAGTGGTTTCATGGACGAAAAGATTATGGTGTCGGTGCTTCTTGAATTTTACGGTCAGCTTCTTTCCGAAAAGCAGCTTGAAATTATGAACTATTATTATAATGATGACCTTTCTCTCAGAGAAATTGCCGATATGATAGGAATTACACGTCAGGGTGTGCATAATACTTTAAAGAGAAGTGAAGGCTTTCTCAGAGAATTTGAAGATAAACTCGGACTTTACGGAAAATGGCAGGAAATGAAGGCAGAGCTTGAAGTTATAGAGGAATGTCTGACTGATATTTATAACGAAAACCAGAACAGCAGAAAAAGTCTGTATGTTACAAATAAATGCGGCACGGCAAGAAAGGCTGCTGCCGATATGAAGAACAAATTCTGATAATTGCTCATTTCAGATAACTGGCAGATAATATAAACGTGAAAGGGTGATTTTTTTGGCATTTGAAGGCTTGTCGGAAAAGCTGAGTGCAGCGTTTAAAAAGCTGCGTTCAAAGGGTAAGCTTACCGAAAACGATGTAAAAGAGGCTATGAGAGAGGTAAGGCTGGCTTTGCTTGAAGCTGACGTAAACTACAAGGTAGCCAAGGAGTTTACAGCAAAGGTATCGGAAAGAGCCATAGGTTCAGATGTAATGGAAAGTCTTACACCTGCACAGATGGTAATAAAAATAGTAAACGAGGAGCTTACGCAGCTTATGGGAGGCGAAGAGGTTCACATAAAGTGGGCATCGAAGCCGCCTACAGTAATAATGATGTGCGGACTTCAGGGTTCGGGAAAAACCACTCATACAGGTAAGCTAGCAAAAATGCTGAAAAAAGAGGGTCACAGACCGCTTGCGGTTGCTTGTGACGTTTACCGTCCCGCTGCTATAGAACAGCTTAAAATTGTTGCAGGCGGAGTAGGAGTTCCCGTGTTTGAAATGGGAAAGGCAAACCCTGTAAAAATCGCAAAAGCGGCTGTAAAACACGCAAGGGATTACGGAAATGATGTTGTAATTCTCGATACCGCAGGACGACTTCACATAGACGAGGCTCTTATGGGTGAGCTTGAAAAGATAAAAGCCGAAGTATCACCGCAGGAAATTTTCCTTGTTGTAGACTCTATGACAGGTCAGGACGCAGTAAACGTAGCAAAATCATTCAATGATTTGCTGGATATTACGGGAGTAGTGCTTACAAAGCTTGACGGCGATACAAGAGGCGGTGCGGCACTTTCTGTAAGGTCTGTGACAGGCAAGCCTATAAGATATGCAGGTACGGGAGAAAAAATGGACGACTTAGAGGTTTTCCACCCCGACAGAATGGCAGGCAGAATACTCGGAATGGGCGATATGCTCACGCTTATAGAAGAAGCCGAGGAGAAGCTCGACCAGAAAAAAGCTCAGGAAATGGCTGAGAAGCTCCAGAAAAACAAGTTTGACCTCAATGATTTGCTTGACCAGTTCGGACAGATAAAGCGTATGGGGCCTATAAAGGGAATTTTAAAGAAGCTCCCCGGTATGGATATGAACAAGCTTGACGATATGGACGTTGACGACAATATCATATACCGTAACGAGGCGATTATACTTTCAATGACACCCGAAGAAAGAGCGAAGCCCTCTATAATAAATCCTTCAAGAAAAAGAAGAATTGCAAAGGGCTGTGGTCTTAAAGTCGAAGAGGTAAACAAACTGCTTAAACAGTTTGAGCAGATGCAGAAAGTTATGAAACAGCTCGGAGGAAAGAAAGGTAAGAAACGCAAGTTCAAAAATCTTCCCGGTTTAGGCGGAGGAATGAACCCTATGGGCGGAAACAATCCTTTCGGTAAGATGTAAATTTATTTTTCAGTTATTGATCCAAGAAATTGGTGAAGATATAAAAGTTATTATTTTCGGAGGTAAAATAAAATGGTTAAAATCAGATTAAGACGTATGGGAGCTAAGAAAGCACCTTTTTACCGTGTTGTAGTTGCAGATTCAAGATACCCCAGAGATGGTCGTTTTATCGAAGAAATCGGATATTACAACCCTATGGTTGAGCCTGCTGACGTTAAGGTGGATTCTGAAAAGGCAAAGAAGTGGATTTCAAACGGAGCTCAGATGACTGATACAGTCAAGTCTTTGTTTACAAGGTATAACGTTCTGGGTGAGTAATTTATATTTAAGGAGAATTTTATTAATGGAAAAATTATTGATTACTATTGCACAGGGTCTTGTTGACGAGCCTGAAGCTGTAAAGGTTGACAGGGACGAGCCTGATGAAAGCGGAGTTATCGTTTATCATCTTCACGTTGCAGAGCCTGATATGGGAAGAATTATAGGAAAGCAGGGCAGAATTGCCAAGGCTATCCGTACTATTGCAAGATCTGTTGCGGTAAGAAACAATACAAAGGTAATGGTTGAGATAGACTGATTAATTACAGAAAAAGGGCAGAGCTTTTTACAGGCTCTGTCCTTTATTTTGTAGTTGTTTTGATGAAAATTACTTTGCAATTTTAAGAGAAATATCAAAAGCCCTGACAGAATGCGTAATCGCACCAAGTGATATAATATCCACACCGCTTTCGGCAACAGCTCTTATTGTATCGGAGGTGATACCGCCCGAAGCTTCAAGAACAGCTTTTCCGTCAGTAATTTTTACGGCTTCGCTCATAAGCTTAGGTGACATATTATCAAGCATTATAACGTCAACATCAGCAGCCAGAGCCTCCCTGAGTTCATCAAGGTTACGAACTTCAACTTCTATTTTAGTCATATGCCCGAGCTTGCTTCTGAGTTTGGAAACAGCGTTGGTAATACCGCCGCCTGCGTCTATGTGGTTATCCTTAAGCATAGCGGCATCGGAGAGGTTATAGCGGTGATTTCTGCCGCCGCCGACGGTTACGGCATATTTCTGGAGTGAGCGTATACCGGGAATGGTTTTTCTTGTATCAGCAATTGAAGCCTTTGTACCCTTGACAAGCTCCACACATTTTGCAGTTTCCGTAGCTATGCCGCTGAGGTGCTGCAGCAGATTGAGAGCAGTGCGTTCGCCTTTAAGCAGATTTTTTGTTTTACATTTTACGGTTGCGATAATATCGCCGTATTTAACCTTTTCACCGTCATGTATGAAAATATGAAATTCCGTATCGGGCTGTAAAATCTGAAAAACCCTTTTTGCTATATTGATACCGCACAGAACACCGTCAGCCTTTGCAAGAAAGCTTGCTGTATCTGACTGTTCATCGGGAATGAGATAATCGGTAGCACAATCAATGTAGTTTATATCTTCAAGCAGAGCATTTTTTATTATGTTGTCAACGTAGATTTGGTTAAGCATATATCAGTAGTCCTCCTGATTTTTGATTGTTACTTCAAGCATAATTTCCTGAGCAGCGGTAGCAAGACTTTTTGCTTCCACATAATCCGAATTAAGAATATAGTCGGTATTTTCAAGGTCATTGAGTATCTGATTGAAGCGGCTGAAACTTTCCTCAAACTTTTCAGGTTTTTTTATTACAAAATACGTATCCTGAAGAGTGGTTCTTATTTCGGTTCTTATTCCCTTGGGAAGAGGAACAGTGCCTTTGTTGTATGCGGGGGGATTTCCCTTGACTGTACCCTGATTTCCGTTTTCGATATTTTTCATTATATCTGCAGCGGCACGTCTTGAAAATACAAGACCTTCAAGAAGGCTGTTGCTTGCAAGGCGGTTTGCTCCGTGAACTCCCGTATGAGCACATTCGCCTGCCGCATAGAGCCTGTCAACGGAGGTTCTTGCATCAAGGTTCACGTCAATTCCACCCATAAGATAGTGCTGACAAGGGAAGACAGGTATTCTTTGCTTTGTTATGTCTATACCCTCGTCAAGACATTTCTGATATATCATAGGAAAACGTTCGGTTATAAATTCGGGGCTTTTATGAGTTATATCAAGGTAGAAGTCTTCGCTGTTTGTTCTGAGTGACTCTCTTATTATAGCTTCGCTTACGACATCTCTGGGAGCAAGTTCTCCACGTTCATCATAGTTATGTGCGAAACGTTCGCCGAAGCAGTTGAGAAGTACAGCACCCTCACCACGGACAGCCTCGCTTATAAGAAAACGTTCCCTGTCTTTTTCTGCGGCAAAGGCGGTAGGGTGAAACTGTATTCTGTCAAGGTGCATAAGCTTAGCACCAAGCTTACGGGCAAAGGCTATGCCGTCACCTGTAGCGATGGCACTGTTTGTTGTGTATTTGTATACACGACCTATTCCGCCCGTAGCAAGCAGGCAATAGCTGCATGACACTGAAATAATTTCATCGTCTTTCAGCATACCTATGAAAAATCCGTTTTCAGCCTTGTCAACGGAAAATACAAGCGTATTTTCGAGTAAATCTATATTTTTTCTGTTTTTTACCGCGTCTATAAGCTTATCGGTTACAGCCTTTCCTGTAAAATCCTTATGGTGAACTATACGGTTTCTGCTGTGTCCTGCTTCGAGCGTTTTAAGCAGTTCGCCGTCATTATCGGTATCGAAATCAACACCGAGTTCTTTAAGCCTGAGAACATCGTCCGGCCCTTCCTTTACAAGTACCTCCACAGCTTTCGGATTGTTCTTATATTTGCCTGCAATCATTGTATCTTTTATGTGAAGCTCATAGTTATCGCTTATTTTATCGAGTACGGCAGCAATTCCACCCTGAGCAAGAGAACTGTTTGAAAGCTCCGCACTTCTTTTTGAAACTACAAGCACACTGTATTTTTCATCGAACTGCAAAGCCCCGTAAAGACCTGCAACTCCGCTTCCGACAACCACTACATCATAGTTATTTTTCATTGTATATTACCCTTTCGCAGTAAGCATATTTCTACAGGCACTCCGTCACACAGAAAGGAACGTCCGTAAGGTATGCTGAAGATTTTTAATCAAGCCCCGAATATATAATATCACAAATTTTGCCTGAATAAAATATATTTAAGAAAAATTTATGAATAAACCCCAAAATTAATATATAAATAATATTATGGACTTACTCAGTTTAAAATTAATTTTTATAACTGAGGTTGACATTTTATAGCTTATTGATACAATAAATGTAGGAAAATTGCCTTTGGTCATAGATAACTGCTTACATCAGCAAGAGCAGGACAAAAAAAGAGAAAATGTGAAGTTACGGAGATTTTATGGAATATTTTGAAAATGAGAAGAAACAACAGAGAGTACTGCTGGTATGTGTGGATACAGGAGAATATGATGCACAGTCATCGCTTGACGAGCTTTGGGAGCTGAGCGAAAGTGCAGGAGCAGAGCCTGTCGCAACGCTGACGCAGAAAAAAGACAGACCTGATACCGCAACCTATGTAGGAAGCGGCAGACTTGAAGAAATAAAGAACTTTTGCGAAAATCAGGATATAGATGTTCTGATTTTTGACTGTGAGCTTACACCGACACAGATAAGGAACATCGAGCAGGCAACGGGAATACGCACAATAGACCGAACAATGCTTATACTGGATATATTTGCACTAAGGGCAAGGAGTAAGGAAGGTAAGCTTCAGGTAGAGCTTGCTCAGCTTAACTATATGCTGCCAAGACTTACCGGTAAGGGAGCGGAGATGTCACGTCTTGGCGGAGGAATAGGTACGAGAGGTCCCGGAGAAACAAAGCTTGAAACAGACAGAAGGCATATACGCCGCCGTATGGAAACGCTCAAAGAACAGCTCAAAGATGTAAAGCAGCACAGGGATATGCTGAAAAGCAGAAGAAAAAAGGACGGAGTAATAACTGTTGCTATAGTAGGATATACGAACGCAGGAAAATCAACACTTATGAACTGTCTTACTG
The DNA here is from genome assembly GCA_900316025.1 of uncultured Eubacteriales bacterium. GTDB lineage: Bacteria > Bacillota > Clostridia > Oscillospirales > Acutalibacteraceae > CAG-964. The sequence goes on from ONBJ01000003.1 coordinate 49,221, forward strand.
ATGCAGGAGTACTTGCCGAGGATAAGCTTTTTGCCACGCTTGACCCGACATCAAGGGCGTTGAAGCTTCCGAACGGTGTAAGTGTTATGCTTACGGATACGGTAGGACTTGTAAGACGGCTTCCGCACCATCTTGTAGAAGCATTCAAATCCACACTTGAAGAAGCGGCTGAGGCTGATATAATACTTAATGTATGCGATGCGTCCTCTGAGGAAGCATATCTTCACCTTGATGTTACAAGGGAGCTTTTCGAGAGCTTAGGCTGTACATCTTCGCCTATAATACCCGTACTCAACAAATGGGACAGAGTAAATGAAAAAAGCGGAGTAATTCCTATGGTGAGCGGAGCGGTAAGAATTAGTGCCATAAACGGAACAGGTATAGATAAACTTCTGGAAAGAATAGAGGAAAATCTTCCTGTAGAGATAAGGCGTGTAAAACTGCTCATACCGTTTGACAAGGGAAGAATTGTGGCAGAGGTGCGTGAAAAAGCTACTCTGCTTGAAGAAAAGTACAGTGAAAACGGAATAGTCATAACAGCACTTTTAAAGCCTGATATGTACGGCAGGCTGAAAGAATATGTCGTTGACTGAAAACAGATGAGTGCAGAGGGGGAAATGGTGTGAACGTACAGGTAGGAGATATTCTTGAAATGAAGAAGCCGCATCCGTGTTCTTCAAAGACATTCGAGGTTTTAAGAGTAGGAATGGATTTTAAGATAAAATGTCAGGGCTGCGGACGTGAGGTAATGGCGGCACGGTCGAAAATTGAAAAAAACATAAAGAAGATAAACGGAGTTTCTCCGTATAAGATGCAGGCTCAGGAAAAGCAGAAGCTTGGTTCGGATTAAAAGCAGGGCTTGCGTCAACGCTCAGGAGGCGATTGCAGACCGTCAAAAGCAAAGCTTTTGACGAAAATTCAAGGGAAAATCCCTTGAATTTTTAACGGCTGCTTTGCAGCCGTAGTCTGCAATCGCCGCAGTACAGCAGTAAGCCGTGCTGCGAAAAAGCAGAAAAGGTGGAGAAATTTATGTTTGAAGAAAAGCTTAACATATTTGAAAAAAGGTATGAGGAACTCAACAATAAGCTTTATCAGCCTGATACAGCATCAGACCCTGAAGAATATCAGAAGGTAATGAAGGAATACAAGGAAATAGAGCCTATAGTTGAGGAATACACAAAATACAGACAGGCAAAGGCTATAATAGAAGAAGCTGCCGAAATCATAAACGACAGCACAGCCGATATTGAAATGAAAGAGCTTGCACAGGAAGAAAGCAGTGCGGCAAAAATCGAGCTTGAGGAAATAAAACAGAACATAAAGCTTTTACTTTTGCCTAAAGACCAGAATGACGACAGAAACGTAATAGTCGAAATAAGAGGAGGAGCAGGGGGAGAGGAAGCAGCCCTGTTCAGTGCCGTTTTATACAGAATGTACAGTATGTATGCGGACAAGAAAGGTTTCAGAACAGAACTTCTGAATGTAAATGCTACCGAGCTTGGAGGCTATAAGGAAATAAGCTTTATGATTAACGGACAGGGAGCATATTCATGTCTTAAATTTGAAAGCGGCGTACACAGGGTACAGAGAGTACCCGAAACGGAAACTCAGGGAAGAATACACACATCTACCGTGACTGTAGCTGTTCTGCCCGAAGCCGAAGATGTAGAGCTTGAAATAAATCCCAAGGATTTACAGATAGATACATTCCGAAGCAGCGGAGCAGGAGGACAGCATATAAACAAGACCGAATCCGCAATAAGAATAACACATCTTCCCACAGGAACGGTTGTTGAGTGTCAGGACGAAAGAAGTCAGTACAAAAACAAGGATAAAGCTATGAGAGTACTGAAATCCAGACTACTTCAGGCAAAAAGAGATGAACAGGCACAGGCTGTCGCACAGGAGAGAAAATCGCAGGTAGGCACGGGCGACAGAAGCGAACGTATAAGAACCTATAATTATCCTCAGAGCAGAGTTACCGACCACAGAATAGGACTTACACTTTATAAGCTTGACGAAATTCTCAACGGAAATATAGATGAAATTATAGACGCACTCATAACGGCGTACAGGGCAGAGCAGCTCAGGGAAGGACTTGAAATTTAATGAAAACGCAGGTTTTAAAGCCGAATGAACACTCTTTAAAGCTGGCAGGAGAGCTTATTAGGAGCGGAGAACTTGTGGGAATACCCACGGAAACAGTATACGGACTTGCGGCGAATGCTCTTGACGGTGAAGCTGTAATGAAAATATTCAAAGCAAAGGGCAGACCATCAGACAATCCGCTGATAGTACATATATGCGATTTGTCGCAGGTTGACTATCTTGTAAAAGAATTCAGCCCGAAAGCTAAGCTTCTTGCCGATAAATTCTGGCCTGGAGCTATTACAATAATTATGCCTTGCTCAGAGAATGTACCGTCGCAGGTAACGGCAGGACTTGACACCGTAGCTATAAGATTTCCCTCAAATAAGACGGCACAAGCTATAATAAAGAGTGCAGGATTACCGCTTGCAGCTCCCTCAGCCAATTTGTCAGGAAGTCCCAGCCCTACAAATGCAGCTCACGTATATAATGATATGAAAGGACGTATTCCGCTTATCATAGACGGCGGAGAAAGCAAAGTCGGACTTGAATCAACAGTTATTTCAATGGCAGGAGATGTTCCTGTACTGCTTCGTCCCGGTGGAATTACAGTTTCTGAAATAGAGAGCGTAATCGGAAAAATTGTAGTTGACAACGGTGTAACCCATATGCTTGCAGATGATGCAGTCGTATCAAGTCCGGGTATGAAATACAAGCACTATGCACCAAAGGCAGAAATTATTATCGTAAAGGCGGATTCCGAAAGCTATGCAGAATACGTAAACAAAAGATATGAAGCCGAAGGAGCAGGAGCATTGTGCTACAGCGAGGATACCGAAAAGCTGAAAGCTCCGTACATATGCCTTGGCGAAAAGGAAGATTACAGTTCTCAGGCACATAATCTTTTCAGTTCGCTGAGAAAACTTGATGATATGAATTTAAAAAAGGTTTATGCTCACTGTCCCGGTACGGACGGAGTGGGATTGGCAGTATACAACAGGCTTATACGTTCGGCAGGATTTGAGGTGATTGAGCTTGCGTGAATATACCATAATAGGAATTACGGGACAAACGGGAGCAGGAAAGTCCTCAATTACACAGTACGCACAGAGTATAGGCTGTCATATTATAGATGCAGACCTGACCGCAAGAAAAATTCTTGAAAAGGGAAGCGTATGCCTCGACTGTCTGAGTGTTGCTTTCGGTAACGATATAGTCCATAGTGACGGAACTCTTGACAGAAAGCTTCTTGCCAAAAGAGCATTTTCCTCATTTGAAAACACAGACAAACTCAACAGCATAACACACCCGTTCATATTTGCCGAAACCATCAGAATGATTGACAGCATAAGAAATATCAAAAAAGACGCAGTAATAATACTTGACGCTCCGACACTGTTTGAAAGCAGGATAGATGTCATATGTGATTACGTGATAGCCGTTATATGTCCCGAAAGCATAAGACGTGAACGTATTATAAAAAGGGACGGTCTTTCCGAGGCTGATGCTGACATACGTCTGAAGGCTCAGAAAGATGACAGCTTTTATATCGGAAAATCTGATTTTATTTTAAACGGAGCTGATAATCCCGATAAGCTTCATATGAAGCTTAAAGATATAATTCTTGAAACCGCAGGACATCGGGAGGTGAACAAATGCTGAAAACTGATAAAAAGGGCAGGGTAAACGGAGCAGCCATAACGGTTGTTATTTCGTTTTTGATTATAACAGCGGTTCTGATTGCCGTGATAGTTATGCTGTTCAATTCAGGAAAGCAGTTCGGAAAGGCAGTCAACAAGGTAGATTATGCAGAGCAGGTATACAGATATTCCGCAGAATATCAGCTTAACCCGAATTTAGTGTTTGCCATAATAAAGACTGAAAGCAATTTCAATACAAATGCCGAATCTCAGGCAGGAGCAAAAGGACTTATGCAGATTATGCCCTCCTCGTTTGAATGGCTGCAAAGATACAATGACGGTGAAGAAAAATATTCTACAGACAATCTGTATGACCCCGATATAAACATAAGATACGGCTGTGTTTTTCTGAGATTTCTTTTAGACAGGTATACCGTTGAAAGAACAGCCGTTGCAGCATATAACGCAGGCTTCGGAAACGTTGATTCGTGGCTCGAAAGTACTGAATATTCCTCTGACGGAAAAAATCTTTCACGCATACCATATTCCGAAACAGCGAGCTATGTCGATAAGGTGGAAAATTACAAAAGATATTACGAAAGCAATATTTCTCAGGAATATATTGTTTCGGGTGACGGTGAAAATACTCCTGAAATATCAGATGATATTTCAGACGAAGAAGTAAGCGAAAACCTGAGTGAAAGCTCAGATGAATCAAGTGAAGATTATAACGGATATTCTTACGAATACTCAGATGATGAGGAATTAAGTGAAGAATAGTACTGACACCTGTGTTCAAAATTAAAGAGAGGATTTGATAAAATGAGCATTGAAAAAACAAATGCAGAAAAGCTGAAGGAAAAGCTTTTTGCCAAAAAGGATAAGGGTATAAAAAATCTGTCAGAAGAGGAAATAATCAAAGCTGACGAGTTTTGCGGAAAATATGCGGAATTTCTCAATCTTGCAAAGACAGAGCGTGAAGCAGTTGAAATCTCCTTAAAGACAGCAAAGGAAAACGGTTTTGAAGAATATGACAGAAACAAAAAATATAATGCAGGCGACAGAATTTACTGCGTAAACCGCAATAAAAACATTCTTCTTGCAGTATTCGGAAAACAGCCGCTTGAAAAGGGCGTGAGATTTTCCATAGCACACATAGATTCCCCTAGACTGGATTTGAAACCTAACCCTCTTTATGAATCAAGTGAGCTTGCTATGCTGAAAACCCACTATTACGGAGGAATAAAAAAATATCAGTGGACGGCAATTCCGCTTGCACTTCACGGAGTAGTTGCTTTTAAGGACGGTTCTTCCGTTACCGTAAGAGTAGGCGATGATGACAGCGAGCCTTGTTTTTGTGTTACAGACCTGCTTCCACATCTTGCAAAAGAGCAGGTATCCAAAACACTTTCAAAGGCTATAGATGGTGAGGACTTGAACGTTCTTATCGGCAGCAGACCTTTTGACAACACAAAAGAAGCCGAAAACGTAAAGCTTAATATACTTAATATACTCTTTGAAAAATACGGAATTACCGAATCCGATTTTCTTTCGGCAGAGCTTGCTATGGTTCCTGCTTTCAGGGTACGTGACATAGGCTTTGACAGAAGTATGATAGGTGCATACGGTCACGATGACAAGGTGTGTGCATATCCTGCACTTATGGCAGCAATAAACACCAAATCTCCCGAATATACCGCAATAACAATTCTCACAGATAAGGAAGAAACAGGCAGTGACGGAAATACAGGTATGAAGTCCGCATTTATGGAACACTTCATAAACGAAATCGCAGAAGCTCAGGGCGTAAAAGGATACACCGTACTTGATAACAGCAAATGTCTTTCAGCCGATGTAAACGCAGCATTCGACCCCACATATGCAGGGGCTTACGAAAGCAATAACAGTTCATATATCAACAAAGGCGTAGTCATAACTAAATACACCGGAAGCGGCGGAAAATACGGAACTTCGGACGCTTCGGCAGAGTATATGGCTGAAATACGCAGTATGCTCGACAAAAACGGCATTCTCTGGCAGAGCGGAGAGCTTGGAAAGGTTGACGGCGGAGGAGGCGGAACTATCGCAAAGTATGTTGCAAATCTTAATGTTGACGTTGTAGACTTAGGTGTTCCTGTTCTTTCAATGCACGCTCCTCTTGAGGTCGTTTCAAAAATTGACGTGTATATGGCTTACAAGGCATTCTGTGCATTTTTTGAATAATCCCCCAATATGATGTAATTCTGACAGAAAAACCATAAAGTTTAGGTCAAGCCTTTTCAAAGGCTTGCGGGTCAAGGGCAGAGCCCTTGCGGTTTCCAAAGGCGGAGCCTTTGGTCAGGATTTTTAATGAAACCCCTAAATTACCAATAAGGCGAAATTCCTTATTATGGAATTTCGCCATAAATAATAAGCAGCCGCCTGAAAAGGCGGCTGCTCCTGTGCTGATAAAATCAAGCAGTTCTACTTTACAATCATATGTAATAAAATTACTCCTCAGAGGGAGCTCCAACGGGACATACACCTGCACAAGCACCGCAGCTAAGACATGCGTCAGCATCAATCTCAAACTTGCCGTCACCCTCAGAGATAGCCTCAACGGGACATTCAGCAGCACAAGCACCGCAAGCAATGCAGTCATCACTTATTTTGTAAGCCATACAACAAACCTCCTTCTTTTAATAGATACAACATCATTTTAACATTACTTGAAAAAAAATCAACCTATTTTATAAAATTTTTATATATTTTAAAAAAATTTAAAAAATTATTATAATGTTCATTCTAAATTTATATATATGACAAAATGAAGAAAAACGGTCTTTTACGATTTTTTCCCCAAAAGTAAATATTGTGATATAAGTGTTAATATTTTGTAGCATTAAAATTTTATAAAATTATATACACAGCCAATTAATTATTGTAAAATACAAGTGTATTATTACGGATAATCTTTATTTGTCCGCAATAAAAGTTATAAGGAAAGGACGGTTTATTTTTATGAACGGTAAGCCAAATGAGGATAAAACTTCTGATAAAGTATATTCTTTATCAGATAATGAAAGTAAATCTGCGGCTGACGGCAGCACCGAAAACAGCGGTATAAATCCCGACAATATCTATGAAACCACTCAGGATTTAGACAAAAAAAGAGCTTCGGGAGGAAATATGGATTCCGTGCAGTCTGACAGAAAAAGCTTTGACTTTAATGACGGGTACGATAAAGCCGACAGCACCGCTGCAAACGAAAACTCAGATACCAATGAAGCCTCTTATAATTTCCAGAATTCTGAAAACGTTGGTTATGAAGAATACTATAATCAGAATAACGGCGGTTATAATGCTTACGGAAATAATGCCTATCAGTACGATAACAATAATGCTAACGGCTATAAAAGCTATGATTACCGAAACAGACAGGGCAGCGGATATTACGGAGGCAATCAGTACGGACACGGAGCATACGGAGGACAGCCGCCGTACAGCAATTCTCAGTATTACGGACAGCCGAGATATAACAATAATTATCCGCCCAATGCAGGATTTTATACTCCTATTAAAAAAATATACGATAAAATAGACAGACGCTTTTCGGTTTATGCACTTTTTGCAGGTTTTATTTTCGTATGGTTTATAGCCGTGGAAAATTTCAATTTCGGCATAGGAGCAAGCGTTTATTTTGTCGGTACTCTGTTCTTGTCATATTTTTATGTTCTGAAGAAAAAGCTTAAAATAGACTGGATACATAATATCGCATTTGTGTTTCTGATAATATTAAGCATTCCTTTCAGCATATACAGCAACAGACTTGTACTTGCTATGGATTTTTCGGTACTGTTTTTCGGAACTTCCTACTGGGTGTACTCCAGCGGAGGAAAGGACAGAAAACGCTTTTCAAACACATTATCTGATTTTCTCGGCGGTACTTTGGGCTATCCTTTTATGAACTACGGTTCGATGTTTCCTGCGATGTTCAGCAAGGAAAAGGGCAGAAAGCACGGAAATGCCAAATGGATTATACTCGGTCTGCTTATAGCCGTTCCGATAGTTTCGGTTGTATCGGCACTTCTGCTTGAAAGCGATGAAATGTTCAAGGTAATGTTTTCGTTTATCTTTGATAATTTCATATCAAAGCTTCTGAAATACATATTATATGCCATTGTAGGTATTCCGCTGGCTATGGCGGTTTTCAGTTGCTGGTATACCAAATATGACGAAGAACAAAGGTATAAAATAAACCGAAACGGTTTTGGTTATCCTACAGGAGTAAACCTTAGTAAGAAAAAATCAGGTGTAGCACCTGCTGTTCTGATGTATGCTATAGCTATTCCGCTCTGCGTTGTATATCTTTTATATCTTATATCTCAGATTGCATATTTCATATCATTCCTTGCGGAAAATCTTCTGCCAAAGGATTTTACAATAGTAGATTATGCAAGAAACGGCTTTTTTGAGCTTTGCATTGTTTCTGTAATAAACATAATAATCATACTGCTGCTTTTTGCACTCACGATAAGAACGGAAGAAAACAGTCTGCCTGCGGGAATAAGAGTTATAACAGTGATTATGTCGCTGTTTACAATGATATTCATAAGTACCGCACTTTACAAGATGTTTATGTACATACAGCAGTACGGTTATACGGCTATGCGTATAAATACGAGCATATTTATGTTTTTCCTGATGATAGTTTTCGTTCTGACGATAACAAAGCAGTTTATACCTCAGTTCAGGCTTTTTCCTGCGGTGATTGTGTGTATGCTTGTTTTCCTTGCAGGGTATAATCTGGCTGACACGGACGCATTTATTGCAAGAGAAAATATAAGACTGTTTGAGGAAAAACAGATAGGCTGGATGGGAAGCAGTCTTGTGGAGAAGCTTGATGATTCAGCATATGAGTATATTATTCCGTTTGCCGATAAAGAGAACAACGGGCTTACCCGTGACGAACAGGAAAGTCTGGAAAGAGCAATAATGGAAAAATATTATTGGAACAAGGACAAATATGATGATATGGCTGAGCATTTTCCGTCATTCAATGTAAGCAGATTCAAGGTTTACAGAATGCTGGAGGATTACCGTCAGAACCATAAGGACATATACGACAGATACTACGGTTATGATTATAAATCGTATTTATATGATGAAGATGATGAAGATGATGAGGCAGAATATGCCTACAGTCATATATACGATGAGGTCTGATGACCCCAGATAAGGCGGTTTTAATTTCACGGCAGACATTATGTCTGCCGTGTTCTGAAATCGCCTGAATGTTGATATACGGCAAAATAAAGTTAAAATATGTATTGCCGACTTTGAATTAATATGTTAATATATTATCAGGAGTTTAAAGATTTGCCCTGAATTTTATGTCTGAAATTTTAAGTTTGTATATAGCTGTCCGAAAAGGGTGATAAAATATGGTATGCTGCAGCAACAGTATGGGTATATTCGGAATAGAAACGTTTCTTGTCAAAATTGAGGTGGATATTTCCAACGGCTTTCCCGGATTTGACATAGTAGGTTTGCCTGATGCGTCGGTAAAGGAGTCAAGAAACAGAGTGAGGTCTGCACTGAGAAACTGTGGGTTTGATATGCCCGACGGACAGATTACGGTAAATCTTGCACCTGCCGATATAAAGAAGGAGGGTTCGGTTTATGACCTTCCAATTCTTATAGCGTTGTTGAAATATGCAGGGTATATATCCGCAGATATAGATGATAGCGTGTTTATAGGAGAGCTTTCGCTTGCAGGAGAGGTAAGAGGCATAAGGGGTGTTCTGCCGATGACCATAAAAGCGAAGGAAATGGGTTTCAGAAGCATATTCGTGCCGTATGACAACAGGAACGAAGGAGCAGCAATAAACGGAATAGATGTATACCCTGTAAGAAACCTTCACGAAATATCCGGACATCTGAGAGGAAAAAAGATGATAAGTCCTGCCATTGTGGAGAAAAAGAATGATAATATTACATACGGTTTCGATTTTTCTCAGGTAAAGGGACAGTCAAAGGCTAAAAGAGCTATAGAAATAGCAGCTTCGGGAATGCACAATATACTTATGGTAGGTCCTCCCGGTTCTGGAAAAAGTATGCTTGCAAAGCGTATACCGTCAATACTTCCCGATATGAGCTTTGAAGAGGCGGTAGAAACAACAAAGATACATTCAATAGCGGGAATGCTTGGTTCTGAGGACGGACTTGTTATGAAAAGACCGTTCAGAGCACCTCATCATACAGTATCGCCGGCAGGATTGTCAGGCGGAGGAAGTGTGCCACGCCCCGGTGAGGTATCGCTGGCACACAACGGAGTGCTTTTTCTTGATGAATTTCCCGAATTTTCAAGGGCGGCGATGGAGGTTCTCAGACAGCCGATAGAAAACGGAGAGATAACCATTTCAAGAGTAAGCGGTACGCTTTCGTATCCGTGTGACATAATGCTTGTGGCAGCTATGAATCCATGTCCCTGCGGATATTTTTCTCACCCTGCAAGGGAGTGCATATGCACTAAAAAAGCCATAACAAGGTATCTTTCAAAGGTATCGGGACCTATGCTTGACAGGATAGATATTCACATAGAAGTACCGCCTGTAGAGTTCAATGAGCTTAATTCCGAATCCGAGGAGGAAAGTTCGGCGGAAATAAAAAAGCGTGTGAACAGGGTAAGAGAAATACAGACCGCAAGATATGAGGGTACAGGCATAAAAAGCAACGCAGGAATATCGGCAGGAATGGTAAACAGATTTTGTCCGCTGAGCAGCGAGGCGAAGGAATTTCTGAACAAAGCTTTTGATTCAATGGGAATGTCTGCGAGAGCATATGACAAGGTGCTGAAGGTAGCAAGAACCATAGCCGATTTGGACGGAAGCGAAATAATAAAGATATACCATATAGCAGAGGCGATACAGTACAGAAGTATGGACAGAAAATATTGGAAATCGCAATAAAAATAGAACTATTGACTGCTCTCAGAGGGAGATTGATAAATAAATTGTGTTAAATTCCTTATTTGCAGAATATCAGTTTTTAGCAGTTGACAACTTGCCCTGTTTGTATTAATATATATGGTAGTATTTTCAGATGATAGGAGTGCGTTTGTTTGGTATAGGAAATGACGTACTCTTTATTATGTTATATTATGATGGTTGTGTGTGAAATATCAGGAGATGGGTTTAAGGATAGATTTGTTATGAATGGAATATCTTAAAAATTTAAAATGTAGGGGTGTTAATCCTTGGAGAAACTCGTTATAAGCGGAGGAAAGGCATTGTCGGGGGAAGTTTCCGTCAGCGGAGCAAAGAACGCTGCCGTGGCGATAATCCCTGCAACAATTCTTGCAGACTCCCCCTGTACGCTGGAAAATGTTCCATGTATCAAAGATGTAGCGGTTATGTTTGAGATTATGACCCGAATGGGTGCTGTGATTAAACAGACAGGCGAAAATACTTTCTACGTTGATGCTACGGGGGTAAATACAACAGATGTTGTGTTTGAGGAAGCGGGACGTATGAGAGCTTCATATTATATTTTAGGAGCTTTGCTTGCCAAAAAAGGAAAAGCCTGCGTAAGAATGCCCGGAGGGTGCTTTTTCGGCGACAGACCAATGGATCAGCATATAAAAGGATTCAGTATTCTTGGTGCGGACTGCAGGTTTGACGATCCGAAAGACTGCGTAAGCGTTTTTGCGGAAAAAGGACTTAAAGGCGGATATATATATATGGACGTTGTTTCTGTAGGTGCTACAATAAACGTAATGATAGCAGCGGTTACGGCAGAGGGAACAACGGTTATAGAGAATGCGGCGAGAGAGCCTCATATAGTAGATGTGGCAAATTTCCTTAATATGATGGGAGCAAATATAAAGGGTGCAGGTACAGAAGTAATAAAGATAAAAGGAGTAAAGGAACTCAAGGGAGTGAATTACTCCATAATACCTGACCAGATTGAGGCAGGAACATATATAGCGGCGATAGCTGCAACTCACGGAAAAGCTTTGGTGAAAAATGTGATACCAAAACATCTTGACTCTATAATAGTCAAGATAAATGAAATGGGAGTAAAAACCTCGGTAGGGGATAACGGTGACAGTATCTTTGTAGATGCAGGCGGAGAGCTTAAATGCTGTAAGGTAAAGACAATGCCTCACCCCGGTTTCCCGACAGATATGCAGCCGCAGTTTGTGGCTCTTATGGCAATGGCAACGGGAACAAGCCATATGCGTGAAACTGTGTGGGAATGCAGATTTCAGTATATTGAGCAGCTTATAAAGACGGGAATGGACGTAAAGATAAGCGGAAATAAAAGAGATCTCCTCATTATTGAAGGAGGAAAGAAGCTTCACGGTACAGATATGCAGGCTACCGACCTGAGAGCAGGAGCAGCTATGATTATTACAGCACTTTGTGCAGACGGTGTAAGTACTATTTCCAATATCAATTATATTGAGCGTGGATACGACAGGATTGTAGATAAGCTTAAAGCGATGGGTGCAGATATTGATAAGAAAGACTTCTGATTTAATCAGTTTTCGGGCGGGCAGACCGTTAGGTCTGCCCGCTTTGTCAGAATTTTATGATTTGTAAGCAAAGACAGGGGAACGGAGAAAAAATATGGCAAAAATATATCCGTTGTTCAGCGGAAGCAAGGGAAACAGCTATTATATAACATCATCGGGAAGAGGCATACTTATAGATGCCGGAAGAAGTGCCAAGCAGATAGAAAAGGCTCTTTCAGACAACAGCATAGACCCCAGAGGTATAGAGGGCATATTTATTACGCACGAGCATTCCGACCATATAAAGGGAGTAAGAGTACTTGCATCAAAGTACGGAATAAATGTATACGCAACAGAGGGAACACTTCGCAGTATGGAAACGTCAGGGGATTTATCTCCCGAAAAATTCAGCAGCTATATAATAAACAGCGGAGCTGAGGCTGCAGGTATGAGAATAAAGCCTTTCCGTATATCGCATGACTGTGCAGAGGGTGTCGGATATACTGTTGAAACCTCTGACGGAAGAAAAATAGCTGTTGCCACCGATACGGGATTTATCACTCAGGAGATAAAAAGTGCCATAAAGGGAAGTGATGTTATAGTAATAGAGTCAAATCACGATGTAAATATGCTCCTGAACGGCGGTTATCCATACATACTTAAAAGAAGAATTTTATCCAATAAGGGACATCTGTCAAACGAAAGCTGTTCGGAATTTTTACCCGAACTTGTCAGAAACGGATCAACACGCTTTTTGCTGGCACATCTCAGCAAAGAAAACAATATGCCGCAGATAGCACTGCAATCGGCAAGGTGTGTACTTTCGGAACACCATATGAAAGAAAATTCGGACTACACCATTGATACGGCAAAGGAAACAACTGACGGAAGCTGTATAATTTTTTAAGGAGATATACAAACTGAAATGCTTTCTGTAAATATAATATGTGTCGGAAAATTAAAGGAAAAATACTGGACACAGGCAGTCAATGAGTATGAAAAAAGATTAAGGCTATTCTGCAAATTTAAAATAACCGAGGTCGATGAAGAGAAAATCTCAGATAATCCGAATGAAAGTCAGATTAATGCTGTTCTGGAAAAGGAAGGAAAGCGTATTCTGAAGAATATCGGAAAAAACAGTCAGGTTATAGCTCTGTGTATAGAAGGAAGTCAGGTATCTTCTGAGGGAGTTGCGGAAATATTCGGAAAAACGGCATTAAACGGCATAAGCAGTATAGATTTTATAATCGGCGGCTCATGGGGACTGTCAGACGAGGTAAAATGCAACTGTGATATAAAGCTGTCAATGTCAAAAATGACTTTTCCTCACCAGCTTGCGAGGGTAATGCTTTGTGAGCAGATATACAGAGCCTTTCAGATAACAAGCGGAGGAAAATATCACAAGTAATAAGTCTGTGCTGACGGTGGTGCGATTGCCTTGTCAAAAGCTTTGCTTTTGACAAGCTTCAAGGTTACACCTTGAAGAGCCGTTTCAGAATTAAACTGAAACGGCTGCAATCGCACCGAAAATAAGCACAGACCTTTGAAAAAATCAATTTTAAAAGAAAAAGGGGCGGGAAAAATAAAAATGGCTTTGGACGGCGGATATTTAAGATATATATGTAATGAGATAAATGAAAAAGCTGCAAACAGCAGGGTAGAGAAGGTATATCAGCCTAATAAAGATGAGATAGTACTTGGGTTCAGAGGTCTTAAAGGAGCATATAAGCTTCTTGTTTCGTCAAGGGCAAACAGTCCCAGAATAAACTTTACGGAATATGCTCCCGAAAACCCTAAAGTTCCGCCTATGCTGTGTATGCTTTTCAGAAAGAAGCTTTGCGGAAGTAAGCTGATACAGGCACGTCAGCCTGCACTTGAAAGGATAATTTTTCTTGATTTTGATGCAACGAATGAGCTTGGCGATCATATAAAGCTTACACTTGCGGCTGAGATAATGGGCAAGTACAGCAACGTTATTTTCATAAATGAAGAAGGCGTTGTAATAGACGCACTCAAAAGAGTAGATATGTCAATGTCATCACAAAGGCAGGTTCTTCCGGGTTTAAAATACAGCCTTCCGCCTGCACAGAATAAGATAAATCTTCTTGACGGAGAAACAGAGGAAACAACAGAAAAAACTTTAAAAGCACTGGAAAGCATAACGGTTGATACAAAGCTGAGCAAAGCATTGTTAAATACGATACAGGGAATTTCACCCATAGCGTGCAGGGAGCTTGAATATCTTACAGGAAAGGGAAGAGAACTTACAACGGAAAATCTGAAAATTTCCGAAATCAGAAAAAGACTTGTCTTTTTTGTCGGAAGAATGGCAGATAATCTTAAAAATCTGAGTTATACCCCCCATATGGCGGTTATAAACGGAAAGCCTGCGGATTTTTTCTTCGGAGATATAACCCAGTACGGACAGCTTGCGGAGATTAAGCGTTATGAAAGCTTTAGCAAGCTTGTTGATGATTTTTATATCGGCAGAGATACGATAGAAAGAATGAAATCGAAATCTCAGGATTTGCACCGTATGCTTTCAAATACAACAGAGAGGCTTTCAAGGAAGATAAATACACAGACTCTTGAGCTTGAAAGGTGTACGGACAGAGAACCTCTTAGGATAAAAGGTGATTTAATTCAGGCAAATATATACAGGATAGAAAAGGGAATGTCCGAGATTACAGTAGAAAATTATTATGACGGCAACAGACCTTTTACTATAGAGCTTGACCCGTCGCTTACGGCAACACAGAATTCCCAGAAGTATTATAAGAGCTATCGTAAGGCAAAGACGGCGGAGCAGGTTCTTAAAGTTCAGCTTGAGAAAGCAAAAGCTGAGCTTGATTATATAGAAGCTGTATCGGAAAGTCTGAGCAGAGCCGAAACCGAAGGCGAGCTTAACGAAATACGCCGTGAGCTTGCCGAACAAGGATATATAAGAACACGTCAGGGTAAGCAGAAAAAAACAGCAGCACTGCCTGTTTTAAAGTTCAGGCTTTCTACGGGTTTTGAGCTTTTGGTCGGAAGAAACAATACACAGAATGATAAGCTCACCTTGAAGACAGCAGCCAAAAACGATATATGGCTTCATACGAAAAATATACACGGGGCACATGCGATAATAGTTACAAACGGTTTGCAGCCTGATGAGCAGACGATAAAAGAAGCAGCTCAGATAGCTGCATATCACAGCAAGGCAAGAGAAAGCTCACAGGTGCCTGTTGACTATACGCTTGTGAAGAATGTAAGCAAACCATCAGGAGCAAAGCCGGGTATGGTAATATACGTCAAGAACAGAACAATATATGTAACACCTGAGCTTCCGCAGAAAGTTTAGCTGAGCAGTGCGATTGCAGCACTCAAAATGCAGGCATTTTGAGCGTTACAAGTGCTACGCACTTGTAACGGACTGCAAACAAAGTTTGCAGTCCGCTGCAATCGCACACCTGAGAATGTGCGTTGCCGAAGAGGTGTTTCAGCGAAAAATGATAAGGAGAGAATAATATGAGATTGCTTTTAGCGGAAGATGAAAAGGAACTTTCAAGGGCATTGGTAACGATACTCAAGCACAACAATTATTCCGTAGATGCGGTATATAACGGAGAGGACGCACTGGACTATATAGAAAGCGGGGTTTATGATGGTGTAGTGCTTGACATTATGATGCCTAAAATAGACGGAATAACAGTTTTAAAGACCATACGAAAAGAGGGAAACTCCGTACCTGTAATACTGCTTACAGCAAAATCCGAAATTGAGGACAAAGTACTCGGACTTGACTGCGGTGCGGACGATTATCTTACAAAGCCGTTTTCGGCTAAAGAGCTTCTTGCAAGAATACGTGCTATGACACGAAAAAGAACGGAAGCTAATAATTCCGTAATCAGCTTTGAAAATATAAAGCTTGATACATCAACC
The DNA here is from genome assembly GCA_900316025.1 of uncultured Eubacteriales bacterium. GTDB lineage: Bacteria > Bacillota > Clostridia > Oscillospirales > Acutalibacteraceae > CAG-964. Next base: position 65,370 of record ONBJ01000003.1, read on the forward strand.
TTTGAGCTTTCATCACCCAACGGAAGTTTAAGGCTTGCAAACAAGGAATTTCAGATGCTTGAAATGCTGATGAAAAATCCGGGAAGAATAATTTCAACAGAAACGTTTATGGAAAAAATATGGGGATATGACAGCGATACAGAGCTAAGCGTAGTATGGGTATACATATCATACATAAGAAAGAAGCTGTCATCACTTGATGCAAAGGTGCAGATAAAAGCTGTAAGAAACAGGGGATATTCTCTGGAGGCTTCAAAATGATAAAAAAGCTCAGAAAAAAATTTATAGCCATAGCTATGATTTCGGTGATTGTTGTGCTTACCGTCATAATGACTGCGATAAATATTGCCAATTTCATAAGCATAGACAGCAACGCACAGAAGCGAATTGAAATACTTGAGGAGAACGGCGGAAAATTTTCTGATAAGCCTTTTTTCAGGGACAGAGAAGACGATTTCAAAGAGAATAAGCTGTCACCTGAAATGCCGTTTGAAACAAGATACTTTACCGTAACTCTTGACAGTAACGCAAACGTTTCCGAAATAAATACAGGAAGGATAGCTGCGGTATCTTCATCGGCGGCAGAAGATTATGCCAAAAAGCTTTACGAAGAAAACAGAGAAAAAGGTTTTATAGAAACTTATAAATATACACGTACAGAATCCGACGGAAAAATAATGTATATTTTTCTTGACATAGGCAGAGAGCTTGATACCTTTTATTCCTTTTTTACAGCAAGCGTAATTATAAGCTTGGCAGGAAGTCTGCTTGTATTTATAATGGTAGTTATTTTCTCGTCCATAGCTGTAAGACCTGTCGCACAGAGCTATGAAAAGCAGAAAAGATTTATAACAGACGCAAGTCACGAGATAAAAACCCCTCTTGCAATAATAGATGCGAATGCAGAGGTTATCGAGATGATAGACGGCGAAAACGAATGGACGCAGAGTATAAGAAAACAGATAAAGCGGCTTACATCACTTACCGAAAAGCTTGTATATCTTTCAAGAATGGACGAGGACGGATATGAAATGCAGATGGTAAGCTTTGATATTTCTCAGGCGACGGAGGAAATGACGGAGCTTTTCAATACAGCGTCACAGGCAAGAGGAATAAAACTGAAAACAGAAGCGGAAGCAGGTCTGAGCTGTTACGGAAACGAAGCGGCAATCCGTCAGCTTATTTCCATAATGATGGACAATGCCCTGAAATATACAAACGAAAACGGAGTTATAGAGGTAAAGCTTAAATCCGCAGGCAGGAGCAGAATAATGACCTTCTACAATACCGTTGATGAGATAGAAAAAGGAAAGCTTGAATTTCTTTTTGAAAGGTTTTATCGTCTGGATAAGTCAAGAAATTCCGAAACAGGAGGACATGGTATAGGTTTATCCGTAGCCAAAGCCATAACAGAGGCACACGGAGGAAAAATTTCAGCGGAGAGCACTGACGGAAAGAGTATTATCTTCACGGTAACACTTAAAAATATCCCTAATGATAAAAAAGGAAATAAATTATGAAAAATATGTCTGAAATAGAAATAGAATTACAGGATACAGAATGGGAAGCTTCATATATTGACCACGACAGACTGATTGCAAGAGCTGTGGTTTTTGATGATGAAGGCTATTATTATTTTGTCAGAGCTGAGCGTGATGATGACTTCGGCAAAGCAGTATTGATTGAAACCTCAGGCGGAGGTGTGGAAAGCGGAGAAGAACTTGAAATAGCTGTCAAAAGAGAGCTTGGTGAAGAACTTGGTGCAGATGTTGATATTATCTGCAAAATCGGATTAGTGAGCGACTATTATAATCAGATTCACAGGCATAATATAAGCCATTATTTTTTGTGCAGGGTGCGTTCATTTAATGAAAGGCATCTGACGAATGAAGAAACAGAAGATTTTAATTTATCAACACTTAAACTGACTTATGAAGCCGCATTGAAGGAATATGAAAAATGCAGCAATACGAAAATAGGAAGGCTTATTGCAAACAGAGAACTTCCTGTAATAATGCGTGCAAGGGAAATAATTATGAATTAAAATAATGTCAGTTTACAAGATGAATTTCCGACTGATTTTGTTCACAATATCTTCAGTCATTCAAAAACAACAGGTTTATTTTTAAATTTTGTTGCAATTCTGTGACATATTATGTATAATGTATTTGTATCGCTTCGGTTTTAGTTTTAACCGTCAGAAAATTAAGGAGGATTTTTATTTATGATTTCAGCAGGAGATTTTAGAAACGGTGTTACATTTGAAATGGACGGACAGGTAGTGTCAATAATTGAGTTCCAGCATGTAAAGCCCGGTAAGGGTGCTGCGTTCGTAAGAACGAAGATAAGAAATGTAATTACAGGAGCTGTAGTTGAAAAAACCTTTAACCCCACAGAAAAATTCCCTACAGCTTTCATTGAGAGAAAGGATATGGAATATCTGTATCAGGACGGCGACCTCTACTATTTCATGGATAATGAAACATACGAACAGCTTCCTATCGGCAAAGCCGTTCTCGGAAACAACTTCAAGTTTGTAAAGGAAAATATGGTATGCAAAGTGCTTTCATATAAGGGTAATGTATTTGGTGTTGAGCCGCCTACATTTGTTGTTCTTCAGGTTACTCAGACTGAACCCGGTGTTAAAGGCGATACAGCTACAAATGTTACAAAGCCTGCAACTCTCGAAACAGGTGCGGAGATAAAAGTTCCTATTTTCGTAAATGAGGGAGATTCCATACAGATTGATACTCGTACAGGAGAGTATATGTCCAGAGCCTGACTTTTAGATTAAATTGTTTAAATTATTTGGAGGTTACGTTATGAGCATAAAAGAAAAGATTGCCTACATCAAGGGTCTTGCCGAAGGTCTGAAGCTTGATGAAAACAAGGACGAAGTAAAGGTATTAAAGGCTGTCATTGAATTGCTCGATGAGATGTCTGACATAGTTTGCGAAACAAAGGATACACTTGAGGGTCTGACTTACAGCGTAGAAGCTATTGATGATGAATTGTCCGAGCTTGAAGAAGCTGTTTATGACGAAGAAGATGACGATGAGTGCTGTCATCACGGACACCACCATCATCATTGTTGTGATGATGAAGATGATTTTGATGACTGTTGCTGTGAGGACGATGTTTTCTATGAAGTTACCTGTCCTACCTGCGGTGCTGAGATAAATGTTTCCGAAGATGTACTTCTCTGCGGCGAAACTTCATGCCCTAAGTGCGGCGAAATTCTTGAATTTGATTTCAGCTCTCTTGGTGAAGATGATGATGACTGCGAATGCTGTTCATCAGAAGATGAAGACACTGAGGAATAATATTTTCTGAAATTTTGTGAAAGTTCTTTCTCCGGTTTTGACATCGGAGAAAGAATGTTTTTCGCAGGCGAGGAAGTAACGGAAAATTGAAAATGGAAAGTGGAAAGTGGAAAATTAAGGGTCGCTCCGCTCCGATTTTGTAATTGATTATGGAAAATGTTATTGAAAATAAAAGCTTTGGCTTTGCCGTCAGAATTGTAAAGCTATATAAATATCTTTGCGATAAAAAGAAAGAGTATGTTCTTTCAAAGCAGCTTTTACGTTCAGGTACAAGTATCGGTGCTAATGTTGCCGAAGCACAACAGGAACAAAGTAAAGCGGACTGTATTTCCAAAATCTCCATTGCACTGAAAGAAACAACAGAAACAAAATATTGGCTGAAATTGCTTAATGCTACAGATTTCCTGAGTGATAATGAAATAAAAAAACGATATTGGCAGATTGTGTTGAAATTGAGAAAATTTAACTTCCATACTGAAGTCGAGTAAAAATTAATTTTCCATTTTCAACTTTCAGTTTGACAATTTTTTGCGGGTATGGCGGAATTGGCAGACGCACAAGATTTAGGTTCTTGCGGAATACTCCGTGCAGGTTCAAGTCCTGTTACCCGCACCAATCAAGAGTACTCATAACAGACTGTTGTGGGTACTATTTTTATGTTTCGTGTTATTAAAATGCACAAAAATATGGCGTAGTATTGATAATAATTCTAAATATATAAAAAATACATATCAGATAAATACTTGCAAAATTCAAATATATATGTTATACTCTTATATGCGTGACTGCGACAGATGTGCGATGAAGCGGGAGGTTGCGGCTGAAACAGGTCGGTTTTTCCGTGGAGTATGTCCGATTTTAAACCGGGCGACAATGATATTTTTAATGTGAAGTGGTGTAAAGGCTCACACTGAGGGTTGCTGTGTGCCAAAATGCCGTTTCAGACACTTTTCGACTATTGCCCGGGTTGACTTGCGTCATCTCGGTTTTTAAATGGACAGAAATGAAACACCCGGCAGGGTTTGAAATTTCGGAAAGAAAAGGGTTGCCCGCCAACTCAAAATTTTTAAGGAGGCGATGATTGTGGCAGTCAAGGAGAAAATCAGAATCAGAATAAAGGGTTATGACCATCAGTTGGTAGACCAGTCAGCAGAAAGAATAGTTGCTACTGCGAAGAAAACAGGAGCAAGAGTATCAGGCCCTGTACCTCTTCCCACAGAAAAGCAGGTTGTAACAATACTCAGAGCTGTTCATAAGTACAAGGACAGCCGTGAGCAGTTTGAAATCAGAACTCACAAAAGACTGATTGACATTCTCAGACCGTCAAACAAGACGGTAGACGCATTAACAAGTTTGGAACTCCCTGCAGGTGTTGAAATCGAAATCAAACTTTAAGAAATCAACCAACCTGACAGTCGGGGTCAAGTTGGCGAAAGCCAACCAATAACCTTATAGGAGGCATTATAAATGCAGAAAGCTATTATCGGTAAGAAAATCGGTATGACACAGATTTTCGACGAAAAGGGAACAGTCATTCCCGTTACGGTAGTAGAAGCAGGACCTTGTGTTGTTTCTCAGATAAAGACCGTAGAAAATGACGGATACGCATCTGTACAGATGGGTTACGGTGACCTCAAGGCAAAGAAAGTAAACAAGCCTATGAAGGGTCACTTTGACAAGGCAAACGCAGCTCCCAAGAGAACTCTCAGAGAGTTCAGATTTGACGATACAAGCAAGTATGAGCTTGGTCAGATACTCAAGGCAGACGTGTTTGCAGCAGGAGATAAGGTAGACGTTACCGGTACAAGTAAAGGTAAGGGCTACGCCGGCGTAATCAAGCGTTGGAATTTCCAGAGATTGAAAGAGTCACACGGTTCAGGTCCTGTAGCAAGACACGGCGGCTCAATGGGTGCATGTTCAAGTCCTTCCAGAGTATGGAAAGGAAAGAAAATGGCAGGTCATCTCGGAGCAGAGAGAGTTACAGTACAGAACCTTGCAGTAGTAAAGGTTGACGCAGAAAACAACCTTATCGCTATTAAGGGTGCTGTTCCGGGCCCTAACGGTGGAATAGTAGTAATCCGTGACACCGTAAAGGCGTAAGAAAGGAGGAGTTTAAATGCCTAACGTAGCAGTATTAGATATGGCTGGCAAAGAGGTTTCGACTATAGAGCTTGCAGATTCAGTATTCGGTATAGAGCCTAATACGACAGTAATGCATCATATGGTAGTAAACTATCTTGCAAATCAGCGTCAGGGCACACAATCAGCGTTGACAAGAGCAGAGGTATCCGGCGGCGGAAAGAAGCCCTGGAGACAGAAGGGAACAGGTCACGCAAGACAGGGTTCAACAAGATCACCTCAGTGGACACACGGCGGTATCGTATTTGCTCCCAAGCCCAGAGATTACAGTTATACAGTAAACAAGAAGGTAAGAAGACTGGCTATGAAGTCAGCATTCTCTGCAAAGGCACAGTCAAGCGACATCATCGTAATTGACAGCATCGTATCAGAGAGCTTCAGTACAAAGACAATCGCAGCAATGCTCAAGGCAGTAGGCAGCGAGAAAAAGGCTTTGATAGTTCTTCCTTCAGTTGATAAAAAGGTTATCAATTCAGCAAGAAACATTCCCGGTGTAAAGACAGCACAGGTAAACGAGCTTAACGTATACGATATGCTCAATGCCGACAAGCTTATCATCGCAAAGGAAGCTGTTGAGAAAATACAGGAGGTGTACGCATAATGTTGGCACAGGATATAATCGTAAGACCCGTAGTAACAGAAAAGGGTATGAGCGGTATCGCAGCTAAGAAGTACACTTTTGAGGTAGCAAAAGCCGCTAACAAGATAGAGATAGCAAAAGCAGTTGAAGAGTTGTTCAAAGTAAAGGTTGCAAAGGTAAACACCGTAAACGTAAGAGGAAAGCTTCGCCGTCAGGGAAGATACCAGGGCTACACAAGGTCTTGGAAGAAGGCTTATGTAACACTTACAGAGGACAGCAAGTCAATCGAATTTTTTGAAGGCATGATGTAAGCCTGTTTAATTTGCAGATTACACGGGCAGAATGTATGGGAAAAGCCATTTTCCCGCAAAGCCATCATGAGGAGAGTGAAATACAATGGCTATAAAAGTATATAAACCTACCACTAACGCCAGACGTAATATGTCAGTAGTTGACTACTCAGGTCTTTCAAAGACAGCTCCCGAGAAGAGCTTGCTCGCTCCTCTCAAGAAGAAGTCAGGACGTAACAGCTATGGTAGAATCACCGTTCGTCACAGAGGCGGCGGCAACAGAAGAAAGTACCGTATTATCGATTTCAAAAGACAGAAATTCGATGTACCGGCTACAGTAAAAACTATTGAGTACGACCCTAACCGTTCAGCATTCATAGCTCTTGTAGAGTATGAGGACGGAGTAAAGAGCTATATCGTAGCTCCTAACGAACTCAAGGTTGGCGACACAGTAGTATCAGGTGCAAATGCCGACATCAAGCCCGGCAACGCACTTCCGCTTGAAAGTATTCCTGTAGGTACATTTGTACACAATGTAGAGCTTTATCCCGGCAGAGGTGCTCAGCTTGCAAGAGCAGCAGGAAATATGGCTCAGCTTATGGCTAAGGAAAACGGTCTTGCACTGTTAAGACTTCCTTCAAGTGAGCTTAGAAATGTACCTATAAGCTGTATGGCTACAATCGGTCAGGTAAGCAACGGCGAACACAGCAACGTAAAAATCGGTAAGGCAGGCCGTAAGCGTAATATGGGTTGGAGACCTACAGTAAGAGGTTCAGTAATGAACCCTAATGACCACCCTCACGGCGGTGGTGAAGGCAAAAGCCCTATCGGTCGTCCCGGCCCTGTAACCCCTTGGGGTAAGCCCGCACTCGGCTACAAGACCAGAAAGAAGAAGAACCGTTCGGATAAGCTTATCGTAAGACGCAGAAACGGTAAATAACAGGCATACAGAAAGGAGCTTTAATAAATGAGCAGAAGCATTAAAAAGGGCCCTTACGTACAGCCGGTACTTTACAAAAGGGTAGAAGCTATGAACGAAGCAGGCGAAAAGAAGATACTCAAGACATGGAGCAGATCTTCAACAATCTTCCCCTCCTTCGTAGGTCACACATTTGCCGTTCATGACGGACGCAAGCACGTTCCGGTATACGTTACAGAGGATATGGTAGGTCACAAGCTCGGAGAGTTCGCACCTACAAGAACCTTCAAAGGTCATGCCGGTTCAAAAACATCTAAGAAATAAGGCAGAAGGAGAGAATAAATATGGCAGAATCAAGAGCTTATTTGAAATATGTCCGTATTTCACCACGCAAGGTTAAAATTGTTCTTGACTTAATCAGAAACAAGCCCGCAGATTATGCAATGGCAGTTCTGAAGCACACTCCTAAGGCCGCTTGCGAGCCGCTGGAAAAGCTGCTTAAGTCAGCAATGGCAAACGCTGAAAACAATCACAATATGGACGTAAGCAAGTTATATGTAGCAGAATGCTCAGTAAGTCAGGGACCCACACTGAAGCGTATTCGTCCAAGAGCACAGGGTCGTGCATTCAGAATCGACAAGAAGACTTCGCACATTACCTTAGTGCTTAAAGAAGCTGAATAACGACAGGAGGTATAGTTAATGGGCCAGAAAGTAAATCCGCACGGTATGCGTGTCGGCATTATTAAGGATTGGGACTCACGCTGGTTTGCAGGAAAGAAAAACTTCGGTGAGCAGCTTGTTGAAGACTATAATCTTCGTAAAACACTCAAAAAGCAGCTTTACGCAGCAGGCGTTCCCAAGATTGAGATTGAGCGTGACGCTTCAAGAGTAAGAATAAACATTCACTGTGCAAAGCCGGGTCTTGTAATCGGCAAGCAGGGCAGTGAGATAGACAAAATCCGCAAGCAGTGCGAAACAGCACTGAACAAGCCTGTAAATATAAACGTTGTAGAGGTAAAATCACCCGACCTCGATGCACAGCTCGTTGCAGAGAATATAGCTACACAGCTTGAGAACAGAATTTCCTTCCGCCGTGCTATGAAGCAGTCAATCGGAAGAGCAATGAAGTTTGGTGCAAAGGGTATCAAGGTAATGTGTTCAGGCCGTCTGGGCGGTGCAGAAATCGCACGTTCCGAAACATACCACGAGGGTACAATTCCTCTTCAGACATTAAGAGCAGATATCGACTACGGCTTTGCAGAGGCTGCAACGACATACGGACGTATCGGAGTAAAGGTTTGGCTGTATAAGGGCGAGGTTCTCAACGTAAACGCTAACAGAAGCTTCAGCGAGAACAACAACGACAACGGCAAGAACCGCCGCAGCAGAAAGCCACGCAGAGAAGGAGGCAATAAATAATGCTGTTACCTAAGCGTGTTAAATACAGAAGAGTACACAGAGGTCGTCTTACAGGTAAGGCTTACCGTGGAAACAAGGTAACCTACGGTGATTACGGTCTTCAGGCATTGGAGCCTTCTTGGATTACATCAAACCAGATTGAGGCTGCCCGTGTAGCTATGACAAGATATTGCAAGAGATTTGGTAAGGTGTGGATAAAGATATTCCCCGACAAGCCTATCACAGAGAAGCCCGCTGAAACCCGAATGGGTTCAGGTAAAGGCTCACCCGAATACTGGGTTGCAGTAGTAAAGCCCGGCAGAGTTATGTTCGAGCTTGGCGGCGTTTCTGAGGAAATGGCAAGAGAAGCTATGCGTCTTGCAGCAAACAAGCTTCCCATCAAATGTAAATTTGTAAAGAAAGAAACGGAGGGTGAGCAATAATGAAGGCTTCACAGCTTAGAGAATTATCAGCGGAAGAGCTTCAGGAGAAGCTCAGAGGCTTAAAAGAGGAACTGTTCAACCTTCGCTTCCAGTTAGCTATAAATCAGCTGGAAAACCCGATGCGTATCAGTGCTGTAAAAAAGGACATCGCAAGAGTACAGACAGTACTTACCGAGCTTGAAAACAGCACAGAAGCATAATCGAGAAGGAGGTCTGAGCTATGAGCGAAAGAAACTTGAGAAAAAGCAATGTCGGCAGAGTTGTAAGCAATAAGATGGATAAGACAATCGTAGTTGCAATCGAGGACAGCGTAAAGCACCCCCTCTACGGCAAGGTTGTAAAGAGAACCGCAAAGCTTAAAGTGCATGACGAGAACAATGAGTGCAATATTGGCGACAGAGTAAGAATTATGCAGACACGCCCTCTTTCTAAGGATAAGAGATGGAGACTGGTCGAGATTATTGAGAAGGCTAAATAATTTGGCCCCGATTGAAAAGGAGGAATTACTGTGATTCAACAGCAGACCTACCTGAAGGTTGCCGATAACACTGGAGCAAAAGAGTTAATGTGCATCCGAGTTCTCGGCGGTACCGGAAGGAGATACGCAAACATCGGTGACGTTGTGGTAGCTTCGGTTAAAAAAGCAGCACCCGGTGGAGTTGTAAAAAAAGGCGATGTAGTTAAAGCAGTTATAGTACGTTCTGCAAAGGGCGTGCGTCGTGAGGACGGCACATATATCCGTTTCGACGAGAATGCTGCCGTTATAATTAAAGAAGATAAAAATCCAAAAGGTACTCGTATCTTTGGACCGGTTGCAAGAGAGCTTCGTGATAAAGATTATATGAAGATTCTGAGCCTTGCTCCCGAAGTTCTTTAATGGAGGTGCTCACTGATGAATAAAAAGGTTCACGTAAAAACAGGTGATACCGTTATGGTTATAAGCGGAGACGATAAGGGCAAAAAGGGCAAGGTTATGGCTGTAAGCCCTAAGGAAGGCAAGGTTATCGTTGAAGGCGTAAATATGGTATCAAAGCACGTAAAGCCCAGAAGAATGGGTGAGGCAGGCGGTATCCTCAAGGCTGAGGGTGCTATGTACGCATCAAAGGTACAGATAATCTGCCCCCGCTGCAAGAAGCCTACACGTATAGGACACAAGCTCAACGAGGACGGCACAAAGAGCCGTACCTGTGCTAAATGCGGCGAGATTTTGTAAGGAGGATATTAAGATAATGGCAAGACTTAAAGACTTTTACAAAAGCGATGTTGCACCTGCACTTATGAATAAGTTCTCCTACAAAAGCGTAATGGAGATTCCCAAGCTGGATAAAATTGTTGTAAATGTCGGTGCCGGCGAGGCAAGAGATAACTCAAAGGTAATCGATGCTATTCTGAGAGATCTGGCAGCTATCACAGGACAGAAGCCCCTTGTATGTAAGGCAAGAAAGTCCGTTGCTAACTTCAAGCTCCGTGAGGGAATGCCTATCGGTGCTAAGGTTACTCTCAGAGGCGAGAGAATGTATGAGTTCCTTGACAGACTTTTCAATGTTGCACTTCCCCGCGTTCGTGACTTCAGAGGTATAAATCCTAACGGTTTTGACGGAAGAGGAAACTACAATATGGGTCTTAAAGAGCAGCTCATCTTCCCTGAGATTGAGTACGACAAGATAGATAAGGTTAGAGGTATGGACATCTGCTTTGTTACTACCGCTAAAACGGACGAAGAGGCTCGTGAGCTGCTCAAGCTTATGGGTGCTCCGTTTGCGAAATAAGGAGGGATTTTCGTGGCTAAGACAGCAATGAAAGTTAAGCAGCAGAGAACCCAGAAGTTCTCTACAAGAGAATACAACAGATGCAAAATCTGCGGCAGACCGCACGCTTATCTTCGCAAGTACGGAGTATGCCGTATTTGCTTCAGAGAATTAGCTTACAAGGGCGAAATTCCCGGCGTAAAAAAGGCAAGCTGGTAAAAGAACGAAGGAGGTTAATTTTATGCAGATTACTGACCCTATAGCAGATTTGCTTACAAGAATCCGTAACGCAAGCTCTGCGAAGCACGATTCTGTAGAGATTCCTGCTTCAAATATGAAGAAGGCTATATGCCAGATTTTATTGGACGAAGGCTACATTAAGAATTTTACTGTAGTTGAGGACGGCAAACAGGGCGTTATAACAGTTACTCTCAAGTATCTTGAGGGCAAGAAGCCTGTTATCACAGGACTCAGAAGAGTTTCAAAGCCCGGTTTACGCAGATATAGCAATGTAGAGGATATGCCCAAGGTTATAAAGGGACTTGGCGTGGCTATCGTTTCGACCTCAAAGGGAGTTATGACAGACCGTCAGGCTCGTAAGGAGAACGTAGGCGGAGAAATCCTTGCATTTGTTTGGTAAGGAGGTACGGGAAATTGGCTGAAACAGAAATCAAATTATCTCGAATTGGAAGAAAACCTGTAAATATTCCCGCCGGTGTCGAGGCAAAATTCGACAACGGTGTATTGACTGTTAAAGGACCCAAAGGTACACTCACACTCGACGTGAACCCTGCAATGATTGTTGAGGTAAACGCAGGAAGCATTGAGATAAAAGTACCCGAGGACAAGTCACCCAAGGCTGTAAAGAGAAACAGAGCACTTCATGGTCTTACACGTTCACTCGTAGCAAATATGGTTACAGGTGTAACACAGGGCTATCAGAAGAAGCTTGAGGTTAAGGGCGTAGGTTACCGTGTGCAGAAGAAGGGCAAGGATCTGGTTATGAACCTTGGCTATTCACATCAGGTTATAGTAAGCGATACAGATGACATCAAAATCGAAGCTCCCGACCCCAACACAATCATTATCTCAGGTATAGACAAGCAGAAGGTTGGTCAGTTTGCTGCCGAGGTAAGAGAGAAGCGTCCGCCCGAGCCTTATAAGGGTAAAGGTATCAAGTACGCTGACGAGGTTATCCGTCGTAAAGAGGGTAAAGCCGGTAAAGGCAAGAAGTAATTAAGGAGTGAAGCATTATGGTATCAAAGGCAGATAAAAACAAAGCCCGTTTGAAGCGTCATAAAAGAGTACGCAGCAAAATAAGCGGTACGGCAGAATGCCCCCGCCTTAACGTGTTCCGCTCTAACACAAACATTTACGCTCAGCTTATAGATGACGTAAACGGTGTTACTCTTGCTGCTGCATCATCTCTCGAGCTTGACGGCAAAGGCTCAAACAAGGAAGCAGCTTTCAAGGTAGGCGAGGCTATCGCAAAGAAAGCTTCCGACAAAGGCATCGACACGGTTGTATTTGACCGTGGCGGTTACATTTATCACGGCCGTGTCAAGGAATTGGCCGAAGGTGCTCGTCAGGGCGGCCTCAAATTCTGATAAAGGAGGAAATTACTTTGGCTATTATTGACGCATCAACTTTAGATTTACAGGAACGTGTAGTTACAATCAACCGTGTATCAAAGACAGTAAAGGGCGGACGTATCTTCAAGTTTGCCGCTCTGGTTGTAGTAGGTGACGGCAACGGAACAGTAGGCTTCGGTATAGGTAAGGCAGGCGAAGTTCCTGACGCTATCCGCAAGGGTATCGAGGACGCTAAGAAGAACCTTATCAGGGTATCCCTCAAGGGAACAACAATTCCTCACGAGGTTATCGGTGAGTTCGGAGCAGGCAGAGTTCTTATGAAGCCCGCAGCAGCCGGTACAGGAGTTATCGCAGGCGGCCCCGTCCGTGCCGTAATCGAGGCAGTAGGTATCAGAGATATAAGAACAAAGGCTCTGCGTTCAAACAATCCCTGCAACGTAGTACGTGCAACCATTGAGGGTCTTGCATCACTCCGCAGTGCAGAGGAAGTTGCTGCTATCCGTGGCAAATCAGTTAAAGAGATTTTATAATAGGAGGGCAGCAAGATGGCAGAACTTAACATTAAGCTTGTAAAAAGTCTTATAGGCAGTAAAAAGGACCAAATTGCAACAGCCCAGGCACTTGGTTTAAAGAAAATCGGCGATGTGACAACTCAGCCCGATAATGCTCAGACCAGAGGTAAGGCAGCTAAGATAGCTCACCTTATCGAGGTAAGCGAAGCGTAAGCAAGGAGGTGCTAAGCAATGAAATTGCACGAACTTTCACCCGCAGAGGGTTCTAAAAAGGCTGTAAAGCGTATAGGCAGGGGTCACGGCTCAGGTCAGGGCAAGACAGCAGGTAAAGGACACAAGGGACAGAAGGCAAGATCAGGCGGCGGCGTAAGACCTGGCTTTGAAGGCGGTCAGATGCCTATGCAGAGACGTTTGCCTAAGAGAGGCTTCAACAATATCTTTGCAAAGAAGATTGTAAGCATAAATGTAGGCAGTCTTGAAAAGAAATTCGATGATGGTGCTGTAGTAGATACACAGGCACTTATCAGTGCAGGACTTGTAAAAAATTCCTTTGACGCAGTAAAGATTTTAGGCAACGGAAATCTTACAAAGAAGTTAGAGGTAAAGGTTGCTGCATATTCCGCTTCTGCAAAGGAGAAAATTGAAGCAGCAGGCGGAAAGGCAGAGGTGGTTTGATGTTAAAAACCATTCGCAATGCCTTCCGTGTTCCTGATTTAAGAAAGAAGCTGTTATTCACATTAATGATAATAGTAGTATTCAGAATAGGTTCGGTAATCCCCGTACCTTTTCTGGATATGGAGGCACTCAGACAGGCAATGAGCAACCTCACATCTGCCGAGAGCGGCTCGATGTTTGCTTATCTCGACACATTGTCGGGCGGTGCTTTTTCCAATGCGACGCTGTTCGCAATGGGTGTAACGCCTTACATCAACAGTTCGATTATAATTCAGCTCCTTACTGTAGCAATTCCCGCACTTGAGCGTCTTTCAAAAGAGGGCGAAGAGGGAAGAAAGAAACTTGCTACAATTACAAGATATGTAACCGTAGGTCTTGGACTTATACAGGGTATAGCATATTTCTGGTTCCTGAAGCAGAGTCACGTTCTTGAATATAACGAAGGCTTTGACTTCATTTTCTCGGCTGTAGTAATCGTACTTGTATTCACCGCAGGTACAGCTCTTATGATGTGGCTCGGTGAGCAGATTAACCAGTATGGTATAGGAAACGGTATTTCGATACTCCTCTTTGCAGGTATCGTAGCAAGATTTCCTCTTATCATCTCACAGATTGTCAGCTTCTGGAATATGGCTATGAAGGGTGATACAAAGTACTTTGTGTTTGTACCTTTGTTTGTTATCATCTTCCTTGCAGTTATGTGGGTTATCGTATTTATGCAGGACGCAGAGAGAAGAATACCTATCCAGTATGCAAAGAGAGTTGTGGGCAGAAAAATGTACGGCGGTCAGAGCAGCCACCTTCCCATAAAGGTAAGCCTCGGCGGAGTTCTCCCCATCATTTTCGCAAGCTCCATTCTTTCAATTCCCTCAACAATAAAGCTTATCGCACCCGGCATTACAGGCTGGCTTGACAACCTTATTCAGATGTTCAGCCAGAGAAGCTGGCTGTATGCTGTGCTTTATTTCATACTGATTATACTGTTTGCATATTTCTATACATCAATTCAGTATAATCCTATAGAAATGTCAAATAATCTTCGTCAGAACAATGGTACAATCCCCGGTATCCGTCCGGGTAAGCCCACGACTGAGTTCATTGCAAAGATTTTGTCAAGAATAACGCTTATCGGAGCATTGTTCTTAGCTGTAATCGCAATAGTTCCCATTATTTACGGAAACCTTACAGGTATGTCGGCTATGTCATTGGGCGGAACCTCGATTATCATCGTTGTAGGCGTTTGCTTGGAAACGGTAAAACAAATGGAATCCCAGATGATGATGCGTCATTACAAGGGCTTCCTTGACTGATAATATTTGGAGGCGATATATAATGAACATAATCTTATTAGGTGCTCCCGGTGCGGGAAAAGGTACTCAGGCTGAGAAGATTTGTGAAATTCTTAAAATTCCCACAATTTCCACGGGTAACATTATCCGTGCGGCGTTGAAAAACGGTACAGAAATGGGTCTTAAGGCTAAATCGTTTATGGACGCAGGAAAGCTCGTTCCCGATGAGGTCGTAATCGGCATCATTCAGGAAAGACTTTCAGAAAGTGACTGCAAGAACGGCTTTATCCTCGACGGTTTCCCCAGAACCATTCCTCAGGCCGAGGCTCTGGACGCTATGGGTGTCGAAATCAACAAGGTAATCGATATAGAGGTTTCCGATGAAGACATCGTAAAGAGAATGTCCGGACGCCGTGTCTGCGAAAAGTGCGGTGCAAGCTATCATCTTGAATACAAGAAGCCCGCTAAGGAGGGCGTTTGCAACCTCTGCACAGGCACCCTTGTTCAACGCAAGGACGACCACCCCGATACGGTTCTTTCAAGACTCAAGGTTTATCACGAAGAAACAGAGCCTCTCAAGGACTACTATGAGAAGCAGGGTAAGCTTACAATAGTAGAGGGTCAGCATGATATTGCAGACACAACCGCAAAGGTGCTTAAAGCATTAGAGGACTAATATAAATATGATAGTTCTTAAAACCCGACGTGAATTGGATCTTATGAGAGAAGCTTGCAGAATATCTGCAAACGCACTCAAAGAGGCAGGCAAGGCAGTAGAGCCGGGCGTGTCTACAAAGGAAATTGACGATGTGGTACGTAATTATATCCGGAAACAGGGTGCTTCACCCTCGTTTCTGGGTTACGGCGGATTTCCTGCCAGTGCGTGTATATCGGTAAACAATGTGGTTATCCACGGCATACCGAGTAAAAAACAGATTTTGAAGAGCGGCGATATTGTCAGCGTGGACGTGGGAGCGTTTATAGGCGGCTTTCACGGCGACAATGCCTACACATATGCCTGCGGAGATATTTCAAAGGAAGCAAGAGCGTTGCTCGATGCTACAAAGGAAAGCCTTTACGAAGGCATAAAGCAGGCAAAGGCAGGAAACAGGATTGGCGATATAGGAAATGCCGTTCAGAGTTATGCCGAAGCTCGCAGTTACTCGGTGGTACGAGATTTTGTCGGTCACGGAGTAGGTGCGAAATTACACGAAGACCCCAGCGTACCAAATTACGGTACTCCCGGCAGAGGAGTAAGACTTATGCCGGGTATGACTATTGCGATAGAGCCTATGATTACGGCAGGAGGATATGCCGTAAAGGTTCTTGATGATGACTGGACAACGGTTACGGCGGACGGAAGCCTTGCGGCTCATTTTGAGCATACAATAGCAATAACCCCCGACGGACCCGTTATTATGACAATACCTGATTGAACAGGCTGAAGAGGTGAAAGGCTTATTATGAAGGCAGGACAGATAGTTCAGGCTGAGGCAGGCAGGGATAAGGGACGTTTTTTCGTAATAGTTGAAACGGACGGAAAATTTGCCCTCATATGTGACGGCAAGACAAGACCTGTTGAAAGACCTAAAAAAAAGAAGCTCATTCACCTTAAAGCTACGGAATACTTTGCAGACCCCGAAAGGGTCAGGACAAACAAAGAAATGAGAAGAGCTTTACATCAATTCAATTATCCGCATTTACCGTAAGGAGGTTTTTAAGATATGTCTAAGCAGGACGCAATCGAGTTGGAGGGCGTAGTAACGGAGGCTTTGCCGAACGCTCAGTTCAAGGTGGAGCTTAAAAACGGACATATAATTCTTGCCCATATATCAGGCAAGCTGAGAATGAATTTTATCAGAATTCTTCCCGGCGACAAGGTTACTATTGAAATGTCACCGTATGACCTGACAAGAGGCAGAATTACATGGCGAAGCAAGTAAGTATTCAGAACGACTTTTGTATTAATGGAAAGGAATGATTACACAATGAAAGTCAGACCTTCAGTAAAGAAAATCTGCGACAAGTGCAAGGTTATCAAGCGTAAAGGCAAGGTAATGGTTATCTGCGAGAATCCCAAGCACAAGCAGCGTCAGGGCTGATAAAAGCCGTTGACAAATAGAGTAAAAAGTACTATAATAAAAATATTGACTAATTATAAATGGAGGTGCAACATATGGCTCGTATAGCAGGTGTAGACTTGCCGAGAGATAAAAGGGTTGAAATCGGCTTGACATATATCTTCGGTATAGGACGTAAAACTGCAAGTGACATTATTGCTGCAACAGGAGTAAACCCCGATACCCGTGTCAGAGATCTGACAGAGGACGAGGTTTCCAAGTTAAGAGAGTATATTGACCATAACTGCGTTGTTGAGGGTGACCTCAGACGTGATGTTGCTTTTGATATAAAAAGACTTATTGAAATAGGCTGCTACCGTGGTGTACGTCACCGCAAGAGCTTGCCTGTAAGAGGTCAGCGTTCAAAAACTAACGCTCGTACCCGTAAAGGTCCGAGAAAGACTATGGCTAACAAGAAGAAGTAAGGAGGGTTTTGAACTATGGCAGCACCTAAGGGTAAAAAGACTGTAGTACGCAGAAGACGTGAGAAGAAGAATATCGAACGTGGTGCGGCACATATCCAGTCTACATTCAATAACACAATAGTAACAATCACAGATATTCAGGGTAATGCTGTATCCTGGGCAAGTGCAGGCGAGTTAGGCTTCAGAGGTTCAAGAAAATCAACTCCTTTTGCAGCTCAGTCAGCAGCAGAAACAGCCGCTAAAGCAGCTATGGAGCATGGTATGAAAACCGTTGAGGTTTACGTAAAGGGTCCCGGAGCAGGAAGAGAAGCAGCTATAAGAGCTTTGCAGTCTGCAGGTCTTGAGGTAAATATGATTAAAGACGTTACCCCGATTCCCCACAACGGATGCCGTCCTCCTAAGAGAAGACGTGTATAACAGAAAGGGAGGAACTATTTATGGCAAAGAATATGCAGCCAATCGCTAAGCGTTGCAGAACATTGGGCATTGAGCCTTCCGTTATGGGTTATAACAAGAAGACATCAAACAGAAACCCCAATGCAAATTCAAGAAGAAAAAAGAGTGAATACAGCCTCCAGCTCACAGAGAAGCAGAAGGTTAAGTTCATTTACGGCATAATGGAGAAGCAGTTCCGTCATTACTATGACCAGGCTGCAAAGGCAGAGGGTAAAACAGGTACGGTTTTGCTCACAACTATAGAGAAGCGTCTTGACAATGTTGTTTTCAGACTCGGACTTGCTGCAACAAGACGTGAGGCAAGACAGCTCGTAAACCACGCTCATTTTACCGTAAACGGTCAGAAGGTTAATATCCCTTCATACCTCGTAAAGGTAGGCGACGTTGTAAAGGTAAGCGAAAAGAGCCGTTCATCAGCAAGATTCAAGGCTATCGCAGAGGGCGAAACAAAGTCAATAGCTGCTCCCAAGTGGCTTGAAAAGGACGCTGACTTGCTGGGTGGAAAGGTTGTAGCCGCTCCTGAGAGAGAGGACATCGACTTCCCTGTAGAAGAGCATCTTATCGTCGAGTTGTACTCCAAGTAATCCAAATTTGATATATTTATATTTGTATATAATATATATTTGCAGGTTTACACACGTTGGCAGATGGTATGCTGCCCAATGTCAATAGGGAGGTTCGCTGATGATAGAAATTGAAAAGCCAAGAATAGAAATTGAAAACTTATCCGAGGACGGTTCTTTCGGAAGATTTGTTGTTGAGCCGCTTGAAAGAGGCTTCGGCAACACACTCGGCAACAGCCTCAGAAGAGTATTGCTTTCTTCACTGGAGGGTGTGGCTGTAAGGTCACTGAAAATTGACGGTGTATTGCACGAATTTTCCACTATTCCGGGCGTAAAAGAAGATGTAACTCAGATAGTCCTTAATATGAAAGGGCTGATTGCTAAGCTTTACTGCAACGGCGAAAAAACAGTGGAGATTAATGCCGAGGGTCCCTGTGTGGTGACGGCGGCAAATATTTCCGCAGACAGCGAAGTGGAAATTCTTAATCCTGATATGCATATTGCAACTCTTGACGAGGGTGCAAAGCTTAATATGGAGATTACTCTTAATAAGGGTAGAGGTTATGTTCCCGGTGAGCGTAATAAGGCTCTTATGAACAATAATGTAATAGGATTATTGCCTATTGACTCAATTTATACACCTGTGCTCAAGGTGAATTACACGGTTGAAAATACTCGTGTAGGTCAGATTACTGACTACGACAAACTATCATTAGACGTCTGGACAAACGGCGTAATAACTGCTCAGGAAGCGGTATCGCTGGCTGCCAAGGTTCTCACGGAGCATCTTAACTTGTTCGTAGGACTTGACGACAAAGGCTCTACCACCGAAATAATGGTGGAAAAAGATGACAAGGGCAAGGAAAAGGTTCTTGAAATGACTATAGAAGAGCTTGATTTGTCCGTACGTTCCTTCAACTGTCTGAAGCGTGCAGGTATAAACACGGTCGAGGATTTAATCAATAAGTCTGAGGACGATATGATGAAGGTTCGTAACCTCGGACGAAAGTCACTCGAGGAGGTTATCGACAAGCTCGAAACTCTCGGATTTTCTCTCCAGAGTGATGACGAATAATCAAATTATGTTAAACTTTTTATAAAATGAATGCAAAGGAGTGAATTACGATGCCGGGTACAAGAAAATTGGGAAGAGCAACTTCTCACAGAACAGCAATGCTTAGAGGCATGGTTACTTTCCTTTTTGAGAACGGAAAAATCGAAACTACATTGACTCGTGCCAAGGAAGTAAGATCTATGGCTGAGAAGATGATTACTATAGCTAAGGTTGACAGCCTTCACAATAAGCGTCTTGTAATGTCTTTCATTACAAAGGAGGACGTTTCTGCAAAGCTTTTCAAGGAGATAGCTCCCAAGTATGCAGATAAGAACGGTGGCTATACCCGTATTACAAAGCTGGGTTCCCGTCGTGGAGATGCGGCTGAGATGGCTGTAATCGAACTTCTGTAATTAAACAGGACGTACTTAATTTATCTGGTTATAAAAAACAGGCGGTGCTTTTAAGGTATCGCCTGTTTGAATTCAACCGCCTGTAGCAAAATGGATAATGCCCTGGATTCCGATTCCGGTATAAGCAGGTTCGAATCCTGTCAGGCGGACCATCTGCATCGTACAAAAATGATATCATCGTAAAAACCCCGTATTTGTGGACTTCACATAAGGATACTTTTTATGTACGGTGTTTTGCAGAACAGAATGTGTAAATACATTTCTGTTCTGCTTTTTTTTATATCACATTTCCTATATGCGTGAAATAAATATCTATCTGTTGGTTGGTATATTTGACATTTTTTTCTTCTCGTTCATGAACAACAATTTTCGCAATAAAGGTGTGAAGTATTTCAGGTGTCAGTTCCTGTATATCTGTGTACTTTTTTGCAATGGCTATGAATTTTTCGATGTTCGATGATTCAGCCTGCAGTTGTTCAATGGAACATTTCAATGATGTCATCTTGTTTTTGAGTTCTTGCTGTTCTCCCATATAACTGTCTGAAAGTGAATGGAATTGTTCATCGGATATCCTGCCCAGAATGTTATCTTCATAAATTCTTCGGAATATCTTATCCAGTTCTTCATTCCGTGTCTGCATTCTGCCGAGTTCTGTCATCATACTGCGGAGTGTTTTCTGACTTTGAGAACAGCTTTGTTTTCTGATATATTCGGCAAATTCGGTTGTCTTTGTTCTTGCCTGAGCAGTTACTTTCCTGATTTCTTCCAGAATAATCCTGTCCAGAGCCATTTCACGGATATAATGTCTTGTACACAGTTCTTTTCCCAGATGTTTGCTGTAATTACTGCAGATAAACGAATAGGCTTTCGGTGTACCTTTTTTCCGTACTTTAAAATATAATTTTGCACCGCAGTCAGCACAATAAAGTATACCACTGTATTTATTGATAATTCCTGCTGAACTTACACGCTTTTTTCCGCCTCTTATCCGCTGTACAATATTCCATGTTTCCTTATCAATAATGGCTTCATGGGTGTTTTCAAAACGATACTGTTTTTCTTTCGGAACAGGTTCTTTCCTTTTGTCTTTATAGGATACAACACTTGTTTTACAGTTGACAGTGTTGCCGATATAAAGTTCGTTTTCCAGAATGTTTCCGACAGTTCTGCAGTTCCAACCGTATACATCTTCCATATCCGTTCTTGTCAGGGCAGACCCGTTTTTGAAAAATGAATACATGGATGGTTTAAGAATTTGTCGTTTCTTAAGTTCTTTTGCAATGTTGGCAGGTCCCATTCCTGAAACACACAGTTGGAAAATCAGTCTTACATTGTCAGCCACTTCTTCATCTATGACCAGCATACCATCGTTTTTCAAATCTCTTTTATATCCGTAAGGAGTTGTTGTTCCTACTCGCTTACCGCTTTCGGCTTTTGACTGGATAACTGTTCTTATTTTCTTGCTGGTATCCCTGGCAAACCACTCGTTGAAGAGATTTTTAAACGGAGCCAGTTCATTTCCGTCAGCGTTCAGGGAATCAAAATTATCATTGACAGCGATATATCTTATATGCCATTTCGGAAATAAAATCTCTGTATAGTTTCCGACCTCAATATAATTTCTTCCCAGTCTGGACAGGTCTTTGGTAATCAGCGTTGCCACTCTGCCCTGTTCCATCAATGCCAGCAGCCGTTGAAATTCGGGACGGTTGAAATTCACTCCCGAGTAACCGTCATCTGCGAACACTTCTACATTTTCAAACCCGTTGTCTTTCGCATATCTGGTAAGAATTTCTTTCTGATGAACAATACTTTCACTGTCACCTTTGTTTTCATCTTCCGATGACAGCCGGCAGTATAATGCCGTAATTCTGTTCTGGTTTGATATATTCATATGTCCTCCTTATCCGAATCAAACCGACTGAGAGTATGCAGATTTCTGCAATCCAAACATACTCCCAACGGTGTTTAAAGTCCAGCTGTTTTCAGAAAATATTTTTGATTTCCTGTTGTATAAGACAATACAGTTTGTCGTCTACTGAACAGCCTGAATAATTATCGAATATGGATTTAACAGAATAGGTTGTTCCGTCTATCTGATAACTGTTGTTACAGACAACAGTATCGTTTTCGGGAATATAAAGACAGGATTTTCCGTCTGTGCTTTTTTGCGTTGAATTATTTATGCTGTTGTGATACATCTGACCTCTTTTCCCGACCGTAAAGTAACAGCCGATACAATCGTTTTCTTTTTTGTAGTCTTGCATCAAAATAACAACAAAGCATAGGTATTCATCAATCCTTTCACAATTATTAAAAATTCACATTCCGCCCATACCGTTGTTCAGGGTGTTTTTTCTTTCCTTTCGTAACGGTCGTGTGGTACAATCCTCAACAGGCTGTTTTTCATCAATGATTCCTGTCAGTTCTGTAGCCAGATAAAGCGAATTAATTCCCAGATAACCAGCACCAAAGTCGGTATAAGAGAAATCATTGTCAGCCTGAAACAATGTTTGTTCAATGTTTGTTTCTCCGAAGACAGCTGACAGGAAAATTCTTCTTTCATTTTCCCAGCCTGTTTCTGTAAGTCTTTCATCGATTCTGATGTCTGAGTTTTTATCTTCTCTGCTTGTTGTATCAGCGTTGTCTGGAATTTTTCCAGTGTTTCCTCTGACTGGCGATAATGCTCCATCAAGTAATCCGTCTGCTGATTTATATACTCTTTCATTTCCTGTTCGGTTGTCAGCGTGTTGGTTTTGCTTAACAGTGCTTTCAACAGTTCTATTTGTGCGGTCTGTGTTGAGATTAACGCTGTCCAGTTTTTCTCCGTGACTGCCACACAAGGCTGTATCTCGCCGGCTGTATTCAGGTTTTTCTTTGCTTGTGCTTTCAGTTCCTCTAATGATTTCTTTCCGTATTCTGAATTCATTTTTCATCTTCTCTTTCAAATATTTTTCTTCGTGTAATTTACTGTCCCTGCATTTCATTCCGTTCGGTGTAGTGTAAGTGACATTTTTTCTGCTGTCTGTCCACAGAACCTCGTAACCCTCGTTCTCCATCAGCTGAATAAAATGTTCTCTGCTGACGGCATAACACATGGCTTCATCTATCGCCATAGCAAGTGCCAGTTTCCAGCTTTGTCCTTTATCGGCACAGCGATATTCTCTTACTAACATGGGCTTAACCTTTTTGTTCTGTGGTTTAATTACGGATAATCCATATTTCAGACACAGTTTATCCGATTCATCACGTAATCGTTGCAGTTCATTCTTATCTGCATGATACTTATAACCTGTTTCGGAATTTACAGAATTTATCACCAGGTGAGAATGAATATGCTCCCTGTCAACATGAGTAGAAACAACTACTTCATAGCCTTTGAACTGTTCGGTAGCCCATTGTAAAGCTATCTGATGTGCTTTTTCAGGAGTGATATTTTCATCAGGGTGGAATGATTGTATCAGGTGATAAAACATTCTTCCGTCAGTTTTTCCGTATTGCATTTTGGTGTTTATCATTTCTGTGAACGCTGAACCGACAACGCAGTTGATACCACTGACCAGTTTTCTGCCGTTAAAAAGCGTTTTCTTTTCCTGCATACAGTATTTTAACAGTGCGGATAAACCGTTTCTTGTCTGCATTTTCTTACCGGCAATAAATTTTACTGTCGCTATGATTTCCACCTCTTTCGGCTGAGCAATTCTGTCAGCTTCTTATTTATTTTTGAATATTCCTCTGTCATTTTCTCAAGACTGACAACATTCACTCTGCCCATGTTACAAAGTGCTGTCAGCTGATTGAGATTATTTCCTGCTGCTTTTTGTTGACGGATAACCTCTTCAAGTCCGTCTATAACGAAAATCTGCTTTCCAAGACAGCATTTCGTCACATAATCCGTTACCGATAATCCTGATTTTTCGGCTTTGCTGTGGATTTTCTGCAAATCATCATCGGATATTCTGATACTTAATTTTCTGTTTTTTATATGGTGTCACCTCGCCAAAGTGGGTTCGGGCTTCTGCCCGTAAGATGCATCGGTGGCAACGACCAGCCGAATGCGATGCTTGCCACAGACTGAAGTCTGTGATTTTTTGTTTTCAAACCTCCCATAAAATGATAAAACGGCATTTTTTCAAATCCCCCCGAAACTGCCCAAAATTTTGCAGTATTGTTTAAGGGTATCCCTTATTCGTCTTTTTCGTTATCTCCCCACAAATCGGCACACACGGGGCAACAGGGTCGATAGTGCCGATGTTGACGATGTTTTTGACACCCGTAAATTTATCGTCACTATCGTCACTATCGTCACTGTCGGAATGATATTCTATCGTCAGTATCCTTTTTCCGTTACATCTTCTTGATTCAAAACGCACACAATGATTTTCCAGTTCATAACGGTATTTGTTCATCAGTCTTTTCAGACAGTTGACTTCTGTATTCTTACCGCAGAAAGAATTAAACGCATTGACAAATTCTGTATTTGAACCATTGTAATACTTTTTTTCTTTCATAAATGCTGTCAGCATACACATTTCATCGGGCAGAGAAACAACTGATTTTTCAATACTGTCACTTATCAAATCCCATATATGCGTATCTTTGGAAAATGACAATTTCAATTCCCGATGTTCAATATCTCTCCCTGTACAGATTAAGGTTGCCTGATTTTGTCCCCTTTCTTCTTTTTGCAGTATCAGTGCTGTATCCAAAGCACCACTAAGACCTGTTGTTCCTGATATTTTATTCATAGGGTCACTGTCATTCTGTTTTCTGAGATGATGAACAAGCAGGACAGTAATATGCAACCTGTCTGCCAGTTCTTTCAGTATGCCGATTTCGTGATAGTCGTTTGAATAGCTCAAATCGTTATCGGCACTGCGTATCATCTGGAATGTATCAATGGTCACAAGAACAGTATCAGGGTGTTCCTTAACAAAATGTTCTATCTGTTGTGTCAGTCCGTCTGTTAAAGAACAGGAGGATACGGCAAAAAACACATTGTTCGGAACTTCATCGGTAACTTCCAGCAATCTGCTCTGAACTCTGTTCCAATTATCCTCAAGGCAAAGATACAGTGCTGTCCCTTTTGTTGTGCTGAAATTCCAGACAGGTTCTCCTTTGGCAATACGGATACTCCAGTCCAGCATCAGCCAGGACTTTCCCGTTTTCGGAGCACCGCTTATCATGGCGATACCTTGCGGTAAGATGTTTTCTATGCAGTACCTGAACGGTTCAAACCGCATATCAACCAGTGTTTCGCCGTCAATGACTTCCAGTTTTTTTACTTCTATGATGATAACCTCACATCAGAATAATTTGTCGGAGTAATGCCCTCCAATATATAAATGTCCGAAAAAATGAAAAAACATAAAACACTGTGACAATGCAGAAATGTTTCCGAAAATCTTGTGAAAGTATGTAAATTGTGATATAATATCAAGCAAAGGTTGTGATTACATGAATTTTATCGAAAAATATGAAGAAGGACTTCATACATTCAGTTTCTTTTCTGCCGATTTCAATCAGAAAAATATCATTCTTAATAATACTGAGTATCCGTTGGGGTATGTCAGTCAGAGTGTTGCCAATATTCCCAAAGATGAAATGGATAAATTATTGCGTTGGGGAGCAGTGATAATGGACTATCACCGGTTTGTCAACACATTGGGGTATCATAGAAAAGAATTTATTGATTTTTACAGAAAACTTCAGGAAATGTTCTGCTTTCTGAAGTCTTTTCAGATTTTCAGCTTTTTCGATTTTGAAATGTCTATGCAGTTAATTGACAAAATTTTTAAGGAAGAAAATCTTGACTGTTACGAAGAACTGATAAAAATAAAACACAAATTGTATCGCAGAACCCCTATGAAACTCAGCGAAGAGGAAAAGTTACGGTTCAGTAAAATTGACGAAATGTTTCAGCTTACCAGACGCATCGGTTCGGTTTATTCTTATCTGGCAGTAGATACCGCTAATTTCGGTACAGTTATTCAGAATTTTGTCGTAAAAATTATGGACAGCAACAGCCGACAAAAAGAACAGCTGGCAAAATCAGCTTTTGAATTTTTCAACGACAAATTGATGATGGCATTTATTCAGGAGTCCAACCCCGCAAGTGAAGTTATGGACGGTTTTTCAGTATCTTCCCGACAATGGATTGTTCCCGTAGTAAAAGAGAACAACGGAGATTTTTGCATTTTGCGAAGAATATATTTCAGACGGCTGATGGATTTATATGTGACGGATTTATTTGATTCCTTATCTGCAGGACATTATCTGTGGCAATGTAAGGTATGCGGAAAATATTTTCTTATGCAGAATGCTCACCAACAGCTTTATTGCAGTGAAGTCAATAAAAAATACGGAGTTCCCTGTTCGCATATTGCCAAACACCCTGAGATAACTGATGTCAAAATGAAGAAACAAAAGAAAAGCGACAGTCCGTATTATCTGCTTTGGAAAAAGAGGAATGATTCCATCAGAAAAAATAAAAGTCTTGGCAAGTATGACGAGAATATATCTGCCAAAGCAAAAGCCTTGATTGACGCATATTTTGACAGAACAAGTTACGATTTTGAATATGCCAGAAATGACTATGTAAAGGATATGGAACTTTCCAGAATTTATGAAGAAGTGATGAAAAATTAACAGAATTTATCAGTTGGACTATATGCCCGAACAACTTGAAGACTTTAACGATTATTTTATTCTTTACAAACAGACAAGAAACGAACAATATTTTAATGAATTCCTGTATTTTTACGAGCCTGCGTTAAATCGCCATGTGGAACAGTTTGCAAAAAATATCATCTTGACGAAAACCGACAAGATGATTTGAAACAGATTTTTTCTTTTCTGTTGTGGGAAGAAATGCAGACCTATAATTCTGATATACCGTTGTTGCAGATTATGAAGTTCAAAGTTACCAAAGAATGGCACAGCTATGTCAGAACCTGTTGCGGCAACATTTCGGTGAACAGTCACAATAGCTATCTTGTGATGAGAAAAGTAGCATTTCTTTTTACCCAATATTCACACGAACTGCGGTTTGATGATGTTATAGCGAAAATTTCGGAAGAAACACACATATCCCAAAAAACAGTACGCAGATATGTTCTGTTGTCAGACAGCTTTCAGACAATGGACAATATTGACATTCACAATTCTGAAAATGAAAATCTGCTGACTCCTGTTTGTGAAAATATTTGTACAGACTTGTTTTCTGAAGAATTATATTCCGATAAAGAGTTGCAGGAAATGTTGAAAGATATTCTGAAAACACTCAAGCCGAAAGATAAAATGCTTGTCGAAATGACTTTAGGTATAGATACGGATAGTTTTACTGTCAAAGAGAAAAAATCTCTTTGTGAAGTTGCCCTGATGATTGGTATGACGACAGATGGTGCAAGAAAAAGATTATCGAAGATATTGTCAGATTTAAAACAGAAATTAACAGAAGCTTTTTTATAAGTTGTGATAATTTTTTTAAAACCAAAAATAAAAGAAAATTTGCAATAATTTATATAAAATATTGTTGAAAATTTATATATTTTAAATTAAAATATAATGAAAGCTTTAATTCATGATAAAACATTTTTAATTCCCTTAAGTTTTTATTTTATATAATGTGAATTTTAAGATGATATCATGGCTTTAGATAAACAATACTTGTTAACGATACATTATGGAGGTATATGTAATGTCTAATATAATATACGGTTCGCTTGAAATTAATAATAAAGTTTATTCTTTTGCACTAAGTGGTCACATTATCAAAATCGTCCAAAGTGCTTCTTATTTAATAAATGATTTTTCAGATATTGATTGTAAAGATACTATTTGTGGTGTAACATCTGACAGTAGAGATATTCTCTTTTTAAAATGTACATTTCATAAAAATAGATTTATGTGTTGTGATACTATTTCGATTGAAGGATATGTATTATCAACAACAAATGAAGTATATAATTTTTCGGTTGACAAAATCAATTTTTATTCCGATGCTATCAATATGTTTTATCAGCCCAAAATAGCGGAACGACTTAGTAAAATAGACTGTAGCACTGGGAATATAGATTTTTCTACTTGTGGATTTAAAGATAGCGAATTATCCTTTTTCTATCAAGATATAAAGTGTATGTTTAATATTGCTCAACAAATCAATCTAAAACCAGAAGAATCAAATAGAATAGAGTGTAATTCGTACTTTTCATTTGAATTTCCTCAAACTATGAAAGCGACAGAGATGATCGAATATATTCAGTATATTTACGATTTTTTACGTTTGGTTAATTATAGTTCAAATATTTTATTTAAAAAGATAATATTATATCTGAAAGATGAAAATAAAATTTATACAGAAAAAGCTATTCTACATATTTTCCAAGAAGCTAAAGAATATGAAAACAATATGCGAAATTCTGTTCAAATTTATGATTTTGAAAAAAGTAAAATTCAAGATGTATTTGGAAGTACGGCTGCTCTTAGAAAATACGACAATAAATTACAACTATATTTTCCTAAAGATAAATCTGAACGCTATAGAATAGAACCGATAAAATGGTTTTCAAAAGCGTCGATTTTTGAAGGGTTATTCTCTGAGATTTATCCAAACTTTAAATCATCAAAAAATGAACAGTTTGATATCGTCAAAAAGCAAGTCATAAATAATATAAAATCTATTTCTGATTCGCTAAAGAACAGTGAAGAAAAAAAATATTACAATTGTTTTGTGAGTCTTAATGAACGGTATGAAGGTAGATTGTCAGAAAAATTCAACTATGTGTTTAAAGAAAACAAATCTTTTCTTAATGAGATAATAGCAAAGATTGAAAAAGATTATGGAATAGTTTCAGGGAATTTTGGTGATATTTATGCGAAATATCGCAATAAAGTAGCACATGGAGATATTCAACCTTTAACAGAAAATGAAATAGCTGTTTATCGGATAATGGAACCATTAATATATTTAATGCTCTTTAAAAAAGCAGGATTATCAGATGATGAAAAGAGTAGAATTATTAATAAACTATTCTGATTACCTGTTATCGAGGCTATGTCACATTGAGTTCAAATTCTGTAAGATACGAAAAAGTTTGAAAACCTCTGTAAATACTGATTTCTCAGACTTTTTGTATAACTCATTTTCAGAGGGGAGGATTTTATGGAAATTTTCTCTATAAATAGTAAAATTATACTGCAAATATGGCATAACTTAACCAAAAAACAATTAATGACATTTAGCCTAATAATTGCCGATAGAAAAGCTATGAATACTGCAAGTATGACCCCTGAAGAGATTGCTATACAACTGAAAAAGTTATTTAAACCTGATGACATGGAGGATACTGAAAATGGAAAAACTTAAAATGCACACTCCCGACATAGCGGAAGAAAATTTCAGAAAATTAGCACAAATGTTTCCGAACGCAATAACAGAAACGGTCAACGAAAACGGAGAAGTAGTCAGGGCAATAGATGCGGACATTCTGCGACAGGAAATTTCCTGTGAGGTTGTGGAGGGCAGACAGGAACGCTATCAGTTCACATGGCCTGACAAAAGAAAATCGGTAGTGCTTGCCAACCGTCCCATAGCAAAGACACTCCGTTTAGTGCGTGAAAAATCGGTAGGTCGTGACGGTACACAAGGCAGTATCGACACAGAAAACATCTACATAGAGGGCGATAATCTTGACGCACTCAAACTGTTAAGAGAAACCTATCTGGGTAAAGTCAAAATGATTTACATAGACCCACCGTATAATACAGGAAATGATTTTGTCTATGAGGACGATTTCACACAAAGTACAGACGAATACATAACAGACAGCGGACAGCTTGACGAACAGGGCAACCGTCTTGTGCCGAATTTAGAAAGCAACGGTCGTTTTCATACGGACTGGCTGAATATGTTATACCCCCGTTTAAAAATTGCCCGTGATTTTCTGACAGATGACGGTGTTATTTTTATTTCGATTGACGATAACGAACAAGAAAATTGTAAAAAATTATGTAATGAAATATTTGGAGAATACAACTTAGTAGCAATAATTCCTTGGCAGTCAAGAGCTTCTATTCAAAATGACACGGATTTTAGTGTAAACCATGAGTATATAATTGTTTATGCTAAAAATCGAAGAAAAGAGAACAGAAGATTAAAAGAGAGTAATTACACTGAATGGCATAAGCGTGATAGTTTCGTTTGCAAACCTTTACCACTCAATCCAGAAAAATTCAGTAATCCTGATAATGACCCTCGTGGTTTGTGGAAAGCTGACCCATTTGATGCACCACATATACGACCTAATTTAACATATCCTATCACAAATCCTATAACGGGAGAACAGCACCTCCCACCTCGTGGGAGGCATTGGCGAATTTCTTCACAAAAATTCGTCAATGCCTTAGAAGATGGTCGTATTGTATGGACTAATAACGGATTAGGCAGACCACAGTTAAAAGTATTCTATGAAGAAAAAAAGGAATTTGGGTCAATCGATAATTCATGGTTTAGTGCAGAAAAAATAGGTACATCGACTAATGGCACTAAAGAACAAATGAAAATTTTTGATGGAATTGCTTATTTTGATACTCCTAAACCAACTTCTTTATTATTGAAACTCATAACTTTAGCAAATGTTAAATCTGATGATATTATTATGGACTTTTTCAGCGGTTCGGCTACAACCGCCCACGCAGTAATGCAGTTAAACACAGAGGATAACGGAAATAGAAAGTTTATTATGGTACAGTTACCCGAAGTTACTCCTGAAAATAGTGAAGCACGAAAAGCAGGCTATGAAACGATATGTGATATAGGGGAAGAACGCATACGAAGAGTAGGAAAACAATTAATGCAAGCTCTTCAAAAAAGCAATAGCCAAAAAATTCAAGAACTTATTGATTATCCTAAGCCGAAAGAAAAATCTGTGTTTATTTCTACTCATTATCAAATAATCACTGATGAAGAATCTAAAAGATTGGAAGAAGAAAAGAAGAAAAAATATCAAAAAATAGTTGAAAATCTTGATATAGGTTTCCGTGTATTTTATGTAGGCAGTAGCAATATGAAAAATGTATACTATACCCCTGATGAATGGCAACAGTCACAAATAGATTTGTTTGCCGACAATATCAAGTCGGACAGAACACCCGAAGATTTATTGTTTCAGGTAATGCTGGATTTGGGCATTGTGCTTTCCGAAAAGATTGAAGAAACGGAAATTGACGGCAAAAAAGTATTTTCTGTGGCAGGCGGTTATTTAATTGCCTGTTTTGACAGCGATGTCACCGAAAATACCGTCAAGGCTATTGCTCAACAAAAACCTTTTTATGCGGTATTCCGTGACAGCGGTATGGCAAATGACAGCGTGGCAACAAACTTTGAACAGATTTTTGAAACTTATTCGCCTGAAACGGTAAGGAGGGTTCTGTAATGCAATTCAAGTTTACTGTACAGCCCTATCAGACAGAGGCAGTCAATGCGGTTGTGCAGGTTTTCGGCGGTCAGCCGTTCAACGACCGTTTCACCTATCGCAGAGATGTGGAAGTGGATAACAATTTTCAATACAGTTTCTTTTCCGCAGATGAAGAAATGGCTACGGGTTTTGCCAACGCAAAAGTACAGCTTTCTCCCACACAGCTTCTGGAAAATATCCGCAGAACACAGGCAAGTCATAATATCAGCCTTTCCGATAAGCTGACAACGGATTTAGGCGTATGTTCGCTTGATGTGGAAATGGAAACAGGTACAGGAAAAACCTATGTTTATATCAAGACGATGTTTGCCCTCAACAAACAGTACGGCTGGAGTAAATTTATTGTGGTTGTGCCGAGTATCGCTATCCGTGAGGGGGTAAAAAAGAGTTTTGAAACGATGCAGGAACACTTTATGGAACATTACGGCAAGAAAGCCCGTTTCTTTGTCTATGATTCCAAAAACCTTTCGGAGATAGATAATTTCAGTCAGAATTCCGATTTAAGCGTTATGATTATCAATGTGCAGGCATTCAATTCGTCATTCAATGCCGAAAAGAACAAGGAGGGGCGTGCAGGTGACGCAACCGCCCGTATTATTTTTTCGGCAAGGGACAGTTTCGGTTCAAGGCGACCGATAGATGTCATTTCTGCCAACAATCCCATTATCATTATGGACGAACCACAGAAAATGGGAGGGGCAAAAACACAGAAAGCCCTGAAACAGTTCAGACCCCTGTTTTGTCTGAATTATTCCGCTACCCACAAGGAACATCATGAACTTGTCTATGTTCTGGACGCTCTGGACGCTTACACCCAACAGCTTGTCAAGAAAATTGAAGTGAAAGGCTTTGATATTAAAAATCTTCATGGCACAAACCGTTATCTGTATCTGGAAAGTATCGTGCTTTCCGCCAAAAAACCGCCTATGGCTCGCATAGAAATGGAAATAGGCTATGACAAGTCCATTAAGCGTGAAACAAGAATGCTTGGTGTAGATGATGATTTATTCTCTGTTTCCAAAAATATGGAACAGTACAGAGGGTATCATATCAGCGATATTGACCCTTTCCACAATACCGTTACCTTTACCAACGGTGAAACACTCCATACAGGCGAAGTCACGGGTGATATATCGGAGGCAGACCTCCGCCGTGTGCAGATAAGAGAAACAATCCGTTCCCATTTTGAAAAGGAAAAAGAGTTGTTCAGTCGTGGAATAAAGACCTTGTCATTGTTTTTCATTGACGAAGTGGCAAAGTACCGCCGTTATGACGAGGACGGCAACGAAATCAATTCCCAGTACGGTGAAATCTTTGAACAGGAATATACCGCTGTTCTCAATGAATACTTTACCTTGTTCAATACCCCCTATGAACAGTATCTCCGCAATATTGAACCTGAACGCACTCATGCAGGATATTTCAGCATTGACAAGAAAGGGCGTAAAGTCGACAGTACCCTCAAGCGTGGCAAAGATGAAAGCGATGATATTTCCGCTTATGACCTTATCCTCAAAGACAAGGAAATTCTGTTGTCTTTTGACAATCCTGTACGGTTTATCTTTTCCCATTCCGCACTGCGTGAGGGCTGGGACAATCCGAATGTCTTTCAGATATGTACGCTGAAACACGGCGGAAGTTCCTCCACACAAAAGCGTCAGGAAGTCGGCAGAGGACTGCGGTTATGCGTCAATCAGAACGGCGACCGTATGGACAAAGCGGTTTTAGGCACTCTTGTGCAACAAGTCAACCGACTTACCGTTATTGCCTCAGACGGATACAGGGATTTTGTCAAGTCCTTACAGGACGGTATCCGTCAGGATCTTTATGAACGCCCCAGAAAAGCCACCACAGACTATTTTGTCGGAAAGATACTCCACATCGGCGGTACAGAGATGGCCGTATCCGAAAAACAAGGTAAGGATATTTACCGCTATTTGATTAAAAACGATTACATTGATGACGAAGATAACATTACCGAACAATATCGTTCAGATGTCCGAAACGGCACTTTAGCCCCTCTGCCGATAAGCTGTGCAGATATGGAAGACGGTGTTCATACCCTTATCAGAGGTATCTTTGACGAACACGCTCTTGACAATATGATAAGCAACGCCAATGACACAAAAGCTCCCACGAATGACCTCAACGACAATTTCTACAAAAAGGAATTTCAGACACTCTGGAACTGTATCAACCATAAATATGCCTATACGGTCGAGTTCGACAGTGAGGAACTTATCCGCAAAGCCGTTGAAAATATCAATGAAAAAATGTTCGTGACAAGATTACAGTATACCGTAACATCAGGACAACTGGTGCAGACACTGAATTCTGAAAAACTGGAAAGCGGTACAGGATTTTCCGCTGAAAAAAGTAAGACATTCACATTGGAACGAGGAACGGGAAGTCGTGTACCATATGACCTGATAGGGAAAATCGCACAAGGAACAAAACTCACCAGACGGTCGGTAGCAAAAATTCTGTCGTCCATAAGACCCGATGTATTTGCTATGTTCCGAAACAATCCCGAAGAATTTATCACCAAAGCCATTCGGTTCATCAAGGAAGAAAAAGCAACGATGATTGTGGAACATATATCCTACAATCAGACAGACGGTACTTATGACAGTAGTATTTTCACCGCCGAAAGAAATACAGATTTTTCAAAAGCCTACCGTTCCAAAAAGAATGTACAGGATTATGTATTCACTGACGGTTACGCCAAAGACGGCAGAAGCGTAGAAAGACGGTTTGCCGAAGATATGGATATCGCAGAAGAAGTCTGTGTCTATGCGAAACTCCCGAAAGGTTTTGCTATACCGACACCGGTCGGCAATTACTCACCCGACTGGGCAGTGGCTTTTTATGACGGTACAGTCCGACACATTTATTTCATTGCCGAAACAAAAGGGTCAATGGATTCACTCAGCCTTAAACCCATCGAAAAAGCAAAAATTGACTGTGCCAAAAAATTATTTTCACAAATTTCGGGTGCAGATATTGTCTATGAAAAAGTTGACAGCTATCAGCGTCTGTTGGACATCATGAATAAATAAAATAAAAAGACTGTCGCAAAAACAAAATATTTTGCGACAGTCTTTTTGGGTGATACCTTACAATCATTTCTGTATCAATATCATTTCGGCAAATCGTAAGCGTATAATATTCCTCGTCTACCTATCCTCAAAGTAAAAAGTGTATGATAAAGTATAATGAACTCCATAGAGCAGATAAGGTATATAAACAAGC
>ONBJ01000088.1 GCA_900316025.1 uncultured Eubacteriales bacterium
TATGACTATCACGGTTATCATGCGTCAGACTTCACAAAGATTGACCCCCGTTACGAAAGCAGCGATACAACATTTGAAGATGTTATCGCAGCAGTACACGCAAAGGGTATGAAGCTTATACAGGACGTTGTATGGAACCATACCTGTAACTTTGGTGAGAACTATATCGCACCTTTCTTTATCAAACATTACAATTCGTTAAAAGACCTTGAGTCCATAAGCTGTCTTACACTTAATCCCAACGGCGGACTTGCAAAGGCATATCCTAATTATGACAGCCTTGACGGTGCTGCACAGTTCCATGCAAGAATTGCCGCAATGAAAGACGATGACAAGGAACCTCTTCACTACTACCATCACGATAAGTCTTTAAGCTGGGGTTCATATACGGAGCAGACAGGTCAGATGGCTGACGACTGTGTGGACATCAATACAGAACACCCCGCTATGGCAGAATATCTGACAAATGCTTATATGCAGTATGTTGATATGGGTGTAGACGCATTCCGTTTTGATACTGAAAAGCACATCAACAGATGGACTCTCAACAGTGCATATTTCCCGACATTTACAGCAGTAAAGAACTTCTACATTTTCGGTGAGGTATGTGCAAGAAGAAGAGAAGCAGTAAACGAGGGCGGTCAGTCCGACTCAAGCTTCTTCTACACATGGAAGGAAACAGACAGCAAATGGCAGAATAACTGGAGTACCTCAAACTGGCAGTCCAACTATGAAAACGCTATTGCACATTTCGGACAGTATCAGACATCAAGCGGTATGCTTGAAAGTGACAATGCTTTCCTCAACGGTAACGAATATCATACTCCTGACTACAGCAAGGCAAACGGCACAGGTACTATTGACTTTACAATGCACTGGAACTTCTATACCGCACAGAATGCTTATGGTGCTGCACTCAGTGAGGACAGGTACTTCAATGATGCTACTTGGAACGTTGTTTATGTTGACTCTCACGACTATGCTCCCGATGAATGTCAGTATTTCCGCTACAATGCCGGTACACAGGCATGGGCAGAAAATATGTGCCTGATGTTTACCTTCCGTGGTATTCCTTGTCTGTATTACGGCAGTGAGGTAGAGTTTATGGCAGGTGCACGTATAGACGTAGGCCCGAATGCTCCGCTGAGTGAAACAGGCCGTGCTTACTTCGGCGATTATATCGAAGGTACTGTAACAGCAAGTGATTTCGGAACCTATACCGCAAGCGGCAAAGTAAACGAAACACTCAGCAGCACACTTTCACAGCAGCTTATCAAGCTTAACAAAATCGCTTTGCTTGTGTAGCTGTTACAAACGGTGCAACATTCTCAGGTATTCCCAACGGAACATATATTGATGCTGTAACAGGTGATACAAAGCAGGTTACAGGCGGAACACTCTCAGTTCCCGCATCAGGAAAAGGAAACTGCCGTGTATATGTACTCAGCTCAAACGGCTACAAGGGTATAAGCGGAAAAATCGGCGGAACAACCGAGTACCTGAAATAATCTGAAAATTAAATTTATTGCCTGAAACGTTTTTCACAAAACCGTTTCAAGTCAATAAGAGGGGCTGTCCACATTGTGGACAGCCCCTTGTTTTATGTTTTTTTAATTTGCTCATTTATAGCTTAATTATAGTGAACTGTGCTGAGTATTGCCTTTATCTGTTCCGTGTCATTACAAACAAGGTGTGAAAACCTATTAAGGATTTCCCGTTGCTGCCTTTCCTCGGAATTACGCATAAATAATATATTTTATCGTTTATTATAAGCTTATAACCTTGTCAAGTCTTCTTACGAGAATCACTGCAACCGCTATTTTGGCTGCATCTGCCAAAAGAAACGGTACAACACAGAGCAGAAGTGCCGATATGAAATCAACGTTTGCAAATATACAGTACCATACCGTTCCCAGAATATAGCATGCCATTAAGCCGATTGTCATAGATATGATTAAAGAAGGTATACTTTTTCCGAAAAATTCTGTTATTCCGCCTACTATAAGTGCGGTAAGTATGAAGCCGAGTATGTATCCTCCGGTAACACCGAATATCTTATCAACGCCGCCCTTTAAGCCTGCAAGAACAGGAACACCTACAGCCGCAAGCAGAATATAAATAAGAATACTTATAGTTCCACGCTTCCAGCCAAGCATAGCTCCGGATATGAATATCGCTAAAGTCTGTAATGTAAAAGGTATCTGAAAAGGTATACATATCTGAGCAAAAACCGCTGTTATCGCAGTGAACATTGCAATATACATAATATCTGTAAGTCTGCCTGCCATTTTTAAATTTTCGTTCTGCTTAGATTTTGGTGAATTGCTCATAATTTTTAGCTCTCCTTAGAATTATTCTGTTTTTGCCTTTGTTATGCCGTATTAAAAAACATTCGGCTACACTCAGGCTGCGATTGCAGACGGCAAAAGCTATGCTTTTGCCAAATTCAAAGAAAAGCTTTGAATTTCACGGCGGCATTCGCCGCCGTGGTCTGCAATCGCACAAATATAAGCACAAATAAGATTTTCGCAGTGATTATCTTATCTGACCATCGCCCGTTATTATGAATTTCATAGATGTAAGCTCAGCAAGTCCCATAGGGCCTCTTGCGTGAAGCTTTTGTGTGGAAATTCCTATTTCCGCACCCATACCAAATTCTCCGCCGTCTGTAAACCTTGTTGAAGCATTTACATATACCGCAGCAGAATCAACCTGTGCCGTAAACTGACGCTGTGCCTCATAATTATTGGTTATAATAACCTCGCTGTGACCTGTGGAGTATTTTCTTATATGCTCTATGGCATCGTCAAGTGAATCGACTACTTTCAGTGCAAGCTTATAGTCAAGATATTCATTTGCCCAGTCGTATTCCTCCGCAGGAATTACGCAGTCACCGAGGATAGCTTTTACACTCTCACAGCCGTGAAGCTCAACATTTTTTTCGTCAAGTGCAGCCTTTAAAACGGGCAGAGCCTTTTCGGCAATATCTTTATGTACAAGAACGGTTTCAAGTGCGTTGCATACGGAAGGACGCTGGGTTTTACCGTTGAAAACAATGTTTACAGCCATATCAATATCCGCATCTTTATCTATGTAAGCGTGACAGTTGCCAACGCCTGTTTCTATTACGGGAACTCTTGAATTTTCGACAACTGCTTTTATAAGACCTGCTCCTCCTCTGGGAATTAAAACATCAAGATAATCGCTCAGTCCCATAAGCTCAACGGACGACTGTCTTGTAGTATCTTTTACAAGCTGTACGCAGTCCTCAGGCAATCCGACAGAAGCTATGGCTTCTCTCATAACATCGGCTATAGCTGTGTTTGAGTTGATAGCCTCTTTTCCGCCTCTCAGTATTACAGCACTTCCTGCCATAAGACAAAGTGCGGCAGCGTCTGAGGTTACGTTGGGACGTGCTTCAAAGATGATACCTATAACTCCCATAGGAACTCTTACTTTTTTGATTTCCATTCCGTT
Organism: uncultured Eubacteriales bacterium; assembly: GCA_900316025.1. Lineage (GTDB taxonomy): Bacteria > Bacillota > Clostridia > Oscillospirales > Acutalibacteraceae > CAG-964. Next base: position 3,478 of record ONBJ01000088.1, read on the forward strand.
TTCGGCAACTCTGCCGCTTATAACCGAGCCTATAGGGTCATCAAATTCGGCAACCTTGCGAACTCCCTGAGCCATACCCTCAATTCTTTCGTCAGTAAGTCTGAGCCTGTCCAGAAGTGACTGTGTAAGTCCGTTTTCCTCACCGTTTTTAAGGTCGATGTTATTCTGTGCTATGATTTTTGCCTTGTTATTAACCAACGCATCAGCAATAGCGAACAGGGCAACTTTTTTTGTTTTTCCTGCCGTAGCCAGAACCTGTGATGCTTTTTTTGCTCTCTGTCCCATTTTCTGCATTTCTGTCATAATAAAATCCTCCAACATATAAAATTATTTAAGATTATTATAAAATTATTTAAGATTATTTAAGATTATCAAATCCGTTATAAGTACTGAACGCCAGTAAATATAAAGATTTCAACATATCTTTGTTTTCTTTCTGTAACTCTTCAATTACAGTATCATTCTGTGGTAAATTCGTCATATCCTCTTTTTTCAAAAGTTCTGTGAGAGTTTCGGGAAGCTGCATACAAATCTGATAGAAAGCATCTTCTACGCCTGTTACTATCTGATAAAATTTATCTACAGAAACTTTTCGTATATGTTCATTGGAACATCGCTGTCCGTTTACAGAACATACCCAAGGAATATTTCTTGATACAGGTGAAATGACCTCTACTAAAAAGCAATAATCATTCGGAGACTTAAGTATTTTATTCTGCATTTGAATATAAGTTTTTTGTGCGGAAGAAGAGTTCATAGTGTTGTGTTTGTTCTTCATTTCTACAAAAATCTTATAACCCTCTCCCTGAAAAATAATATCCCAGCCTTTTGTCGGCACTGAACAGTTTTTTATATATTTAAAAATGTTCTGATGAAAATATCCTATTGCATTGGTATTTGACTTATCCTTTTGACGGTGTATTTCAAGGTTTAATATTTCCTCAAAATTTTTTCCGTATATCTGCTTATCAAATAAAAGCTTTATGGGATCTATAACGTTTGAGTTGAAGCTTTTCAAATCAACGGATTTTGTATTATTGACATAGGAAATTATTGTTTCTCTGACGTGCTTTTTAAAAGATGTCTCATCTATAAAAGATAAAGAGAACAAATTATATCCCCCTTTCCAATGACTTTATAATCTGTTTTCCTATTTCTTTAGCAAGATTTACAGGTACAGCATTTCCCACTTGTCTGTATTTATCGGAAAGCTTACCGCAGAAAATCCAGTCATCGGGAAAAGTCTGAAATCTTGCATTTTCACGATAAGAAAAAGGGCGTACCTCCAGAGGGTGACATCTGTCTGTCTGTTTCATTCCGGGGTTTGTAAGTACAGTTAAGGAAGGTTCATCTAAGCTTATTCGCCTTAATATGCCTGTGCGACCTCCTTCCATATTCCAACAGGATTTCATATATTCTTTTGCAATTTCGGGGTCTATGTCACGCCAGCAGCCGCCAGGAGGTACAAGAGAAAATATTTTTGCCTTAGTTTCGGAATATTTTGCACATTGTTCAGAGTTCGGGTTACAGTCAAGCTTTATATCCTTTAATAAGGGCTTATAGCTGTAAGGCTTTGGATATTCAAAAAATGTTTTTGAATATAAATCCTTACGTATTCCTACAGTAATCAGTCTTTCTCTTTTTTGAGGAACACCAAAATCCCATGCGTTTAAAATTTTATAGAAGATTTTATAGCCCTCATCTTCAAATATATCTAAAATTGTTCTGTAGGTTTTCCCTTTATCGTGTGATAAAAGTCCCCGTACATTTTCAAATAAAAACATCTTTGGCTGTAATTTATGTAAAAATGTGGCGTAATGATAAAACATTGTTCCTCGTACATCTTCAATTCCAAGTCTTTTTCCTGCATAACTGAACGACTGGCAAGGTGCTCCTCCTGAAAGTAAATCGAGTTCCCCTTTTTTGATGTGGAATTCTTTTTCCAAATCTCTCTGAGAAACTTCTTCTACATCTTCACACAATATATTCCATTCGGGACGGTTTATCGAAAGTGTTTCACAGGCATATCTGTCAATTTCAACAAGACCGATATGTTCAAAACCTGCCTGCTCCAATCCTAATGCTAGTCCTCCTGCTCCAGCAAACAATTCAATAGATTTAAATTTTTTCATAAAAACTCCATTTTCTTTTATTGTCACTCAAACATTTTTTTCAAATCCTCAAGGTCATACGGTGTCTGCTGATAAACATAGTAGTTAAGCCAGTTTGTAAAAAGCAGAGTTGCGTTGCTTCTCCAC
>ONBJ01000023.1 GCA_900316025.1 uncultured Eubacteriales bacterium
CGGAATGAAAGAAACCCTCACCGCCACACTTACCCCTACAGACTCCGCAACCTATTGTGCATGGTCAAGCAGTGATGAAACTGTCGCAACCGTAACGTCAGGCGGCGTAGTTACAGCTAAAAAGGCAGGTACGGCGACAATCACAGTTAAAACCACAAACGATAAGACAGCAACCTGTACCGTAACTGTAAAGAAAGCTCCTACAGCCGTAACACTCGACAAGACAGAGTTAAGTCTGAAGGTCGGCGAAACATATACGCTCAAGAAAACGCTCACACCTTCCAATGCTTATACTACTTACACCTACGCAAGCAGTAAAACCGCTGTTGCTACGGTAACATCAAGCGGAAAAATAGTTGCCAAAAAAGCAGGTACAGCAGTAATTACCGTTACAACTCATAACGGCAAGACCGCTACCTGTAACGTAACCGTAAATTAAAAATATAATCGTAAGAATTACAAAAAGCTATAGGATAAAAAGCTATCCTATAGCTTTTTCTTTAGTGTAAATATTACCGAAATAAATTGACTTTCTGTAAAAATATGTTAAAATTAATATTAATAGTTGAATTTATTTATATAAAAATATTGAGGTGATGTAGTTATGATTTAGAATTTTTCAAATCAAAAAGTAAAAAATTCCAAAGAAAAGGAGAGTTTCAGATGAAAAAGTTTTTGAGCATATTATTATCGGCTATAATGGCAGTATCAATATTTACGGCAGGCGGAGCAACCGTTACAGCTTACGAAACAGATACAGCCGAAAGTAAGGCACAGACGGAGAAAATCAGCAGCGGCGACTGCGTTTTCGGTGATTTTGAGTATACAGTATCAGATAATAATGAAGTTACTATAAAAAAGTATACAGGCAGTGATACAGAAGTTGTTATACCATCTAAAATCGATGGTATGTCAGTGACAACTATCGGCTATGCTACGTTTGCCAACTGCACAGGTCTGACAAGCGTGACTATTCCAAACAGCGTAACAACTATCGGCAATAGTGCGTTTGATAACTGCACAGGTCTGACAAGCGTGACTATTCCCGATAGCGTAACAACTATCGGCTATTTGGCATTTCGTGAATGCACAAGTCTGACAAGCATTACTATTCCGAACAGTGTTAAAACTATCGGTGAGAGGGCGTTTTTCAGTTGCACAGGTCTGAAAAGCGTTACTATTCCGAACAGCGTTATAACTATCGGCAATTATGCGTTTTTTAACTGCACAGGTCTGAAAAGCGTTACTATTCCGAACAGCGTTAAAACTATCAGCAATGGTGCGTTTGAATACTGCACAGGTCTGAAAAGCGTTACTATTCCGAACAGCGTTATAACCATCAGCGATTGTGCGTTTGAAAGCTGCACAGGTCTGACAAGCGTTACTATTGGCAACAGTGTGACAACTATCGGAGAGGGTGCGTTTGCTAACTGCACAGGTCTGACAAGCATTACTATTCCGAACAGCGTTACGACTATCGGCGAGTATGCGTTCTCTAACTGCACAAGTCTGAAAAGCGTTACTATTCCTGACAGCGTAACCAATATCGGCAATGGTGCGTTTGATAACTGCACAAATCTGACAAGCGTCACTATTCCTGACAGTGTGACAAGTATCGGATATTCTGCATTTGCTAACACAAGTCTGACAAGTGTTACTATTCCTGACAGTGTGACAAGTATCGGCAAGTGTGCGTTTTATAACTGTACAGATTTGACAAGCGTAACTATTCCGAACAGCGTTACAACTATCGGCGAGTATGCGTTCTCTAACTGCACAGGTCTGATAAGCGTTACTATTCCGAACAGCGTTAAAACTATCGGCGAGGGTGCGTTTATAAACTGCACAGCTCTGACAAGCGTTACTATTCCGAACAGCGTTAAAACTATCGGCGAGATGGTGTTTTTCAGCTGCACAGGTCTTACAAGCGTTACCATTCCCGAAAGCGTGACAACTATCGGTGAGTATGCCTTTGGCTATTATAACAGTTTGAACTATGTTAAAATAAATGGTTTCACCATTTACTGCAATAATAACAGTGTGGCTTACGATTATGCAGTTGATAATGGCTTCCACTTTGTAGTAAACGAAACAACAGGCGACTGCACTTGGAAGCTTGACGAAAACGGCTTGCTAACCATCAGCGGCAGCGGAGCAATGGGTAATTATTCATATTCTTCCTCTTCTTCGCCTTGGGGAAAAAATGTAAAAAGTGTTGTTATTGAAAACGGCGTAACAACTATCGGCGAGTATGCGTTTTCCTACTGCACAGGTCTGAAAAGCGTGACTATTCCAGACAGCGTGACAACTATCAATTATGGTGCGTTTTTCGGCTGCACAGGTCTGAAAAGCGTAACTATTCCGAACAGCGTGATAACTATCGGCAAGTGTGCGTTTGAACACTGCACAGGTCTGAAAAGCGTTACTATTCCAGATAGCGTAACAACTATCGATGATGGTGCGTTTTACTACTGCACAGGTCTGAAAAGCGTGACTATTCCAGACAGCGTAACAACTATCGGCGAGTATGCGTTTTCCTACTGCACAGGTCTGAAAAGCGTGACTATTCCAGACAGCGTAACGACTATTGTAAATAATACGTTCGGCAACTGCACAAGTCTGACAAGTGTGACTATTCCCGATAGTGTAACAACTATCGGCAAGTGTGCGTTTGAAAACTGCACAGGTCTGAAAAGCGTAACTATTCCGAACAGCGTAACAACTATCGGAGAGAACGCATTTGGCTATTATTACGATAACAACCTTGTTAAAATAGATGGCTTCACCATTTACGGCTACAAGAACAGTGCGGCTCAAAGTTATGCTAATGAAAACGGATTTATATTCACTGCACTTGACCAAGAAGTTGAAAGCGTAGACCTTAACAAGCATACACTTACACTCGGAATAGGTCAGGCTTACACTTTAAAGCCTGCTGTATCTCCCGAAGGCATTGAAACAACTTTTACTTGGAAATCAAGCAAAAAAGATATTGCTACAGTTACTTCAAAAGGTAAGGTAACAGGCAAGGCAGTAGGCAGAGCTACAATTACGGTTATGACTGCTAACGGAAAAACAGCAACCTGTAAAGTAGAAGTAAAGCCTGCACCCGAAAGTGTATCTATAAGCAAAACTTCAATAAAAATAGGTGTAAAACAGAAGTACACACTTACAACAACGCTTACACCTTCTAACGCTGCAACATACTGCACGTGGAGCAGTGATAATACAGCCGTAGCAACTGTAAGTTCTGGCGGAGTTGTAACAGGTAAAAAAGCAGGTACGGCTACAATTACGGTCAAGACAACCAACGGAAAGACTGCAACCTGTACTGTATCAGTCAAGAAAGCACCTATAGCTATTGCACTTGATAAGACAGAGTTAAGTCTTAATGTTGACGAAACGTACACGCTTACAAGACTTGTTCCCGAAAACTCTGCGGCTGAATATACCTGGAGCAGCAGTGATTCCGATGTAGCCGAAGTAAACTCAGACGGCAAGGTAACGGCAAAGAAAGCGGGAACAGTAGTTATAACGCTGACTTCACACAATGGAAAAACTGCTGAATGCAGGGTTACGATAAATTAAAAAGTATAATTATGTATAAGGTATCAATAAGTATATGAAAATAAAATTCCCCTGTTTTCGCAAACAGGGGAATTTTATTTATGCTGGAGCTGATAACGGGATTCGAACCCGTGACCTCAGCCTTACCAAGACTGCGCTCTGCCTACTGAGCTATATCAGCACAAAACCAGCTTTTATATTTTATCATAATTTTGAGTTTATTTCAAATGTTATTATTATGAAATTTACAGGTGCTAAGTTATGAATTTTATTAGTTTTGCACAATATATTACAATACCGCTATATCTTCGGCGGAATGTGACAGTGTATGCTGTAAATTCATATTATTGCTTACTGCCGTTTCTATTACTCTTACGGTATCATTACATATGACTTCACCCGGAGCAATAATCGGTACACCGGGGGGATAAATCCATATATGTTCCGCCGAAATTCTGCCCACAGCTTTTTTATAATTTATATTTTTAAAGTTACTTACTGAATTTTCAGAAAAGCTTTCTGCTTTTTCTGGTATTTGGGTTATAAGGGTATGTTCTTTTTTCTGAGGTACTGTTATTAACTGACGGTCAATATCAGCAAGAGCATTTGCAAGTTTATTAATATTTTCTTTACTGTCCGCCATTGAAGTCATAGCAATAACGTAGTTCTGTGCTGACATTTCCGTTTCAATCCTGTAGTATTGCCTGAGTATATCCGCAAGCTGTAAGCCGTTTATATTTGTTCTGTCTGTGCATATGACTATCTTGCTGCTGTCAAAGGCAAATATTCCGCTGTATTCTCCTATATGATTTGTGTAATCAATAACCGAAAGCTTTTCCAGTTCTGTTATATTAGTTCTGAATAAATCCAGTCTTTTTTTCCAGTCGTGAAAAAGACTTCTGTCATTTATTTTCTCAATACATTCATCTATTGACGACATAAGAACATATGACGGACTGCTTGTCTGAAATACGGACAACTCCCTTTGTACAGCATTTTTATCAATCAGTTCAGAATTAAGATGAAGAATGCCTGTCTGAGTAAGTGAGGGCAGAGTTTTGTGCAGACTTTGAACCGCAATATCAGCACCCGCCCTGACAGCACCGTTTGTAAAATACTCTGACAAATCAAGATGTGCTCCGTGAGCTTCGTCAACAATAACAGGAATGCCAAATCTGTGTGCTGTTTCTGATATTTGTTTAACATCGCTTATAATTCCCTCATATGTAGGACTTGTGAGTACAACAAGCTTTATATTACTGTTTTTGTTCAGTTCATCAGATACTTTTTCGGGCGATAATGAGCCGTAAACGGAAAAATCTGCGATAATTTCGGGCAATATAAAGGTTGGTTTCAGTCCGCAAAGTGATACGGCATTATATACGGACTTGTGGCAGTTGCGAGCCATAAGGATTTCATCGCCGTAGTTAGTGCAGGCTCTTATTGCCGAGAGTATTCCTCCCGTACTGCCGTTTACAAGAAAAAAACTGCTTTTACTTTTCCAAAGCAGTTCAGCCTTTCTCATACTTTCAAGTATTATACCGCACGGAGCGTGCATATCGTCCATACCGTATACTTCGGTCATATCAAGTTTTGCACCTGAGTTTTCAAGGTAAGGTGCAAATTCTGTATTTCTCTTGTGTCCCGGCATATGAAACGGTATATATCCATTTTCCGTATAGTTTTCAATGTATTTCTTTATCTTCATAGAAATCTGCTTTCCTTATTATATATGTATAGGCACTGCCAAATGGCAGTGCCTTAAAATCAGCTTTCAGTCACTTTCGTTTATATAATCCGTAAGGTTTGCCTGTGATTTTTTAATCATCATACCGTTTACAAAGACATAGCCGTCCTTGTCGTCTGAGGATATTTCGGGCATTATGGGATTGCCCTCGTCATCGGTAGGGGTAGGCACAGCGACCGGAGAGGTAGGAAAATCATTTTCCTTATTGAGTTCAAACAAATCTTCAATTTTGGGATAGAGCCTGTAGACCGCACAGTATGATATGCCTGTAGGCAGTATCAGGAAAAATGAAAGTATAATTACTATAATTCCCAGAATAACGTTGCTTGTAATGAACGAAAATGTTACACAGCCCGATATAAGAACAAATGTTGTGACCAGTATATAAAAATTCATAGGAAGCTCTCCGATAGCCATAAGAGCCGCATTTTTAAGATAGTACTTAAGCTCAAGCCTGAACGTAACCGTAAGTATCGGGAGTGAAAACGACATAAAAAGCAGAAACAAAGCTATCAGAACCGCTATGAACAGCGGAACAAAAAATATCGTATTCTGCAAAGCTATCTTAAAATACAGTAATATACTGTAGTATGATACAATAAATGCCATATATATGAAAACACCGTATAAAAGAAAAAGTCTGAAATTATTTTTCAGGCCTTTTTTATACGCTTCAAAGGCGGAAATATTTTTACCGTTTTCTGCCACAATATCCTTTGTTATCTGAGTTACTCCAGAAAAGAAAGGATAGACAGGTATAGTAACAAGTCCTATAATCAGCATATTATCCGTTTGCCCGAGCAAAAAGGCTATGCCGTAAACAAGAGCAATGGAAATAACCATCGGAACGGAAAAAAGCAGATTTCCGATAAGCATTAATCTGAAATTTTTGAAATACAGGCTGAAAAAGCCTGTTTTTTTATTTTTACTTGCCATATCTTTAATATTCCTCAAATTTAGTATAATTCTTATGTAGTTTTCAGAAATATGAAAACAGGGTCAGAGCAAAGCCGAAGAATGTGCGATTGCAGCTTTGCGGACTTGTCCGCAAAGCCGTAAGAGCGAAGCTCTTACGCTCAAATAAGACGTACGTCTTATTTGAGTGCAATCGCACATAAACTTTAAGGTCTGCACTCAGGCAAAAACAAAAATGTCCGCAAAAAGAGTATTCAGTATAGCATCAATCATAGAGCTTATGGTAAGAGCGATAAGTATGAAGCTGTTTTTAACGGCATATCTGTATACTGTTTCGCCGGAATTGAGAGAAGTACCTCTTACTCTTGCAAAAAGCTCACACGAGAACGCTACAGAGCCTTTACCCTGCTGCATAAGAGCCAGAGAGGAAACCGTATTTCCAAGAAGCATTATCAGAATAAAGAAGCCGATACCTGCAAGTCCGTGACACTTGTATAAATAACCTCCTGTTATGCCTATGCCAAAACCCTTGAAGCCGATAACAAAAGGAACTCCGATACTTCCCCATACAGAAAATCCCAGAAGGAGATTAGCCGTAAAGAATATAAAATTTGATGTCATAGCCGCAGCAAAGCCCGAAACAATATTCTGACTGCATCTTGAAGTGAAATCAGACGCAAATATGAGTTTAAGACTTTCTATAAGGTTTTTATCCGCACCGCCTGCACAGAAAGCACCGAAAATCAGTCCGAACAGAAAGCCTGCTCCAAGCAGCGTACTTATACCATATCTGTTCAAAAAATATACAACGTCCTGTTTTTTAATAAGAGGTCTGCCTCTGCCAGCCGACAACAAAACACCTTTCATATAGAACTCCCGCAAATCTTATTTTACGAAATTATATGATTTGCAGAAGATTTATATACCTTATTTGCCAAGTTCCTCAGCACGTTTTGTACAGGCAGCCATAGCGTCCTTTATATTTTCGTAGAAGCCGCCCTTGTCAAGCACTTCCAGAGCTGCGAGCGTTGTTCCGCCGGGTGATGATACTTTTTTGATAAGAGTATCTACATCATCTCCTGATTTCATCAGCATTTCGGCACTGCCGATGAGTGTAGAGCAAATAAGCTCCATAGCGGATTTTTCATCTATACCCTGTTCTGCCGCATAGTCACGCATAGCCTTAGCAAAGAGGTAGATATATGCAGGGCTGCTGCCGTTTACTGATATTACCGTATTCATCTGACTTTCGGGAAGCACACGGCATACACCTGAGGTAGAGAATATTCTTCTGACAAAGTCAAAATCATCATCGGATATATTTTCGGAGGGACAGAGAGCCGTTGCACCGCAGCCTAAGAGCAGAGGAGTATTGGGCATAACACGGACGCAGCCGCAGTCTGATTTCAGAGCCGATACAACGTAATTTATGGAAATACCTGCGGCTATCGAAACAATTATGTTGTTGTCCGTAACAGCCGTACTGATTGTTTCCAGAACCTCACCGTAATTCTGAGGCTTTACGGCGAGAAAAACAAAACGGCTTTTTCTTACAGTTTCACACGCATCTTTGCAGATATTCACACCTTTTTCCGACAAAGCATCAAGTTTTGAGCTGTCAACGTCAAAGACGAAAATATTTTCAGGTGAAGCAACGTTATTTGACAACATACCGTTTATTATAGCATTTGCCATATTGCCGGCACCTATAAAACCTATATTTTTCATAAACATACACCTTATTTCCTGAATTATGATTAACAATTATACCACAATATTTTTTTATTTCAAGAACTATCAAGGGCTTTGCCCTTGATAATCACACCAAAGGCTCCGCCTTTGGAAACCGCAAGGGCTCTGCCCTTGACCCGCAAGCCTTTGAAAAGGCTTGACCTAAACTTCACGTTTTCCACATCATAATTTTAGCTGCGAAAAAGTCTGTCCCGACATTCTTCCTTACAGAATGTCGGGACAGCTATGGCTTTGATTAACATTAAAGAATACTCATACTTTGCAAAGCACTTATAACATACATAACTATAAACAGAGCAACTATTACATACATAATGGGGTGAATTTCCTTGAATTTTGCTCTGGCAACTCGTACAACTAGATAAGCGATAAATCCGAAAGCGATACCGTCCGTTATAGACCAGAAGAAGGGCATACCGACAACAGTAAAGAAGCAAGGTACGGCTGTTTCCAGATCTGCCCAGTCTATATCCTTTAGAGAAGAACACATCATAATTCCGACTATGATTAAAACGGGAGCAGTTGCCGAAGTAGGAACAAGACCTACCAGCGGCGAAAGAAAGAGTGACAAAGCAAAGCATATACCTGTTACGGTAGAGGTAAGACCTGTTCTTCCGCCTGCGGCGATACCAGCGGTTGATTCTACATATGTAGTGACGGTGGAAGTACCGAAAACAGCACCTGCCGAGGTGGCAAGAGCATCAGCCAGCATAGCACGTTCTATTTTGGGAAGATTTCCGTTTTCGTCAAGGTAGCCTGCCTTGTCAGCCGCACCTATGAGAGTGCCTATAGTATCGAACATATCAACCATAAGCAGGGTTATAATTACAGCCATAAGCGAAGCTATAGGAGCAGAGAAAAGCTCTCCGAAACCGACAAAGCACTGTCCGAACATAGAAAAGTCGAGTGCAGGAACGAAGCTTTTCGGTGCGGTTATACCCATATCAACGCCGAAAGCAAACTGAAATATGTTTGCAGATACAGCCGTTACTATCATTCCGATGAATATAGCACCACGTACATTCTGGATTAAAAGTATGGTTATTATTACAAGACCAACAATAGACATCATAACAGTAGGGTTGGCGAAGCTTCCGAGGTCTACTACAGTAGGAGCACCGCTGCTCTGACCGATTACTATACCGGAATTTGAAAATCCGATAATAGCGACAAAAAGTCCTATACCTGCGGATATAGCCTTTTTCAGACTGAGTGGTATAGCGTTTACAATGGCGGCTCTTGCACCCGTAACGGTAAGAATTATGAAGAAAATACCGCCTAAAAATACTCCTGCAAGAGCAGCTTTTGCGGAAAGTCCGAAGCCAAGACAAAGTGTGTATGCAAACACAGCATTAAGTCCAAGTCCCGGAGCCTGAGCCATAGGGTAGTTTGACAGCCAGCCTATAAGCCATGTGCCGAGAGCCGCACCGATACAGGTTGCCGTAATTACAGCGGTATCCTCCATAGTGCCGGGCAGATTTGCAAGTGCAGGATTGCTTCTTCCGATTACGGTAGGGTTAAGAAAAATTATGTACGCCATAGTAAGAAACGTTGTGATACCTGCAATTATTTCGGTTCTTACTGTTGTACCGTGTTCTTTTAGCTTAAACAGTTTTTCCAAATATGTTTCCTCCTTAAAAAATATTTCGGAAATTTATATTCCAAGATAAATTATAATAAATATGAAAAATTTTTCAATAATTTAATAGATATAAAAATGAAAAGTTTTGTCCACTTTTTCAAAAGCGGTGGGGTCAAGGGGCGAAGCCCATTGTGGAATTTTTAAGGGCAAAGCCCTTAAACTGTAGTTAATGTAAATACAGTAAGCAGACATAAAAGCTTTTTCAGCATATTTTTATACGGTAAATATATCATATACCGATAAATCAGTCAATAATATATTGTTACTGATTCAAGGCTCTGAGGCTTTTGTAATGTTTAGGCTTTATTTTTGTTTAATTCTAATTTTGTTCATTATTTTTTTTAGCAAATCTTTTATAATATGTACAAGATTGAATTATTATGATATAATTACAGACGGTTTACAATAATAAATGTGTTTATAAAACAGGAGGTTTCTTTATGAACAGGGCTAAAAAGATTATGATTGTGGACGATGATACAAATATTTGTGAGCTTCTCAGGCTGTACATCGAAAAGGACGGATACGATACGGTTATAGCAAATACAGGAACGCAGGCTGTCAGACTTTTTGATCAGGAAATGCCCGACCTTATAATGCTTGATATAATGCTTCCCGAGCTTGACGGCTGGCAGGTATGCAGGGAAATAAGAAAAAAATCACCCGTTCCCATAATTATGCTTACCGCAAAGGGAGAGGTTTTCGACAAGGTTCTTGGTCTTGAGCTGGGAGCTGATGACTACGTTGTAAAGCCTTTTGAAGCAAAGGAAATTCTTGCGAGAATACACGCAGTTCTCAGAAGAACAAGCTCACCCGAGGAGTCCAACATAAAAGAGGTTGAATGGGATAAGCTTTCCATAAATCTCACAAACTATGAGCTGAAAATAAACGGTGTAAAGGTGGATACTCCCCCCAAGGAGCTGGAGCTTCTCTATCACCTTGCAAGCAAGCCCAACAGAGTATTTACAAGAGATCAGCTTCTTGACGAGGTTTGGGGATTTGATTACTACGGAGATTCCAGAACCGTTGATGTTCACGTAAAAAGACTTCGTGAAAAAATAGACGGAGTATCGCCCAAATGGGAGCTTAAAACCGTATGGGGAGTAGGTTATAAATTTGAAACCAAAGAATAATTATGGTATTGGAATTACAGGACTTTCATATAAGCATTAACTGAGGGGGACATTTATATGCTGGTAACAGGAAGGAAAAGTCTTTTTGCACAATACCTTACCGTAAGTCTTGTCATTGTATTCATAAGCTTTGTTATACTCGGAACAATGCTGATTTTCTTTGTGGCAAGATATTCCGACGAGGACAGAAAGTCGCTGCTGTTGGAAAATGCAGGAAGAGTTTCGGAGCTTATGTCGGAACAGACAGTCGTGGTAAACAATAATGTTCACATAGGCGATACCGAAACAGTATGGCTTTCAAGTGTTATACAGACTATATCGGCAAGTATAAATGCGGATATTTTTGTTACTGATACAAACGGAAGAACACTTCTTTGCAACGATACGGGATTGTACAATCATCTGCACAGTACCGTTCCTGAGGATATATGCGAACAGGCTGTTCGTGGAAAAACTTTTATAAAAAGCAGTCTAGGAGAAATATACGGCGAACCAAGATATGTTGCGGCAGTACCCATAATTACGGACGTAGGTTCAAGCAGGGAGCTTACAGGAATAGTATTTGCAACTACCGATGTGGTAAGCTTTTCAAACGCAAAAGGCGAAATGATGAGAATATTCTTTTATGCGGCAGTAGCTACTTTTGCGATAGTTGCCTGTATTATATGGTTTTTCTCGTTCAAGATGATAAAGCCGCTCAGACAGATGGCAATAGCGGCAAAAAAGCTTGCAAACGGAGATTTTTCGGTCAGAGTTCACGTAACAAGCGGCAACGAGGTAGGAACACTGGCAAGAGCATTCAACGAAATGGCAAATTCGCTTTCGGTATCGGAAAATACACGAAGGAATTTCATAGCGAATGTGTCGCACGAGCTTAAAACACCTATGACAACCATAGCAGGATTTATAGACGGCATACTGGACGGAACAATACCGCAGAATAAACAGAAGCAGTATCTCAGGATTGTTTCTACAGAAGTAAAAAGACTTTCAAGACTTGTTTCGTCAATGCTTTCTCTTTCCAGAATAGACAACGGCGAGCTTCACCTTCAGAAGCAGACGTTCAACCTTGCGGATACTGTCGTTACATCTCTGCTGACCTTTGAACAGAAGATTGAAGAACGTCACATTGACATTCAGGGACTTGATACCTGTATGAGTCCCGTAAAGGTAGAGGGCGACCCTGACCTGATATATCAGGTTATTTACAATCTTTTTGAGAATGCGGTAAAATTTGTAGATACGGGCGGATATATAAGAGTAAACCTTAAAGAATATCCCGAACGTACAGAGCTGGAAATCAGAAACAGCGGTCACGGAATAGAGCCTGACGAGCTTGTACATATATTTGAGAGATTTTACAAGACTGATAAATCAAGAAGTCAGGATAAAAACGGAATGGGTCTGGGACTTTACATAGTAAAGACAATTATGCACCTTCACGGCGGAGATATAACTGCAAGCAGTGTTGTTGATGAATACTGCAGCTTTACTCTCTGGCTGCCCAGAGATAAATCTCAGGCAAAGAAAAACCGCTTCAACAGGAAAAAAGGCGGTAATGAAGCGGCTGATTTGTCTGATAAGAACAAAGGTCTTATATACGCAGAGGCTGAGGAGCATTCAGATGAAGATTAAGGAGGGATATGCTTGACGGAAAATGATAACGTTTTTTCGGAAAATTCAGCCTGTGAAGCTGACATAACGGAAAATGACGCTGTAAATCCAAATCAGGAGCAGATTTACCGTGCCGATATTGCATCGGAATCAGAGGAATATATAAATATATCCGAACAGTACGGACAAATACCCGATATAAATTCTTCTGACAGCAGGATTTACGAAAATAAGGCTGACATACCCGAAAACCGAAGCTATGGAAATCCGTATGCAGTAAATGAACGGAAACAAGTCAGCTATGGATTTTCAGAAGAAGTTCAGTATGTACCCTATCATGAAGGAGTGCTTCTGCCTGACGGAGTTTCACCTCAGCTTATAAACGGAATGTGGTACTATCCAGTTCCTGTACTTAAAAAGAAAAAAGGTTCGGTTGCAGTAAAGGTTTTTATGACTGTTATGACTTTGCTGACAATATTCCTTACGGTTATGCTGATTTTATGGAATGCAGGACTTAAAGACGGTAATTTCAAGGATAAAAGCGGAAGTATTTTTAAATTTGAACTGCCGACCGAAAAATATGCCGAAAAATCAACCTCAGCCGAAGACATCGGAAAGTATGCCAATCCTGACGGCCCTGAAATAAATCTTACAGACAACAACACATTTGCAGGAAGTACGGAAAAAGCATATGAAAAGCTTTCAATAAGCGTTGTATCGGTTGCGGTTTATGAAAAGGACGAAAATCCCGATGATGATTTTCCGATAAGTGAGGGAACAGGCATAATAATAAGCAGTGACGGTTATATGGTTACAAACAGTCACGTTGTAAACGATGATTCAAAAAGCAACGTATATATTACAACAAAGGACGGAGATGAATTTTCTGCGGTTGTAGTAGGCTGTGACGTGAGGACAGATATTGCTGTTTTAAAGGCGAACAATGCGGAAAATATGCCGCCTGCGGTCTTTGCGGATTCCGAAAAACTGAAAGTAGGACAGGACGTTGTGGCAATAGGAAGTCCGGGGGGAAGCAGCTATTCAAACTCTCTTACACGAGGTATAGTTTCAGCCTTAGACAGAAATCTTGACGGAAGTGCCGTAACATATATCCAGACAGATGCGGCGATAAATCCCGGTAACTCGGGAGGGCCTCTTGCAAATCTTAACGGTCAGGTTGTGGGTATAAATACAATAAAGATTGTAAATACACAGTATGAGGGTATGGGATTTGCAATACCCAGCGTAACCATCAAGAATATAGCCGACCGTATAATCAAAAACGGATATGTAGCAGACAGACCTCAGCTTGGAATAATAAGTAAGGAAATTTCTGTTACCACTGCAAAGGCAAATAATACGGTAGCAGGAATATATGTACAGCAGATTCAGGACAAAAGTCCTCTGAAAAATACTAAGCTTAAAGAGGGCGATATAATTACAAAAATTGATAATGTTGAAGTTACATCATTCTATAAGCTTTTTAAAGTGCTTGATAGTCACGATATAGGCGATAAGGTAAAGGTTTCGGTTTGCAGAATTTCCAAGAATGACAGCTCAAAAAAAGAAAATTTTGAATTGCAGGTAACTTTAATAGGAGATTGATTTCAAAAAAATCGCTGATACAAAACATAAAGTTTAGGTCAAACCTTTTCAAAGGCTTGCAGTTTCCAAAGGCGGAGCCTTTGGTCAGGATTTTAAAGGGTGAAACCCTTTAACGAAAATTATTAATCGCCCCGATACCGCCAAGCGGTATCGGGGCTTTCTGACTGTTGGTAACGGAATTTTGAAAAAATTCCGTCACCAACTATACATATTTTTAATATAATGTAGTGTAACTAATCGAAAGGAGGCAAATGTTTATGTGTCTTGGTAATCTGTTTGGAAACAACAGCTGCTGCTGGATTATAATTCTTATTATAGTTCTTCTTTCATGCTGCGGAAACAATGAGGATAACAACGGCTGTGGCTGTGGCTGCTGATAAATCGGAATAGTTAAATAAAAGATGTATATATGCAAGTGGTTATATTTCGACAACAGGTTGGGGTATAGCCACTTGATTTTTTTAATGCAGTTCAAGGGCTTTGCCCTTGAAAATCCCACCAAAGGCTCCGCCTTTGGAAACCGCAAGGGCTCTGCCCTTGACCCGCAAGCCTTTGAAAAGGCTTGACCTAAACTTTATGGTTTTGCGTCATACTTATGTTGATTCTGTAAATACGGGAGGTTTACAAAATATGTGCGGAATAGCAGGCTGGCTTGACAGGTACACCGATTTGACAGAAAAAAGAACGGTTGTCGAAAATATGGTGCATTCGCTGGAAAGGAGAGGCCCTGACCAGCAGGGAATTTTTTTCAGCGATGAAAAGGACGTATGTCTTATGCACAGAAGGCTTGCAGTTATAGATACCGACGGAGGTATACAGCCTATGACAAAGGAGGGGAAGTTCGGAAAATATACAATAGTCTATAACGGAGAGCTTTACAATACAAAAGAGCTTACTGACGAGTTGAAAAGATATGGTTATACATTTGATACGCACTCTGACACTGAAGTATTGCTTACTGCCTATATTCACTGGGGAGAGGAATGCGTAGAAAAGCTGAACGGCATATTTGCCTTTGCGGTTTATGACCATACAAACAGAAAGCTTTTTGCGGCAAGGGACAGAATAGGAGTAAAACCGTTTTTTTACTATCAGTACAAGGGAGGCTTTTTATTTGCATCGGAAATAAAGGCTATGCTGAAATGTCCTGTTCTGAAGCCCGTTGCAGATGAGCAGGGACTTATGGATATATTTTTCATAGGGCCGGGAAGAAGCGGCGGAAGCGGTATTTTTAAGAACGTTTATGAACTTCTGCCCGGTGAGTGCGGAACTTATAAGGACGGTATATTCAAAAAACGAAAATATTTCAGTCTGAAAGCTAAGCCGCATACGCACAGTACAGATGAAACCGTAGAGTATATGCGGTGGCTTTTAAGGGATTCCGTCACACGTCAGCTTATATCGGACGTACCTCTTTGTACTTTTCTTTCGGGTGGGCTGGATTCAAGCATAATAAGCAAAATATCCTCAGATTACTTCAAAGAGCATAACAGAGGTAAGCTTACGACATATTCCGTAGACTATGAGGATAACGGAAAATATTTTCATAAAAGCCTTTTCCAGCCGAACTCCGACAGCGATTATATAAGCCTTATGAGTGATTTTGCGGAAACAACTCATAAAAACGTAGTGCTTGACAATAAATCCGTTTACGAAGCTTTATACGACAGTGTAAGGGCAAGAGATTTGCCTGCTATGACAGATGTTGATTCATCGCTGCTGCTTTTTTGCAGAGAGGTCAAAAAAGATTTTACCGTGGCACTTTCGGGAGAATGTGCAGATGAGCTTTTCGGAGGTTATCCATGGTATCACAACGAGAAGATACTGTTTGAGGACACTTTCCCGTGGTCAAGAAGTCTTGACATAAGGAGAAGCGTTCTGAAAAAAGGACTTCTTCCAAAGGGTGAGGAATATGTACGTGAAAGGTATCTGTCAACGGTGAGGTCGGCGGATAAGCTGCCCGATGACAGTACGCTGGAGGGGCGTATGAGGGAAATGTTCCTGCTTAATTTCAACTGGTTTATGCAGGGACTTCTTGACAGAAAAGACAGATGCAGTATGTACAGCGGTCTGGAGGTGAGAGTTCCGTTCTGCGATTACAGGCTTGTCGAATATGCCTACAATATGCCGTGGTCTATAAAGGCTCTGAACGGAAGAGAAAAGGGTATTGTGCGAAAGGCTATGGAGGGAATACTGCCTGACGAAATTGTATGGAGAAAGAAAAGTCCTTATCCTAAAACCCATAATCCGATATATTTTTCAATGGTATGTGCCGCCGCTGAAAAAATGATTGAGGAAAATGCTCCGATTATGCAGTTTATTGATAAGGACGCTGTCAGGGGTATTATGGAAAATCCCGATGGAATATCATCGCCGTGGTACGGTCAGCTTATG
Source organism: uncultured Eubacteriales bacterium (assembly GCA_900316025.1). Taxonomy (GTDB): domain Bacteria; phylum Bacillota; class Clostridia; order Oscillospirales; family Acutalibacteraceae; genus CAG-964. The sequence goes on from ONBJ01000023.1 coordinate 16,370, forward strand.
AAAGCACCTCAGATACTTGCATATCTGCTTCAGATTAATTTCTGGCTGAGTGAGTACAGCGTTGATATTGAATTGTAGCAGAGCTTTGGAATGCTGCGATTGCAGCCCGTTTCGGACGAATGTCCGAAACGAACTTTCAAGCGTATGCTTGAAAGTTGACAAAAGCGGAACGCTTTTGTCGGCTGCAATCGCAGCCTGAGCGTAGCCGCAGGCTTAACTCAGAGATACCTTGCTATGCCGTTAAGAATAATGTTTTCAGCCAGAGAAGCCATTTCGGCAGGCGATTCCTTTGCTCCCGTATTGAGCCAGTTCAAAATCAGACCTACACATCCGTATACTATGAAAAAGTAACAATGCTCAACCGAGGCTGACTCTTTGCCGTAAATCTGTATGACCCTGTCGTATATATATTTGAAAAGCTTTCGGGTAAAGCTTAAATCTCCGTGTTCGGAAAGCATTATTATACAGAAATCTTTGTTTTCAAGAATAAATCTGAATATGGGTTCAAGATGTGTGTCTTTAAGATTTGTGCTGTCATGCCTGTTTTTATCGAGAACTTCTTTAAGATTGTTGAAAAATTCCGTTTCGACCTGCTCAAACAAATCAAAAACATCACTGTAATGCAGATAGAATGTACCTCTGTTTATATCTGATTGTTCGCACAGCTCCTTTACTGTTATGTGCTTTATGCTTTTTTCTTTCATAAGTGTTATAAGGGATTGCTTTAAAATTGCTCTTGTTTTTCTTACACGTCTGTCCTGAATTTCCATAATTTTCACCTTTCTGAACTAAAATGATAATAATGTCTATTAATACACAAACTGTTGAAAATTGATTATTGCGTTTTTTATATATTCTATTATAATAGATATTGGTTGAAAATCAACACTTTGTTCATTAACTGAGGTGAAATTTGTATGAGTGAGAGAAAAAGAACGGTTTTTCTTAAAATTTTTGTTGCAGGAGCATTGCTCGTTGTAATGTTAATTCCTTCGATATATGCCTGCATATTTCTCGGCTCGATGTGGGATCCGTACGGCAATATAAACGAACTTCCCGTTGCGGTAGTAAACCACGACAAACCTGTGAAGTATCAGGGAAAAAAGCTTTCGATAGGAAATGATTTGGTTGATAAACTGAAAAAGAATGATTCCCTTAAATTCAGCTTTGTAGATGAAAAGACTGCACAGGAGGGAATAGAAAACGGAACTTACTATATGGTAATTACTATTCCGGAAGATTTTTCGGAAAATTCAACTACCCTGATGACGGATAATCCTAAAAAGATGGATTTGAATTATGCAACAAATCCGGGCAAAAATTATATTGCGTCAAAAATGAGTTCCACAGCTCTGGAAAGAATATGCAGGGAAATAGAAAGTTCGGTAACGGAAAGCTATACGCAGTCCGTATTTGACGAAATAGGTAATATCGCAAAAAGTCTTAGAAGTGCGGCAGATGGTGCTAATAAGATAGAGAGCGGAGTTAAACAGCTTGAGGACGGAAACGGTAAGATTACGGATAATCTGAAGCTTGTTTCCGACAGTACCCTTAAACTGAAGGACGGTGCTGTTACGCTCGATAACGGAATAAAAACTTATACGGACGGTGTAGCCGAAGTAAATTCGGGAGCATGGCAGCTTACAGGCGGTTTAAGAAATCTTGACGGAAGTGTGCCTGCTTTATCGTCAGGTGTACAGTCACTTCTCAGCGGAGGGCTTTCGCTGAAATCGGGATTGCTGAAATATACTGACGGAGTTTCAAAGGTAAATAGCGGAGCAGATACTCTGAATATGAACTCTGCAAAGCTTGTTGCCGGTTCGGGAGAGCTTGGCAGCGGAAGCAGTACACTGTACAGCGGAATTTCATCATATACCGATGGGGTAAAGGCTGCAAATCTCGGAGTGCAGACGCTTAATAAAAATTCTGCGGCTTTAATGTCAGGTTCGGGTGCTTTGCTCAGCGGAGCGGATTCGCTTTATGCGGGAATTAACTCTTACACTGGCGGAGTAAATCAGGCAAATGACGGAGCAGGACAGCTTACCGCAAATTCTCAGAACCTCAGAAGCGGAGCTGCGGAGCTGTCAGAAGGAGCAGCAACGCTGTCGGACGGAATTAACGCTTATACGGGCGGAGTAAATCAGGCAGATAACGGAGCAAAGCAGCTTACCGCAAATTCTCAGAGTTTAAGAAACGGAGCTGCGGAGCTGTCAGAGGGAGCGGAAACGCTTTCGGGCGGAATTGCTGAGTATACTAAAGGTGTGGATACAGCAAGCAACGGAGTGAAACAGCTTGCGGCAAATTCCGAAAGTATCAGGAACGGCATAGACAATGTAAGCAGCGGTTCATCAACTCTCAGCAGCGGAATGAGCAGTCTTAACGAAGGTCTTGGTACTATTTCCGATAATCTTGGAAGTGCAGTAAATGAGGAAAATCAGTATAAACTGACACAGCTTTCGCAGGGACTTTCTGCATTGAACAGCGGTATATCGGAATTAAATTCAAATGTAAAGGAAGCAGGAGATAACGGCTTATCCGCAAATCTTACAAATACGGGAGCAAATCTTCAATATACAGGTATTGGATTGTCAGGTGCAGGAGAGGGTGTAAAGGAGCTTCAGAATGAAATACAGAAAATATCCTCTTCTGATTGGTTTAAAAAATTAGATGCTGAAACACAGAAAGAAATAATCGGAGGTCTGACCGATTCCGCCAGAAAGATAGGCGGAGGTATTGCACAGGCACAGCAGGGACTTGAAAATGCTTCGGCTACCTTGTCATCTGCGGGAGCATCGGCAAAGGAAACATCGGAATCCATAGACAGGGTAAAGAAAAGTATAGATGTAATAGATAAGAACTCAGATATACTTCTTCCTGCGGCAGAAAAGCAGATTTCAGGTTTATACAGCGGTCTGGCAAATGTAAAGTCAGCACTCGACAAGAAAATAATACCCGGTGCAAAAGGATTGAATGACGGAGCGGCTTCACTGAAACAAGGTTCATATCAGCTTAAAGAGGGTATAAATTCCTATACATCGGGTGCGGATACTCTTGCGGCAGGATTGGGAGAGTTATCCAGAAACAGCAGTGCTTTAGGTACAGGCATATTCAGAATAAAGAATGGAGCAGATACTCTGAGCAGTGGAATAAATGCCTATACGCTGGGAGCAGATACGCTTGCCGCAGGTATAGGACAGATTTCGCAGAACAGTATAGTTTTAAGCACAGGTGCAGACAGTCTTAAAAACGGAGCATATAATCTCAGTAGCGGAGTAAGCTCATATACAGTCGGAGCAGATACCCTTGCAGGCGGTATCGCACAGCTTGCAGGAAACAGCAATACACTGAACAACGGTGCTTCGGAATTGAGAAACGGTGCAGCTTCCCTGAATGAAGGTCTTAATGACTATACAACAGGAGTAAGCACTCTTGCTCAGGGAACTCAGACGCTTTCCGATAACAGCGATACTCTCAGAAACGGCAGTCAGAAGCTTTCTGAGGGTGCAAAAACACTGAATGACGGTCTTGTTGCTTATACCGACGGTGTGCTTTCACTGAAAAACGGCATTAATGAATTGAATAAGAACAGCGATGCTCTTAACAACGGTGCGGAACAGCTTAGCAGCGGTATTGCAGCTTTGGACAGCAAAATTCCTGATTTATCAAATGGTGTAACTCAGCTTGTAAGCGGTTCTGAAACGCTGGCAGACGGAACTCAGCAGCTTAAAAATAATTCTGAAAAGCTTGTTGACGGAGCTAATCAGATTGCATATGGTGCGGAAAAGCTTTCGGACGGTTCAAAACAGTTGTATGACGGCTCTGAAAAGCTTGGCGGCGGTATGAAAACACTGGATAACGGTGCGGAAAAGTTGTATAAGGGATTATCGGACGGTGCTGAAAAAGCAAGTGAAACATCACTGTCAGAGTATTCAAAGGAGATGTTTGCATCTCCCGTACAGACACACGAAACTCAGATTTCCACAGTGGAAAACAACGGCTCTGCAATGGCTGCATATATGATGTGTGCAGGTCTTTGGGTTGCGGCACTTGCTTTCTGTGTTCTGATAAACGTAGAAAAAGACCCCGAAAGAATAAGGGAAGATATTAACGTAAGAAGAAGGAGAGTATTACAGCTTATAGTCTTTGCCATAGGTTCGGGAGCAATTCTTGTAACGCTTCTTATGCTTATAAACGGAATGCGTCCTGCTTATGTAGGCAGAACCTTTGCACTTGCTATTATGACAGCTCTTTCATTTACCTGTATTATTTACCTGTTCAATGTATTGATGGGTAAGATAGGTTCTTTCCTGCTTATCGTTATACTTGTATTGCAGCTCGGAAGTGCAGGCGGAACATATCCTCTCGACCTTTCACCGAGTATATACAGAGCGATGAATCCGTTCTTCCCGTTCTCCTATGCGGTGGAGGGTTTCAGAAGAACTATTGCTACAGGACAGGATATAACAAAAATTATGTTCGTACTTGCTGCTTTTGCAATTGTTTCGGCAGCACTGAGCATAATTGTAAGCTTCGTAAAGGTTAAACATTACAGACAAGACAGGTTCTCTTTTGAAGCTCTTATGGATAAAGCCTTTTCATAAATGAAAATTCCTATATCCCTCAACTATATATGTATTAACAACGACGGCTGCGGTATACAAATTGATTTGTATGCCGCAGCCGTCGTTGTTTCATACTGTTTCCGAGTCCGAGCCTGTGCGGCAGAGTGTGCGATTGCAGACCGTTTCGGACATTCGTCCGAAACGAACTTTCAAGCGTATGCTTGAAAGTTGGCAAAAGCGTCCGCTTTTGCCGTCTGCAATCGCCTCCTGAGCGAAGCCGCAGGCAATATTCATCGCCGTACACAATCAGCTTTTGTCACGCTGCTTTGTTATAAGCGAGAAAATATACCCGAATATTATTGCCGAGGTTATTCCTGCTGCCGCTGCTGTTATTCCACCTGTCAGTATGCCTACAGCACCGCTTTCAGCAACAGCTTTTTTTACGCCCTCAGCCATAGTATACCCGAATCCGCACAGCGGAACGGTAGCACCTGCTCCTGCAAATTCGACCAGCGGTTTGTATATGCCGAGTGCGGTCAGAATTACTCCGACCACAACAAAGCTTACAAGTATTCTTGCAGGTGTCAGCTTTGTCTTGTCAATGAGTATCTGTCCTATTACGCATATAACTCCGCCTACCCAGAAAGCATTTATATAATCCATTTTCAGGTTGACCTCTTTCTTTTGAATATATCTGTATTTTTATCAGATTTGGTATGATATATTCATTTGAATTGTCAGCGACAGAAATAATCTGACAAGCCGCAAAAAATAATTGAATATTACAAAATAAATTAAAAATAACCGACCGCTGTTGACAATATATCGCAGGGACAGGCTGTATAATTTTATTATAAAAATATTGCGGGGGACAAAATTATGAAAGAGCAGGTTACATCAGGCAGAAAAAGAGAAGAATCCCGTATATTCTCCTCGGGAGCTTTTAAGGTTATATTATCGAATTTAATGTACGCAGTATCAGGCTTTATGCTTTCGGGAGGGGCGGTATTCGGAGCTTACGCACCGTTCGGGGCTTCAATTGTAGCGGCAGTTCCGTTCAGACGGCTTGCGGCAACGGTCATAGGAACAATATCAGGCTATCTTGTCATTATGCAGGGGAGCAGTTTCCGATATATAGCCACCATTCTGGCAATATGTGCTGTTCGCTGGACGCTGAGTGATTTGTCGGGAATAACAGGAAAGATACTGTATCCTGTATTGCTTGCAGGTATTCCTATGCTTGCCACAGGAATTATACTGGCGATAGTCGGCGGTTATCAGATAAGCCTGATAACAATGGCTGTGATAGAAGCACTTTTGTCTGCGGCAGGAGCATATTTTTATTTCAAAGCAATCAACATACTGAGAAGTACAAGAGGAATATCGACCCTGAACAATCAGGAAACAGCCTGTCTTGTTATGAGCGGCTGCATACTGCTTTTAGCTCTTACAGCCTTGCAGTTCGGAGGAGTTTCACTCGGAAGAATATGTGCGGTTCTGATAATTCTTGTATGTGCAAGATACGGCTCGGTAAGCGGAGGCTGTATAGCAGGAGTATCAACGGGAGTAGTGTTCAGTATGGCAGACAACGCAGTAAGCTTTATTGCAGGAGGATACGCATTCGGAGGAATAATGGCAGGACTTTTTTCTTACATAGGTAAGGTTCCGACAGCAATTATGTTTATTGTATGCAATACGCTTATGGCATTTCAGTCGCAGGACATACGTATGATAACAGCGTCTTTATATGAGGGATTTACCGCAGGAATTATATTTATTCTTCTACCGAAAGAAACAGGAAATTTTGTTTCGCAGATGTTCGCCGTACCATATGACAGAACAGGCTCGGACAGTATGAGAAAAAATGTAATAATGCGTCTGGAATATGCGGCAAAGGCACTTGAGGGAGTTTCCGCTTCGGTTGAGAATGTTGCAGGGAAAATGAAAAAGCTGTACTCATACAATATAGATACGGTTTTTAAAAAGACTGTTGATAATGTATGCGGAAGCTGCGGACTGAGGTCATACTGCTGGGAAAGAGATAAGGATATAAGCAGCCGTGATTTTGAAAAGCTGACATCTTTGCTTACAAAAAACGGCAGAATTACGGCAGAAGATTTTATAGAGAGCTATACCAAAAAATGCTGCAAAGTTCAGGAAATTGTAAATTCCGTAAACAAAAATTACGATTCATATATGGCATATTTGTCGGCAGAAAGGAGAGTAGGGGAGATACGCTCGGTAGTTGCGGGACAGTTTTCGGGTCTGGGAGAGATACTTTCAGAAATGGCAGAAGAATTTGAAAATTATACTCAGTTTGATGTTTCGGCATCGGAAAGGGTAAGTACACTGATGAAGCTTCAGGGATTTACGCCTGTAGAGGTTAATTGCCGTACCGACAGAATGAACAGAATGACAGTAGAAATAGAGGTTCAGGATACGGACAGAAGTCTGATAAAGAAAGCACAGCTTGTAAAGGAAATATCGAAAGCCTGCGGAAGATATATGGATACTCCCTGTATAAGTGTAGTTCCGAACAAATGCAGGATACAGATGAGCGAAAGAGCGTTATATGATGTACAGATAGGAAGTGCTCAGCACATAAGCGGAAGAGGAAGGCTCTGCGGTGACTGTTTCAATTACTTTACGGACGGACTTGGAAGAATAGTAGCGATTATAAGTGACGGTATGGGAACGGGAGGTCGTGCGGCGGTAGACGGAAGTATGGCAGAGGGAATTATGACAAGACTTATAAAGGCAGGCTTAGGCTTTGACTGTTCCTTACAGGTGGTGAACTCTGCACTTATGGTCAAGTCAGAGGACGAATCCCTTGCCACAATGGACATAGTGTGCATAGACCTGTTCACAGGAATAGCCGAGCTTATGAAAGCAGGAGCAACGGCAACCTATGTGAAAAAGGACGGAGCAGTTGAGCGTATAGATTTTTCATCTTTGCCTGTAGGTATTCTTGCAGATGTGAAGCTGGCACATAAAACGGTACACCTTGCGGATACGGACTGGGTTCTTATGGTGTCGGACGGTGCGGTATCGTCAGGTGACAGAAAAATTATGGATATTATGAAAAACTGGACGGACGGAAGTGCTCAGGAAATGGCACAGGTAATCATAGCCGAAACACGCAATCGTGATGATGACGGCTATGACGATGATATAACCGCAATAGCTATGAATATAATGAGCAATATAAAAGAGGAGTGAAGTAGTTTAAGGGCTTTGCCCTTAAAAATCCCACCAAAGACTCTGCCTTTGGAAACCGCAAGCCTTTGAAAAGGCTTGACCTAAACTTTATGTTTTTGTATATAATATATGGGATAATGGTTTTGCATTGTAAATGTTACTAATTTTGTATGTGTGTATATTCGGAATTTCGTAAGAAAATTCATTAATGTATTGACTTGTAACCGTTTCTATTTTATAATAAAACAATGAGGGCGGTGTTCCCTCCCTTGGTAAGCCCAAGCAGCTTTTTTATGGCTGGCGATGTCTGAGATTTACGAGGATATTGTCAGCCTTTTATTAAATCTAAGGAGGAAAAGCGTATGTATTACACAGCAGAAGTATCTAATATGTGTCCCGTCGCCAAGGGTGCATATCATGGCCCTGCACCTATTCCCGAAGAGGGCAAGTGGGTTCAGGCAAAAGAAATCAAGGATATTTCCGGATTTACACACGGTATAGGCTGGTGTGCACCTCAGCAGGGTGCCTGCAAGCTCACACTCAACGTTAAAGACGGAATTATCGAGGAGGCTCTTGTTGAAACTATCGGCTGCTCAGGAATGACACACTCCGCAGCTATGGCATCAGAAATTCTTATAGGAAAAACTCTTCTCGAGGCTCTCAACACAGACCTCGTTTGTGATGCTATCAACACGGCTATGAGAGAACTCTTCCTGCAAATCGTATACGGAAGAACTCAGAGTGCATTTTCTGAGGGCGGTCTTTTGGTTGGTGCCTCACTTGAAGACCTTGGTAAAGGACTTCGCTCACAGGTTGGTACAATGTTTGCTACCCGTGAGAAAGGCCCCCGTTATCTTGAAATGACCGAAGGTTACTGCACAAGAGTTGCTCTCAATGAGGACAACGAGATTATCGGCTATGAGTTTGTAAGCCTTGGCAAGATGATGGACTTCATAAAGGGCGGTATGGACGCTAATGAGGCTATCGAAAAAGCAAAGGGTCATTACGGACAGTTTGACGGTGCAGCAAAATATATCGATCCCCGTAAAGACTAAGGAGGTGTGAAGCATGAGTTTATTTGAAAATTATGACAGAAGAATTGAAAAAATCAACGGCGTTCTTGCTCAGTACGGAATCGCTTCCGTAGAGGAAAGCCGTGAAATCTGTAAAAATGCAGGCTTCGACCCTTACGAAATTACCAAGGGTATTCAGCCTATATGCTTTGAAAACGTATGCTGGGCATACTGTGTAGGTGCAGCTATCGCACTGAAAGCAGGTGCTAAAAATGCAGAGGAAGCTGCAAAATACATCGGTGTAGGCTTGCAGAGCTTCTGTATAGACGGTTCTGTTGCTGAAAACCGTAAGGTTGGTCTTGGTCACGGAAATTTGGCTGCTATGCTTCTCAGCAACGATACAGAATGCTTTGCTTTCCTTGCAGGACACGAGTCATTCGCTGCTGCTGAGGGTGCTATCGGTATTGTTCGTAATGCAAACAAGGTTCGTCAGCAGCCCCTCAGAGTAATCCTCAACGGTCTTGGAAAGGACGCTGCTCAGATTATCTCAAGAATTAACGGCTTTACCTATGTTCAGACTAAGTTCGATTACTTTACAGGCGAGCTTACAATAGTAAAAGAAACTCCCTACTCAAACGGTGAGCGTGCAAATGTTCGCTGCTACGGTGCAGACGATGTTCGTGAGGGCGTTGCTATAATGCACTATGAAAAGGTTGACGTTTCGATTACAGGTAACTCAACCAACCCGACAAGATTCCAGCACCCCGTTGCAGGTACCTACAAGAAGGAATGCAACGAACAGGGCAAGAAATACTTCTCGGTTGCTTCGGGTGGCGGTACAGGAAGAACTCTGCACCCTGACAATATGGCTGCAGGCCCTGCTTCTTACGGTATGACCGATACAATGGGACGTATGCACTCAGACGCTCAGTTTGCAGGCTCTTCATCAGTTCCTGCTCACGTTGAGATGATGGGCTTCCTCGGTATGGGTAACAATCCTATGGTTGGTGCTACAGTTGCTGTTGCTGTTGCTATTCAGAACAGTCTTACAAAATAATTGTATATAAATGAAAAAAGTCGGTGTGATGTTCAGAACATTATGCCGATTTTTTCATTGTATAGCTATGACAATTAAAAGTTTTGTCCACTTTTTCAAAAGTGGTGGGGTCAAGGGGCAAAGCCCGTTGTGGGATTTTTAAGGGCGAAGCCCTTAAACTCGTCAAAATCCAAACAAAATTTGCTTTGCAAATTTTGACAGTAACTATTTGATTTTCAACCGCTCAGCTCAGATAGGAAATATTTTAAAAAAGACAGCAAAATCCCCGATAGTTCGCAACTATCGGGGATTTTGCTCTGAAATAAGCTCTTTAGCCTGCTTTCCTGTGATATGCTCGGCGGAAATCTGAACACAGCAAAGAGTATTTATAAAATTCTGAATTTCACTGTCTATAAATTCAGGATTGTTATAATATTTTAAGCCGAGTATCTGAGCAGCTTTTACTATATCCTCCGTTTCGGTCAGGATTTTTGCTTTTCCGAAAACAACAACGCTTCTGAAATATGTTGTAAGTTTTTCTGCAACGACCTCATCTTTATCAACTACACAGAAAGACACCTTGTCACAATTCTGCAAAGCAGAAATTTTATGTCCCGTTTTTGCACAGTGAAAGTAAATTTTGTTATCCGAATATACATAATTAAGTGGTATTGTGTAAGGATAGCCGTTATCGCCAAGCACGGCAAGAACTCCTGTTTTTCCTTTTTCAAGAATTTCAATGCTTTCAGATAAGGAAATCTGCTGATTAAATCTTCTCATTTTTCTGAACATATTATGTAAAATCTCCTTTTTCAAGCTGTAAGCCTCCGTCAACGCCGGGGGCGGTTGCAGACATCAAAAGCAAAGCTTTTGATGAACTAAAGGCAAAGCCTTTAGTTTGCCTGCGGATAAATCCGCAGGTATCT
>ONBJ01000028.1 GCA_900316025.1 uncultured Eubacteriales bacterium
AACGCTTGTAACTGTAGAGCCTGATTTTTCTATGTACCGCTTTTACGCCTCACTGGGAGAGCTTAACTGTGTATCGGCAGAAAAGAATGCTGACCTTACGGTAAATATTGATACTGTTATAAGCAAGGTAAAGGAAAGCGGAGCAAGAGGAGTTATTTTTTCAAATCCTTGCAATCCCACGTCAAAGGGAATAATGAAGGACGATATTATAAAGCTTATAACGTCAGTTGACGCACTTGTCATACTTGACGAGGCATATATGGACTTCTGGGATAAATCGCTTCTTGAAAGTGTAAACGAGTACGATAATCTTATTATTATGCGTACAGCGTCAAAGGCAGTGGGAGCTGCGGCAATTCGTTTAGGCTTTTCCGTTACAAATGAAATAAACACAAAGGCTTTAAGAGCTGTAAAATCGCCTTATAATGTAAACACAGTTTCACAAAAAATAGGAACAATCATATATAAAAATAAAGAGTTTTTACAAAACAGACGAAACTCTATTGTAAGTTTGAGAGAAAGTTTGTATAATAGCCTAAAAGAAATTGAGAACAATTATTCTGACAAGCTGAGAGTAATTGAGGGCTGCTCAAACTTTGTATTTATAAAAACGGAGCTGAGCAGGGAAATTTTCGATTTCTTTTTGAGCAGGGGAGTTGCGATAAGGTATATGAACGAATACCTTCGCATAACTGCGGGAACGCAGGAGGAGAACGATACGGTTTTGGAACTGCTGAGAGAATTTTTAGCCTGAGAGGTAGCTTTATTATGAGAACCGCAATCAAAACGAGAAAAACCAAAGAAACAGATATAACAGCAGAACTTTGTCTGGACGGCGGAGAGGTTGATATTGAAACAGGAATAGGATTTTTCGACCATATGCTTACCGCATTTGCAGTACACGGCGGTTTCGGATTAAAACTAAGGGCTGAGGGTGACACATATGTAGACTGTCATCATACAATAGAGGATACCGGAATAGTTCTCGGAAAAGCCTTTTACGAAGCCTTGGGTGATAAGAGCGGAATAGAAAGATACGGCTCTTTTTATATACCTATGGACGAAGCACTTGCATTTGCAAGTGCTGATGTAAGCGGCAGACCGTTTCTTGTGTTCAGTGCAGACTATCCGCAGGCAGTCATAGGAGAATATGATGCCTGTATGACGGAGGAATTTTTCAGAGCCTTTGCATTCAATTCAGGTATAACCCTGCATATAAAAAGCGAGTATGGTGCGAACAGTCACCATATTGTTGAAGCTATATTCAAGGCTGCGGCACATGCCCTGAGATGTGCTGTCAGGGAAAACGGTCAGGGAAAGGCTCTTTCGACAAAGGGCAGTATTGACTGAGTTTTCCGAAAGGAGAAAAATTTATGATTATTTTACCTGCTATAGATATAAAGAACGGTGAGTGTGTACGTCTGCAAAGAGGCGACTACAACACGGTAGAGAAAGTTGCCGAAAATCCTTACATTACGGCTGAAAGCTTTAAGAAAGCAGGAGCTGAGTGGATGCACATGGTAGACCTTGACGGAGCAAAAGATGCGTCTGTACAGAACAAGGATTTGATTATAGATGTTGCGAAAACTTCGGGATTAAAGGTAGAAGTCGGCGGAGGAATACGCAATATGGAACGTATCGAGATGTATCTCAATAACGGAATACAGCGTGTGATACTGGGTTCTGCCGCAATAAAAAATCCCGATTTTGTTAAGGAGGCAGTAAGGTTTTACGGTGACAGAATAGCTGTAGGAATAGATGCTATTGACGGAATGGTATGTGCCGAAGGCTGGACTGATAAGTCTGAGATAAATTACATAGACCTTGCCAAAAGAATGGAGAATATCGGTGTCAGATATATAATCTTTACCGACATATCAAAGGACGGTATGCTGTCAGGACCTAATCTCGGTCAGCTCGATGAGCTTCAGAATTCGGTTTCGTGCCATATCATAGCCAGCGGGGGAATTTCGTGTCTTAAAGATATTCTGAATGTTTCGGCACTGAAGCTGTACGGAACAATTACAGGAAGAGCTATCTACACAGGAGATTTGAATCTCAAGGCGGCAATTCAGGCTTCATCGCTTTCTGATGAGATGATAAACAAGGAGAATAAAAACTGATGGACTTTGAAAGATTTTTTAAAAAAAGTGAGCTTATTCCCGCAATTATTCAGGAAGCCTCTACAGGAGAGGTTCTTATGCTTGCATATATGAACAGGGAGTCTATTCAGAAAACTTTTGAAACAGGCTATACGTGGTTTTACAGTCGTTCAAGACAGGAACTCTGGAATAAGGGAGCAACATCGGGACATCTTCAGAAAATAGTGGATATATACACAGACTGCGATGATGATACCCTGCTTATTACCGTTGAACAGACAGGAGCAGCCTGTCACACGGGAAACCACAGTTGTTTCTATACAAAAATAAAAAGCTTTGATACAGGAGAAAATACAAATGAGTAATGACGTACTTAATGCACTTTATGATACAGTAGTAAACAGAAAAGAAAATCCCAAAGAAGGTTCTTATACCTGTTATCTGCTTGACAAGGGACTTGACAAGATTTTGAAAAAGGTCGGAGAAGAATGCAGTGAAACGATAATCGCCGCAAAAAACAACGATAACGGAGAAACCGTATACGAAATAGCAGACCTTATCTATCATCTTACTGTTATGATGGTTAATCAGGGAATAACAATGGACGATGTTCTGACTGAGCTTGACAAGAGAAGCGAAAAAACAGGAAATCTGAAAAAGTTTCATCAGGTAGACAAAAACTCATAAACAAAAAACGGGAAAGTTTTGATTGAACTTTTTCAAAAGTTCACGGTTTCCAAAGGCAGAGCCTTTGGTGGGATTTTTTAAGGGCAAATCCCTTAAAAAAGAGCGTGGCAGCGATTGCAGACAGTCACAAGCAAAGCTTGTGATAAGCCAAAAGAGGAAATCTCTTTTGGCTTATCTGTCGAACAAAGTTCGACAGTGGTCTGCAATCGCTGCCACGCGTTTATTTTCTGCTTAGCGGAAAAAAGGAATTATTCTTCTTAACTCATTGTATGTATGTCCGCCGTAGATATGCTTTCTTACATTTTTGTCCAGTTCATAAAGCAGTCTGAAAAATTCATCTTTTTCGCTTTTATTTTTTATATTCAATCCCATACGAACGGCATCAGAAATAACATCTCCTATCGTGTCGTCACCCAATGACAAAAAGCTTATAGCATCTTCTGCAATATCATCAGCTTTTTTCTTTGTAAGATATGACTGGTTACGCAGGAATGCTCTGAACTTTATAAATTCGAGAGTTTTTTCAAAATAGTATTCATCTTTGTACTTCAGTAATTTTTCCTTTGACGGTACATAATAAGGAATACCTGACTGTCTTTCTTTTATATTGATATAATCGTCCCAGTCGTCGAGTATGTAACAGTATTCCTCTGCCAAATCCTTATCAATGATTTCCAAAGCTTCAACATCTTCATACACTTCGTCTTCTCCTACTATGTCATAATGTTTGCTTTCAAAATCAAAATTTTCCACAAAGTCAATGAAATCTTTTTCAGATACAGCTTCATTCTGACTGTTATAAATTTTAAGAAAGGATTTCAGCGGAATTACTCCGTACAGATGAGCACATGCCTCAAAATAATCGGCTAATAAAGTTTTAACTTCTTCTGAAAGATTGTTTGCCATAATATTATGCTCCTTTATTAAGTTCAGTTCGATTTTTTATGCTTAATGTTTAATTTAATTTTCGGAATTATTATATACTCAGCCTTCTTCAATGGATTTTGTAGCATAAGCGTTAAGATTTTGTCCTGCCGTATTTCCTGCAAGAAACTCATAGTAACCCTGAGAGCCTACCATAGCGGCATTATCTCCACAAAGCTCCTTTGGCGGCATATAGAGCCTGATGTTTTTTTCATCGCACAATTTCTGTAATGAGTTTCTCAGCAGTGAATTGGCAGAAACCCCTCCTGCTATAACTATCGTATTGCTTTGTGTATCATCTGCGGCTTTCATAAGGTTTGTTGTAAGACAGTTTACTACAGCTTTTCTGAAAGATGCGGACAAATCCTCAACAGGCAGCTTGTCCCCTTTCTGAGAGGCGTTGTGTATAAGATTAATTACAGCCGTTTTCAAGCCTGAGAAGCTGAAATCGTAAGGAGAACCGCTGACTTTTGGAAACGGAAGCACAAAAGCATCAGGATTTCCGTTTTCTGCAATTTTATCCAGTGCAATACCTCCGGGATAGGGCATACCCATAGTACGGGCAGCCTTATCGAAAGCTTCACCTGCGGCATCGTCACGGGTTCTTCCGATAATTTTCATTTTTGTGTAATCCTCAACGAGAATAATATGGCTGTGTCCGCCGCTTACAACAAGGCAAAGAAACGGAGGTTTAAGGTCGGGGTGTGCTATATAATTTGAAGCTATATGGGAACGCAGATGATGAGTAGGAATTAAAGGTATATTTTTTGCAAGAGCCAGTCCCTTTGCAAAATTTACTCCGACGAGCAAAGCTCCTATAAGACCGGGTGCATATGTAACAGCTATAGCGTCAATATCATCAAGAGAGGTGTCTGCATTTTCGAGTGTCTGAGAAACAACTCCGCTGATAGCTTCTGCGTGTCGTCTTGAAGCTATTTCGGGAACTACTCCGCCGTATAGCTTATGTTCCTCCACCTGAGAGGCTACTACAGAGGAAAGAACTTTTCTTCCGTTCTCAACAACTGCTGCGGCAGTTTCGTCACAGGAGCTTTCTATAGATAAGATTTTCATAGGTTTTCAATCCTTTTTAAAATATAGTGTCATAATAAGAGCGTCTTCGGCAGGGGAGGAGTAGAAGTTTCTGCGTTTTCCGACAATTTCAAAGCCAAGCTTTTTGTACATATGAACTGCCGCTGTATTTGACGGACGAACTTCCAGCGAGATGAAAGCACAGTTCTTTTCTTCAGCGGTTTCTATAAGCTTAATTGTCAGAGCCTTACCCAAGCCGTTTTTTCTGTAATCGGGAAAAACGGCGATATTGTCAGTGTAACATTCGTCAGCCGCTATGTGACAGCCGCAATAGCCTATAATTTTATTATTACTTACTGCGGCGAAAAAATTTGCACAGTCATCGGTTAGCTGATACCTCAGAGTATTTTCCGACCACGGCTTACTGAAACATATTTTTTCAAGCTCTGCGATTTCGGAAATATGAGTCTCACTCATTTTTATAATATCAAATTCCATCGGGATACTTCCTTCTGATAAGCTCCGCAAGCTTCTGGAGCTTTTCGTATATCTGACGGCAGCATTGTCTGTAAATACCGATGTTTCCGCCGTAGGGGTCGCTTACATCAAGCACATAGATTTTATTTTTATGTACGCCAAAGCCCATAAGAGCCTGAGCGTGTCCCATAGTCATACATACAAACAAATCGGTATTTTCTATAATGTCTTCTGTAAGCTGTCTTGACTTGTGGGACGATATATCAATTCCGTAGTCCTCCATACATACCTTTACGGAATTGACGGAAGCACCTGCCCCGATTTCAGCCATTAAGCCTGCACTTTCCGCTTTGATGTTTTTCAGCTTATCATCATCTTTAATAAGAAACTTAAAAATTCCCTCTGCCGCAGGACTTCTGCACGTATTTCCGGTGCAAACAAACAGTATGTTCAATTTGATTTATCCTTTCACTTGACTTTATCGTAATATGTATACAGCTTCTGAACACCGTTTTCAAGGTGATAATAGTGAACTATGTATGGGACAAAAAGTCCCATAAGTGCTACAAAAAGAAGTGCTATTCCTATACTGCCGAATGCGACAAACGCAAGCAGTGAAAGAAGCGTACATATAGCCACGAGAAACATAACAATAAGATGAACAATTCTTTCGTGCTGAAAATAACCGATTTTAATTTGCAGCTCCTCGTTAAGAGCCTTTTTTTCCTGTTCGGTAAGTTCAACGCTTGTTTTTTCGTCCATATATCCTATGAATTCTTTCATTTCTTTCCACATAAAAATCCGTCCTTTCGTACATATTTTTATTTTTAAGCAGCGACTATGGCGGCGATTGCAGCCCCTTGCGGAGTACTCCGCAAGGCGTTAAAGGGTAAAGCCCTTTAACAGGACAAAAGCTTTGCTTTTGTCGGCTGCAATCGCCACGAAGCGACTAGCCTTTAGCGTCGTACCATGTAGTTCCGTAGTTTGCGTCAGCAACAAGAGGAACTTTAAGTTTTGCAGCGTTTTCCATTTCGTACTGAAGAATTTGCTTTACAGTTTCCTTTTCGTTTTCGGGAGCTTCAACTATAAGTTCATCGTGAACCTGTAAAATAAGCTTTGCCTTGAGTTTCTCAGCTTTGAGCCTGTTATAAACCCTTATCATAGCTATTTTTATTATATCAGCGGCAGTTCCCTGAACAGGCATATTTCGGGCAACACGCTCACCGAATGCACGTATATTCTTATTGCTTGACGAAAGCTCAGGCAAATATCTGCGGCGGCTGAACATAGTTTCAACATAGCCTTTATCCTTTGCATCAGATATTACGTCATTCATATACTTATCCACACCGTTGTAATGTGTCAGATAGTCGGATATATACTTTTTAGCTTCTCTTACTGTAACGCCTATATCCTTTGAGAGAGAGAACGCACCTATTCCGTAAACTATTCCGAAATTTACAGCTTTGGCACGGCTTCTCATAACAGGAGTAACCATTTCAAGCGGAATACCCTTACCGAATACCTGAGCAGCCGTAATTGCGTGAATATCGTCATTATTTCTGAAAGCACGGCACATTTCCGTATCATCGGCAATATGAGCAAGTACACGGAGTTCAATCTGTGAGTAGTCCGCATCTTCCAAAACACAGCCTTTTTTCGCAATAAAGAACCTCCGCATTTCCTTTCCGAGTTCCGTTCTTACGGGAATATTCTGCAAATTGGGTTCGGTGGAGCTTATTCTTCCTGTACGTGTTTCAGTCTGATTGAAGCTTGAATGTATTCTTCCGTCCTCGCCTATTACTTTGAGCAGACCGTCACAATATGTTGATTTAAGCTTTGCAAGCTGTCTGTACTCCATAATAAGCTCAATGACAGGGTGTTCGTCTATAAGCTTTTCAAGAACCTCAGCATTTGTTGAGTATCCGCTTTTAGTTTTTTTCAGGGGCGGAAGCTGCAGCTTTTCAAACAATGCAGTTCCCAGTTGTTTGGGTGAATTTATGTTAAATTCCTCTCCAACGAGTGTATATATCCGCTGTTCAATATCCTTTATCCGTAAGCCAAGAGTATTTCCAAATTCGCTGATACCCTCTTTGTCAGCCATAAAGCCTGTATTTTCCATACTTGCAAGAACCTTAGCCAAAGGAATTTCAATGTTGAGCAAAAGATTTTCCTGATTATTTTCCTTTATTTTGTTTTCAAGTGTACGGCTGATTTCTTCGAGAGCCGCAGTTCTTATTACAAGCTCTTTTACAGCCTCGTCAGTTTCGGCAAATTCCGAAAAATCAACTTTTACAGCCTTATTTATACTTTTACCGCAGTATTCGCTCATAAGTCTTTCCGTATCGTATGAAGCGGCAGAGGGGTTCAGCAGATAAGCCATAAGTTCAGTATCGATTATACAGCCCTTATCATCAGAACCCAGCTTATCCAGAACCGAAAAAACAGGCTTTACACAGTGAGTTACTTTTTTGCAGTCCGAGCCGAATATTACGCACAGAGCCTTGTCTGTATCTTCTGAAATATAAACGCTGTCGTCCGCACAGAAGCATACAAATTCATCTGTCTTTATAACGTATACCGTATCAGAATTTTTTACGATGTTTCCTATACCATCGGCAGATACTTTTCCCCTGAAAATTTTTTCAGGTATGGTGACATCAGAATCCGAAATTTTTTCCGACGTATCAATAACGGCTTCATCAAGACCAAGCTTTTTGATAAGAGAAAAAAGTTCAAGCCTTGTCATAATACGCAAAGCCTTTTCTCTTTCCGATTTTTCGGGTATATAGCTGTTGATGTTTTTATCTATGGGTGCATTTTTTGAAATTTCTCCAAGAAATCTGCTCAGGTATGCACTTTCCCTACCTTCTGTAAGCTTTTTTCTCATAGCAGGTTTTAAGTCGAGCGAATCCAAATTCTGATATATATAATCTATGCTTCCGAATTTTATTATAAGGTCGGAAGCACCTTTCTGACCTATGCCCTTAACTCCCGGTATATTGTCTGATGTATCGCCCTGAAGAGCCTTTATATCAATAAGCTGTTTCGGAACAACTCCGTAATCCTCCATAATCTTGCTTTCGTTATAGGTGACAACATTTTTAGTAGTTATAAGTCTTACGCTTACATCTTTACTGACAAGCTGTAAGCTGTCCCTGTCGCCCGTAGCCAGTATGCAGGAATTTCCGCTTTTTTCGCATTCTCCCGCAAGAGTTCCGAGTATATCGTCTGCCTCGAAGCCCTCACATTCCACAAGCTTATATCCGAGTGCCATCAGAAGCTCCTTTACAATCGGAAGCTGTGAGGCAAGTTCTTCCGGCATACCGTGACGGTTTGCCTTATAGCCTTCATACTCTTTATGTCTGAATGTAGGAGCTTTCATATCGAATGCAACCGCAACCGCATCCGGAGATGTATCGGAAAGAATTTTCAGCATCATAGTCATAAATCCGTACACAGCGTTTGTATACTCTCCGTTTTTGGTGGTGAGCAGTTTTATTCCGTAGAATGCTCTGTTAAGAATGCTGTTTCCGTCAAGAACAAGAAGCTTCATATATTTTCACAACCTCTTTATCAATATTTTAACGAACCAAAACTAACCGTTAAGTATACGGTCAACCGTTTCTACTTCTCTGCCGTTTCTGAGGTAAACCCTTGCAACACGCTTGCTTATAAGACAGACAACCTCATAATTTATAGTATCGTTCCACTTTGCAATATCATCTGCCGAGGGAGTATTTTCAGAGCAGCCGAAAAGAGTTACCGTATCACCGATTTTTATATTTTCGATATTGTCAGCGTCAACAATAAACTGATCCATACAAATTCTGCCCAGAATTTTCGCTTTCCTGCCATTTATATTGACATATCCTTTTTCGGCGTTTTTTCTGATAAAGCCGTCCGCATAGCCAGCGGGTACTGTAGCGGTTTTCTGTACAGGCTTATGTACAGTATAGGTTCTTCCGTAGCTTACCGTAGAACCCTCAAAAACATTCTTTACAAGAGAAACCACGCTTTTAAGCTCCATAGCAGGTTTAAGGTCAATTCTTCCCTTTAATTTTTCCGAGGGATACAGTCCGTAAAGTATTATGCCTGCCCTCACCATATCAAGATGTGTCATAGGGTAATCTATAATAGCACCGCTGTTGGCACAGTGTCTTATATCAAACTTTATTCCACGTTTTTCAAGCTCATTTACCGCAAACATAAAGCATTCAAACTGCTGCATTGTAAAGCTTCTGCCCTCCTCAGCTTCATCGCTTACTGCAAAATGCGTAAAAACACCCTGAGGGTAAAGGTTAGGAAGTCTGCATATTTTTTCGGCAATATCTATACTTCCCATATCACGGTCAAAGCTCTGACACATAAGACCTATTCTCGACATTCCCGTATCAAGCTTCAGGTGAATGTTTACGGTGACATTCTGCTTTACAGAATAATCCGAAAGGGATTCAGCATACTCAATATTGTAGCATGCCTGAGAGATGTTGTTGCGGCTGAGAATTTCCGCACATTCGGCAGGAGTGTATCCCAGAATAAGTATCGGAAGTGAGATACCGTTGTTTCTGAGTTCAAGAGCTTCCTCAATATTGGAAACACAGAACCAGTCAGCTCCGAGTTTTTCGTACAGCTTTGCAACCTGAACTGCACCGTGACCGTATCCGTCAGCCTTTATCACGCAGCACAGCATAGAGCCTTTGTCGGCTTTGCTGCGGATAACCCTGTAATTATGTTCAAGGTTATCAAGATTAATTTCAGCCCAGGTTCTTTTAATAAGACTATCCACAAAATCACTCCACACAATTTTAAATTGAAATTATACAGATATATTATATTATGTAACTGAGATAAAATCAATATTTTAAGTTTTTCAAAGATACAGAAAAAAAGTAAAACATAAAGTTTAGGTCAAGCCTTTTCAAAGGCTTGCGGGTCGAGGGCAGAGCCCTCGTCAGGATTTTAAAGGGCGAAGCCCTTTAACTATTTTTTTTACAAAAAATCTTGTTGAGAGAGTACTATATTTGACCGATAATGATAAAAATGCTCTTTGGTCGAAATTTGGGTTATTCAAGTATTGAAAATAAAAAATAATCGTGATAAAATGCTTAGCGTGAGTAGGAATAAAATTTTTTGTTTTTATTTTACAGGTTATAGGAGTATTAAATTGGAAAAGGAATATTTGAAAAAAATAACAGCCGCAGCCATTGTGATTGCAGGAATAGGAATTTTTGCAACAGGGGTATCTGCGGATAATAAGCTCGGCTGCGTTGATTTTTTCGATGCGTACAGCCAGACAGAAAGTTCAGTAACACTGAAATGGGATAAGGGAATAAATGCTGACGGTTACAGCGTTTACCGCAAAGAAAGCAACTCAGAAAACGCCCTTAAGGAAATTGCCGATATAGACAATCCCGATACGCTTCAGTTCAAGGATAAGACCGTTTCATCGGGAAAAAAATATGACTATGCTATACGCACATATCAGGTGCAGAACGGCGAAAGAATTTACAGCAAATCCGAATCCCTGAAAACCGCATCAAGTCCTCTTGCGGTAAAAAAATTCGAGGTTGCAGCTCAGAATGAAAAATCAATCTCGCTTAAATGGAGCAAGGTCAAGGACGCAACAGGATATACCGTTTACCGTATGGACGAAAAAAGCGGAAAAACGTATAAAAAAATCTGTGACGTAAAAGGAACAGAAAAATATACAGACAAGGGACTTACTCCCTCAAAAGCCTACAGCTATTATATAAAGGCTTACATTGAGGTTGACGGAGAAAAATCCTACAGCGAAAAAAGTACCGTCATAGATACCGCAACAAGCCCCTCTCAGGTGAAAGCTCTGGTAAACGATAAAAAAGGCACGGATTACCTCAGAATAAAGTGGGAAAAGTCCGAAGGAGCAAGCGGTTACGTAATCTACAGAAAGACAGATAATGAGTACGATTACGAAACCGAAGTGACATATGACGAGTACGGCAACGCAGAGTATACAAGCAATGTCGGAAAATATATAAAGTACGCTGTTGTAAAGGGCGGAAACAAGACAACGTTCGAGGAAAAAGACCTCAATTCATGTCAGGGCTATTGCTACAGAGTAGTTCCCTACTTCAAATCAAAGGATAAGTATTACTACGGCGATTACCGTGAAGTAATATGCGGAACTGTAACCTCCACACCCGAGGTTACTGCATACAGCCGTCTTAAAAGACTTATGGCAAAGTGGTATCCCGTAAGCGGTGCGGAAGGCTATGAAATTTTCGTTTCCGATAAAAAGGACAGCGGCTTCAAGTCATACGGCACAACTGAAGATACCATTTTCCTCACCAAACAGCTTGAAGCAAACAAGACATACTATATGAAAGTATGTGCTTATTACACCGTAAACAAGAAGCAGAAGATATACAGCAACAGTACGGTAAAGAAGATAAAATGCACACAGTCCAACAAGGTAGATAAATACAATGTAGGAGATACCTATATAGAAATAGACCTTGATATGCAGCATATGTGGTATTTCAGAAAGGGCAAGCTTGAGATTTCAACGCCCGTAGTAACAGGACTGAGATATTACAGGGATACCCAAACAGGACTTCACGAAGTATACTTCAAGCAGTCACCGGCAAACCTTGTAGGCGAAACGTGGGATACCTATGTAAACTACTGGATGGCAGTAACCTATGACGGACAGGGAATACACGATGCCAACTGGAGATATGACTCCGAGTACGGCGGAAATACCTATATGTACAACGGCTCTCACGGCTGCATAAACACCCCTTATGACAAGGTGCAGAAAATGTACGAGCTTGTCGAGGTAGGAACACCTGTTGTAATATATCAGCCGTCCGATGAGGAAAACAAGAAATGATATTCTGCCTATGACAGAATAGTTTATGAAAATTCAGGAATTTATTTATAGTATGATAATTATAAATCGTATTATATAAATTTATAAAATCAGCGTATTATGATAATTTAACAATATTTGTAATACGTCATTACCTATTGTTTGTAAAAAATTTGCTTTACAAGATAAAAAATATATGTTATAATACAGTCATTAAGCAAGATATACGATGGCTAATGCCGTCCTGTTTTGCTTAAAATATAAAAAGGAGAGGCGACGAAGGTTATGAGAAAGATTGCATCATTGTTGGTAGCTGCTGCTTTGGTAAGTACGGTATCAGTTTCAGCTATGGCTGCTGATATCAACGAAGCTGAGCAGGCTGTTCTTAACGAACTCAACGGTTCTGTAGTCATGAAGGGTCAGAAGCTGGTTATTTCTGAGGAATACAAGAATCAGGCAAAGAACTACTTCAACACAATCGATATGACACAGGAACAGTCAGACAACATCGTAGCTGAGCTTAAGAGAGCTGAACAGCTTATCACAGAGCAGGGCAAGGGTGACGCTGGAAACATTTCTGAAATGCTGTATGCAAAGAAGCGTGAGCTGCTTGCTATGGGTCAGAACATGGTTAGCCAGGTTGGTCTTACAATGAGCTGGAATGCAGCAACCAAGGAAATCGTAATTGCTGATGCAGACAGTACTGTATTGTTCCAGGGCAAGCCTATACTTGTTACAGTAGAGACACCTACAGAGACACCTACAGGTACACAGGGCGGCGGCAGCACAACACCTACAGGAACAAGCGGCGGTACAACAGGCGGCAATACAAGCGGCGGTACAACAGGCGGCAATACAAGCGGCGGTACAACAAGCGGCGATACAACAGGCAAGATTGCTGACGGTAGTGCTGTTAAGACAACCGGTGCAGGTGTAGATACATCAGCTGTTGCAGGTGCTTCGGCTGTTGCTGTTCTTGCAGCTGCTGCAGGTGCTGTTTACGCAGTAAAATCCAGAAAAGAAAGAGCTTGATGATTAATGTCTGACGTAAAAAGCGGACACAGGCACAAGCAACGAAAAACTAGTGGGAAGAGTTTTTTAATTCTTCCCGTTATGTTTTTTGCGGCAATTTATTCAATTCTTTACTTCACAATCTCGCCTGTACTTTCTCCTGCGGTATCGGCGGTAGGTATGTTTTTTTCAGATGGCGTAAAAAGTCATAACAATACCGAATACAAGAATATATTTGTGCCTGTACCGGAAGATGATAAAAAAAGTACCAGAAAAGAAGTTTCAGCCAAGGAAATAGAATATCCCCGATACGGCGAGCTGTTCGGAGAGCTTATAATAGAGGACTGCGGAATAGACGCATCTTTATTTATGGGTGACGGAGATATTTCTCTGAGAAACGGTGTGGGGATTTATTACGGAAGCTTAGTACCGGGTTATGGCGGAACTATTATGGTTGCAGGACACAACAATACGTATTTTAACGGACTGAAAAATGCCAAAAAGGGACAAACCGTTAAAATAAGAACCAGCTACGGAAACTATACCTATAAGATTATGGATATAGCCGTTAAAAACGCAACAGACCCTACAGCATATGATTTGACATCAAAAACAGAAAATCTGGTAATGTATACCTGCTATCCGTTTGATGAGCTGGGACTTACTCCGAAAAGATGCTTTGTATATGCGAAGTTTGTTTCGGGACCCGTAATAATAAACAAGGGAGGAAATGATAACTGATGAAAAGGAAATCACCCTCCAAAATAAAAAGAGTATTATACGTATTTCTGTCATTTGTACTGTCGTTTGTGCTTTTTCTTATGTCTTTTGCGGTTTTACTTGAGTTTACCGTTTTCAACAAGGATTTCATATTCGGAGAAATGAACAGGGTAAGTTATTTCGAGATACAAAGGGCAGAAATTTCAAGAAATCTGAAAGACTTAGGATATGCCAGCGGTCTTGATGAAAGCTTCTTTGATGACCTGATAGACGAATCGATGCTCCGTGATGATACTGCGGAATACCTTGACAGCTTTTATTCAGGAACGGGAAGCGTTATACGTTTAGATAATTTTAAACAGAAATTCAACAGTGCAATAGATGTTTATATTGAGAAAAAGGGAATAAATCCCGCAAGCGTTTCTGCCGAAAACAGACAGTACCTTGTAGACAGAGCCGCTTCAATATACAGAGAGTCGCTGCAAATTCCGTTTATTAAATATATCGCAGGATATTTTCTGGGAATAAAAAATGCCCTGCCTGCCGTTATAGGCGTTGCGGGACTTATGGTATTGTTTTTATGCGTTATCTTCATATTCTCGACCAGATGGAAGCACAGGGCGGTAAGATATATGTGCTATGCTACGCTTACAAACTTCCTTGGTATGCTTGCACCGTTTATAGCTATGATTTCAACGGGAACAATGAAGAAGCTCAACATATCATCGAAAGCATTCTATGATTTTTTCGTTGCTGTAAGTGATTCGGTTATGATGTACTTTCTGTACTTTGCGATATTCTTTGCACTGCTTTCGCTTGCCTTGTTTATACTTTTCAAGCGTCTTTATCCCAAGAGGGAAAGTCCTATGATGGCATAGTGATTGTTCTGACAATTGAAATATAAATAAAAATATGCTGTATTTTCCGCAGAAACAGTCAGGAGTATGCTTGATTTTTTCAGGAATATGACATATAATAAATTCAGGAAATGATGTTGGTTACTCATCTTAAGGAGTGCTTCGCTGCCGTCCGATTTCTGTATCGGGAAAATGCGACGAAAAAGTAACAGGAAATGAGTGGTTGCATAAGGTAACCACTCGTTTTTTTAGGGTAATAAATATGGAAATAAATTTTTATTATGTAAAAGAGGAGTATATCGCTTTTCTTAAAAAAGCAGAAAGGGATATACGTGGATTTACCTGTGTTCCCAATACGCAGTATCGGTCAAGAAATAAATTTCTTTTCGGAGCTTGTCTGAACGTCAACGGAATCAACTATTTCGTACCTGTTTCTCACCAGATAAAATACGGCGACAACAATATTGTAATGAAAACAAAGTCGGAAAAGGAAAATCACTTGAGTTGGGAACGCTGAGGTTTGCTTATATGATACCTGTTCCGAAGGAATGTCTGATTTTATTGGAAATAAGAAACATTCCTGAATATGAACAAAAAAGAAGAGTAAATGATGAACTGGCATTTTGCCGAAGAAAAATAGATGCAATAAAAAAACAGGCTGAAAAGTCTTTTGCAGCAATTACAAATACAAAGAATGAAAGAATTATAAAAAACAGCTGTGACTTCAGACTGTTACAAAGTTCATACATACTCTATTGCAGGCAGAATAATCTGGAACTGCCTGAAAAACTAACCGATAAATAAACTGTATGTGTCTTTGACAGGGAAAACCTGAATTTAAGGTTTTCCCTGTCAAAATGATATATAATCAAAATAATATATAATCTGAAAGAGGGCAAAATAAGTAAAAAAATATAGTCAAAATCTTGCAACTGTATTTGTTTGATGTTATAATCTTAGGAGTATAAATATGTGTTTGAAAGGAATTGTGAAGATGATTAACCCGAATATATACCGTACACACTCGTGCGGAGAACTCAGAGAATCACATATAGGAAGCAAGGTAAGGATAGCAGGCTGGGTAGAGAATATACGTGACCACGGCGGAGTAATGTTTCTTGATATACGTGACCAGTACGGAGTAGTACAGGTTGTAGTACACGATGACAATATGCTTGCTGACGTAAACAAGGAATGTACTGTAACCGTAAGCGGCGAGGTAGTAAAAAGAGATGAGGAAACTATAAATCCCAAAATAGAAACAGGTATGGTAGAGGTTACTGCCGATACTCTTACAGTTCTCGGAAAGTGTCTGAATGTTCTTCCGTTTGAGGTTCAGAATTCGACAGATACAAAGGAAGATATAAGATTAAAGTACCGTTTTCTTGATTTGAGAAACAGAAAGGTTCATAATAATATACTTCTCAGAAGCAAGGTAATATCTTTCCTCAGAAGCAAGATGACGGAAATGGGCTTCAATGAAATAAATACTCCTATACTTTCGGCAAGCTCTCCCGAGGGAGCAAGGGACTATCTTATTCCCAGCCGTAAGCACAAGGGCAAGTTCTATGCACTTCCCCAAGCTCCGCAGATTTTCAAGCAGCTTCTTATGGTATCAGGATTTGACAGATATTTCCAGATAGCACCCTGTTTCAGAGATGAGGACGCAAGGGCAGACCGTTCCCCAGGAGAATTTTATCAGCTTGACTTTGAAATGGCTTTCGCAACACAGGAGGACGTTTTTGCAGTTGCCGAGAAGGTTCTGTACAGCGTATTCAGTGAGTTTTCAGACAAAGAAGTTTCAAAGCCGCCTTTTTCAAGAATATCATATGCGGACGCTATGCTGAAATACGGCACAGATAAGCCCGACCTGAGAAATCCCCTTATAATAAAGGATATAAGCGATATGTTTGAGGAAACGGACTTTGCACCTTTCAGAAAAAAGACAGTCCGTTCAATAAATGTACCGAATGCGGCTTCACAGTCCAAAAAGTGGTTCAAGAATATGGAAGCTTTTGCACTGTCAATAGGAATGAAAGGTCTTGGATATGTAAAGGTAAGAGATGACCTCACCTTTGACGGCCCTATAGATAAGTTCCTCAAAGACGGCGACAGGGAAAAGCTTATTGAGATAAACGGCTCAAAGGCAGGAGATGTAATATACTTCATAGCCGATACGGCACAGGAAGCACCCAAGCTTGCAGGACAGATAAGAACAGAGGTCGCAAAAAGACTTGACCTTATAGATACAGACAGATTTGATATGTGCTTTATAGTAGATTTCCCTATGTTTGAGAATGACGAGGAAACAGGAGCAACAATATTTACTCATAATCCTTTCTCAATGCCGCAGGGAGGAATGCAGGCTCTTAAGGAAAAAAATCCTACAGATATTCTTGCATACCAGTATGACATAGTATGCAACGGTGTAGAGCTTTCTTCAGGTGCGGTACGTAATCACGACCTTGACATTATGATTGAGGCGTTCAAGATTGCAGGCTATTCAGAAGATGACTTAAAGACAAAATTCAGGTCTTTGTACAATGCGTTCAAGTACGGAGCACCGCCCCATGCAGGTATGGCACCCGGAGTTGACCGTATGCTTATGCTGATTGCAGGTGAAGAAAACATAAGGGAAGTTATAGCATTCCCTATGAACAGCAACGCACAGGACGTTCTGATGGGAGCACCGAACGAGGTTTCGGAACAGCAGCTCAGAGAGGTTCACATAAAGTTAAGATAAACAATATATTTTTTGGAGGTAACTTGAATGGTTTCCCACGAAGATGTAATACAGATAGCACGTCTTGCAAAGCTTTCGGTGAGTGATGAAGAGCTTGACGGACTTACAAAGGAAATGCAAAGTATAATAGATTTTGCAGACGCTATAAACAACGCTCCCGTGGACGGCGAAGAATTTGATAATATAAACAATCTTTCAAATGCTTTCAGAGAGGATATAGTTGTACCCTCATATCCCACGGAGAAAATTCTGGAAAATGCCAATGACTCTGCCGAAGATTGCTTTTTAGTAAAGAAACGCAGTCTGTAAAATGGTTAAGTCAGACTCAGGAATTTCAGCCGCAGCTTAAAAAGCCTGAAAAAATTCAGTTCAGGTCTTTGTAAAGACCTGAACTGAATTTTGTGATATTTAAGGTTAAGGAATATGCTGTGGTTTATAAGGCCTGTTGAGTATCTTGACATATGCAGCTTTTTGAGCAGCATTTTGTTGAGAACAAGGAAAAAAGCACAGGAATACTGTGATGTATTCCGAGCATTTTTGACACAGTTATCGGCAGAATATGCCAAAAAGATGCGTGTGGAATGATATTAAACAGGCTCTAAGCTATTGAAGAAGGGATTGATAACGGTGGCAGAGGTTAAAAGCAAAATAAAAGCTATTAACGAAATGCTTAAAAATAAAGAAATAACCTGTACGGAGCTTACGCAGCAGTATCTTAAATCTATTGAAGATATAAATGCAAGTCTTAACGCATATGTAAACGTTACAGGAGAAACGGCACTGGAAACTGCAAGGGCTGTTGACGAGAAAATCTCCAGAGGAGAGGAAATCTCACTGCTTGCGGGAGTTCCGATGACGCTCAAGGATAATATTTCCACAGACGGCATAGAAACAACCTGCTGTTCAAAGATTTTACAGGGTTATAAGCCTATTTACAACGCTACAGTATGGAATATACTGAAAAACAAGGACGCTGTGCTTCTCGGCAAAACTAATATGGACGAGTTTGCTATGGGTTCTTCCTGTGAAACATCTGTGTTCGGCGGAGCAAAGAACCCTCATAATATAAATCACGTTGCCGGAGGTTCTTCGGGCGGAGTAGCATCGGCTGTAGGCGGAAACATAGCTGTCTACGGTTTAGGCTCGGATACGGGCGGTTCAATACGTCAGCCTGCAAGCTTCTGCGGAATAGTAGGTCTTAAACCTACATACGGAAGTGTTTCGAGATACGGTCTTATAGCATACGCTTCAAGCTTTGACCAGATAGGGCCTATAACGACTACAGTTGAAGATACAGCTATAGTATATGATGCAATTTCCGAATATGATGTGATGGATTCCACATCTCAGGGCAACAAGGGAGTAAAAACCTGCGATACTCTGAAAAATGACATAAAGGGAATGAAGATAGGCATAGCAAAGGAATATCTTGAGGGCATACGTGACGATGTAAGAGAAACTGTCCTGAATGCCTGCAAGGTTTACGAAAGTCTTGGAGCTGAGATAGTACACTTTGAGCTTTCAGCACTTAAATATGCACTTCCTGTTTACTATATACTTGCCTGTGCAGAAGCATCTTCAAATCTGGGAAGATATGACGGAATAAGGTACGGCTATAAAACCCCCGTATACAAAGATGTAAACGATATGGTATGCAGAACAAGAAGCGAGGGTTTCGGCAGCGAGGTAAAGAGAAGAATTATGCTGGGAACATATGTTCTTAGTGCGGGCTATTATGACGCATATTATAAAAAAGCTCAGAACCTGCGTGGAACTATAGTAAGAGAGTTTAAAAACGCTTTTGAAAAGGCAGATGTAATTCTTGCACCTACAGTTCCGATGACGGCTTTTGAGGTCGGCAAGGCTGTAAGCGACCCGATAGAAACATATCTGACAGATATATGCACTGTTCCTATGAATATAGCGGGACTTCCGGCTGTATCCGTACCCTGCGGATTTAACGCAAAGGGTATGCCTATAGGTATGCAGCTCATAGGAAATACCTTTGACGAGGCAACTATTTTAAATGCGGCATGGCAGTTTGAAAATGCAACGCACGATACAATGTTCAGAAGTGCAGAAATGGGGGTTAGGTTATGAAATACGAGCTTGTTTCAGGACTTGAAACTCACGTTGAGTTAAGTACAAATACAAAGATATTCTGTAGCTGCACGACAGCATTCGGCGGTGAGCCTAATACTCACTGCTGCCCTGTATGTATAGGTCTGCCAGGTACTTTGCCCAAGCTCAACAGAGAGGTTGTAAAATATGCTATAAGGGCAGGACTTGCTACCAACTGCGAAATATCGAGAATTTCCAAAATGGACAGAAAAAATTACTGCTATCCCGATTTGCCCAAGGCATATCAGATTTCGCAGTATGATATGCCGCTGTGCAAAAACGGCTATATAGAACTCAGCAACGGCAGAAAAATAAGAATTAACCGTATTCATATAGAGGAAGATGCAGGAAAGCTTATACATCAGCGTGGAGATACCTACGTTGACTATAACCGAGGCGGAGTTCCGCTTATAGAGATTGTTACCGAACCTGATATACGTTCAATAGACGAAGCCAAGGAGTATGTAGAGAAGCTTCAGCTTATTATGAGATATATAGGTGTTTCCGACTGTAAAATGCAGGAAGGCTCTATGAGATGTGACGTAAATATATCGGTAAGACCGAAAGGTTCATCTGAATTTGGAACAAGAACAGAAATCAAAAATATGAACTCAATTACCTTTATGACCAAGGCTATGGAATACGAGTTTGACAGACAGGTTGATTTGATTGAAAGCGGCGGCGAGGTAGTACAGGAAACTCTCAGATATGACGATGTAACCAATACGACCTCAAGTATGCGTGGCAAGGAAGATGCCAATGACTACAGATATTTCCGTGACCCCGACCTTGTAACAATCAGCGTAACCGACAGCGAGGTTGAAGAACTGGAAAAGACCATACCTGAGCTTCCAGATGAAAAGCTTGAAAGATATGTTGAAGAACTTGGTATTCCCGAAAATGATGCGGCTTTGCTTGTCAAATACAGAAAGGTTGCAGAATTTTTTGAAAAGGCTTCGGAAGGTACGGCAAATCCGAGAACTGCCGCAAACTTTATAATAGGACAGATTTTCCGCACAATAGAGAATGAATCCGCAAAGGAGGAATTCAATATTTCTGTTTCTGCTGAGGATTTGAGAGAGCTTATACTTATGCTTGACAGCAAAAAAATAAGAATGAATTTAGCAAAATCCACTCTTGATAAAATGCTTGAAACAGGTAAAAAGGTAAGCGAGCTTATATCCGAAAAGGATATGGGAGGACTTGACGAAGCAGCTACAAGAAAGCTTTGTCAGGAGGCAGTAGAGAAAAATCCGAATGCCGTAGCCGACTATAAGAACGGCAAGGAAAAGGCAATAAAAGCTATGGTAGGATATGTTATGAAGAACAGCCGTGGCAAAGCGGACGCAGTAGCCGCAGAAAACATCATAAAAGAGATTATAAAATAAATAATAATCTTAAAAACGAACATACCGCCGTCAAAGCTTAACTGACGGCGGTATGTTTATATGAAATCCCCAAAAAGCGTAGGGCGATTGCCGCTCCCGTGAAAACTTTCACGGGCGTTCACCTTGCTGTGCAAGGTGAACAAACAAAATACTTTGTATTTTGTTTGCGGCAATCGCCTGCCTTGGCTGAGTACGGAGTTTTCTCCGTCATCGCTGAAATTATATTTTTATATTTCTTACTTATGCTTGTAAAGACACATAGAATCCTTTTGCTTTACAAGCTCGTAATCATTACCCATAAAAGTTGCAAGATTATCTGAGTTGTTCGCAACATCATACTGATTTACAAGCAGATATTCACTTTTACGGTTTTCGCTGCCGTAAACATTGGGATACTGATAGAGATTTTTAAAATTGTACATATGAGGAATATAGCAGCCGTTTGCAGAAATTTCAACATCTTTAGGAATTTCGGAAATAAGGCTGTTATACTGAGCAGTTCTTATTTTTGCATTCTTATCGCTTTCTATATATGAAGCTGCTCTGGGGAAGAAGAGAGAGAAGCACATTATTATGCACATAGCCGCACTGTAAAGAACAATCTGATTTTTACGAATGCTGTCAGCCTGAGAAATAACCAGAATTGTCATAAACACGATAAGTCCCGCAACGCCGAATGTATACTGGAATTTAACGTCATACTGATACTGCCAGTTGGACATAAGGTCGATAACGAGCATAGGTATCAGAAGTACGAGCAAGGATTTTCTGCCGCTCATAAACGGAGCAAAGCCTACAGGGAGGAGCATCCATACCATAAACATTATCTTATCCGCCGTGAATACCTGCGAAAGAAGATAGCCGAAATCGGAAATACAGGTTTCGATAACAGTACCGAAGCCGTCCTTACCCTCAGGCATATAGTTTGAAAGTCTGTCCGTCATAATTCCGCTGCCAAGACTGTTTACTATACTTGTAGCGACAACAAAGTAAATTATTGAAAGAGCAAATATTATACAGCCGTCAATATATTTCTTTTCGTGAGCGAAAACATAAAGAGCAATTGCCATAACATATATGGCAGCGTCCTCTTTTACGCTCATAACCAGAAGGCAGAATATTATAATTCCTATACGTTTTTTGCTTACTATAAAGTAAAGCGTCCACATTATAAGTACGGTAAGGAACTTATTTTCGTGAAAGTCATACAGGCAGCCGTTTGAAAGGGTAGGGAAGAAGATATAGATACAGCAGCAAAGTATGGTAACAGTGGCATTGAAATCAAGCTTTTTGCATATGAGAACCACAGGTATAATTCCTGCACCTACAAAAAGTGCCTGAATTACGAGTATTGTTTCAGGTCGTGGATACAGAGCATAAAGCGGAAGAAGAACGTAGTAGAAAGGGCTGAAATGTACGCCGAAGTGTGACATAGATATATTTCTTTCGACTGTTGTATCTGCCAGACCTGTTGTACGCATATTTTCAAACATCTGAGTAAAAATACCCAAATCGAAGTTATGTGCTATATATGCACTGTATCTTGCAATACTTGCCTGTGATACCAGAACCGTAAACAGAAGTAAAAGTATACCTGCTGCAATCCACTCTGTTTTTTTGGGAAGCTTAATGTCAAGAAAATTCAGTTTGTCGTCTTTGGTTATCCACGCTACGACAAAGAACATAACAAAGCCGACAGCTATATTCATATAGATATTTTCCGCACTTTCGTTATTCAGAACGCTTCCGCAAAAGGTAAGGGAACAGCCGAACAAAAGAGCCGATACAAAAAGCGAAAGAGGTATAACCGTATTGCTTTTCATTATTATACCGCCAAAAATAAGTGTCAGACCTATTGTAAGTGTAGTAATAATCAAAGTACCGCAGTTTATCTGTGCCAGAAATGAAAGCTCCTTATATTTTGTGTCACTGCAGGTAATAAGCATAAGAAAGCTGCTAAGACAAAATCCCGAACAAAATGCGGCAAAGATATAGTCAAGCGGCATAATTCCGAGAAAGGCGTTTACTGTCTGTACAAAGCCTTTAAAACCGCTTGCTTTTTTATCTGTTTTACCCGATTTTTCAGGCGGAGATGTATTTTTCTTTTTCTCCATATTATCACTCCTTAGAAAAAATTGCTTGAAAGACATCAAAGTAAATGATACATTAAAAATGTGTATTTTTCAAGAATTTTATTTATTTTTGCTCAGATTGGCAATAAATCTATTGAAAGTAAAGACTTAACGTGATAAAATCAAATTGGTATTTGGGTAAAATATTACTGTTTAAGGAGGTATTCAGAAAATGATTTACTCAAAAAAAGTACTTTCACTGATACTTACAGCACTTATGGTGCAAAGTATCTTTGTAACAGGCGGCACTGTTACAGCCTCGTCATACGAAACAACGCAGGAAAGCTCGTATGCACAGGTTCAGACTGCCGAAAGCAAATCCGCAGGTGACTTCACGTATTCTGTTGAGAACAACGGTGTAAAAATCCTGAAGTATACGGGTACGGATACAGAAGTTACAATTCCGAATAAAATTGAAAATCTGCCCGTAACCGCAATCGGTGACTATGCTTTTTCGGATTGCCATGATATTATAGGAGTTGAAGTTCCCGATACGGTAACTGATATGGGAAGCTGGACATTCTGTAACTGCGAAAATTTGCAGGTTGTCAACATCCCGAACGGCGTAACAAGGCTTAGAGAAAGATTGTTCCTGAATTGTTACAGTTTAGTTCAGGTCAATATTCCCGAAACCGTAACAGTTCTTGAAGGCTGGTGCTTTGAAAGATGTGACAGCATTACAAGTATTACAATTCCGGACAGCGTAACGGAAATCTGTGAAAGTGCATTTTTAAACGCAAAAGGTTTAAAAACAGTCAATATACCACACAGTGTTACAAAAATTTGGAATTATGCGTTTTGTGGTACTGCTTTGGAAAATATAACTATTCCCAACAGTATCACAGAAATTGGAATAATGTTATTTGAAAACTGTACTTCGCTTAAAACCGTAACACTGGAAAACGGTATTACAAATATCGGTCAGATGTTAAGAAAATCTTCTATCAAAACCATAACACTTCCCGAAAGTATGACGTATCTTTCCAACAGTGCTTTTGAAGACTGCTTATATCTGAGTGAAGTTAATCTGCCGAGTAAATTAGAAACGATTGATAACTATGCGTTCTGGAACTGTGACGCTCTTACTACTATAAACATTCCCGAAACTGTTACAAAAATAGGTTATCAGGTCTTTGGAAGATGTGACAATCTTTCGTCTGTCACCATTCCGAAGAATGTTACCGATATAGGCGGAATGTGGTTTGTAGAAACACCTAACCTGAAAACCGTCACTTTTGAAGAAGGTACTACCAAGATAGGAAATGCTTTGCAGCATTCCTGTATTGAAAGTTTTGATTTTCCTGCAAGTCTGGAAACATTAAGTCAATATGCTTTTGCCAACTGCAACAATCTTACTTCAATGACAATTCCCGAC
>ONBJ01000079.1 GCA_900316025.1 uncultured Eubacteriales bacterium
TCACCCTGAACGAAGTGAAGGGTCTTAAAAAAGATTCCTCACTCCGTTCGGAATGACAAGCGTTTGTGCAATTTTTTAAATTTGCTCATTTATAGTTTTCTTTCTGCATATTTTAGTGCATCTGCTGCTCCGCCGTAATTTCGTATAACATAGCTGATGACTAAATCACTGTTATCAACAATCCATCGATTACGTGCTTTGATAGCTGCCTTGTAATGTATTCCGAGAATTTCTGAAGGAATAATAATATCATCATAAAGCATTTCATAGTATATTTTACCCTTATTTATATCATTTGTAAAATAAGGCTTGACACAGACAAGCTTTATATGCGGATAGCTTACCTTTGCTTTGCGAACCGCACAAGAATATAACCTGTCAAAATCGCCCATTGCTCCCGTGTAAAATACTTCACACCCCTCCTGTACGGCTTCAATTACTGCTTTGTCCAAACTTTCTGTAATATTTTCAAAAACACTTCTATGTCCGAAACCGCAACACGCTTTCATAACAATAACCACTCCATCTAAATATAATATATATTCTTACACATTATATCTAATTATATTATATAAATCAACAATAATTAATGATTGAAACGAATATAATACCTGTATGTATCCAGTAAAATTATACACAGGGTGGTGATTGACGTGACTAAACAAGAGTTTTCGGAAAGACTTTCCGCTTTGCGTATAAATAAAAATATTTCTGCAAGGGATATGAGCCTGTCTATCGGGCAAAGTCCCGGTTATATAAACAATATTGAAAACTGTGTTAATTATCCGTCAATGCAGGTATTTTTCTATATCTGCGATTTTCTTGAAATAACTCCGAAAGAATTTTTTGATACAGATACCGTTAATCCTGCAAAAGTCAAAGAACTGACGGAAGCAGTCAAAGAGCTGAACAATGAACAGATTTCAATTTTAATCAGTCTTGCAAGAGGTTTAAAGAAGTAAATAATTAAACACACAGAAAGATAAATCAGAAATAATAATAAAAATCAGAACTAAATGTTATGATTTTTATTGAATTTTAAACGTGTATGTGTTATCATATGACAAACCGTAAAAAAAGTATACTATATTTTAGGAGGTTTAGTATGAATATTACAAACAGCATTAAATACGTAGGCGTAAACGACCACAAAATTGACCTCTTTGAAGGTCAGTACGATGTTCCGAACGGTATGGCTTACAACTCATATGTTATAGTTGATGAAAAAATTGCCGTTATGGATACGGTAGACCGTAATTTCACACACGAATGGCTCAACAATATCGAGGACGCTCTGGAAGGCAGAAAACCAGATTTTCTTGTTGTTCAGCATATGGAGCCTGACCACTCCGCAAACATAAAGAACTTTATGAAGAACTATCCCGAAGCTACCGTTGTATCATCATCAAAGGCATTTGCTATGATGATGAATTTCTTCGGAACAGAGTTCGAGGACAGAAGAATTGTTGTAGGTGAGGGCGATACGCTGGAGCTTGGCGAACATACTCTTACATTTGTAACCGCTCCTATGGTTCACTGGCCTGAGGTAATAGTTACATACGACAGCAAGGATAAAATTCTGTTTTCCGCTGACGGTTTCGGAAAATTCGGTGCTTTGGACGTTGACGAAGACTGGGCTTGTGAAGCAAGAAGATACTACATAGGCATAGTAGGAAAATACGGTGCTCAGGTACAGGCTCTGCTCAAAAAGGCAGCAAAGCTTGATATTCAGATTATATGCCCTCTGCACGGCCCTGTTCTTACAGAAAACTTAGGTTATTACATCGGTCTTTACAACACATGGTCAAGCTATGGTGTTGAAAGCGACGGCATAATGATAGCATATACCTCAGTTTACGGAAATACCAAAAAGGCTGTTGAAATCCTTGCCGAAAAATTACGCATAAAAGGCTGTCCGAAAGTCGCTGTAAATGACCTTGCACGCTGCGATATGGCTGAGGCTGTAGAGGACGCTTTCCGTTACGGAAGAATTGTTCTTGCAACAACCACATACAATGCCGATATTTTCCCGTTTATGCGTGAATTTATAAACCATCTTACAGAACGCAATTTCCGCAACAGAACAATCGGTATTATAGAAAACGGCTCATGGGCACCTATGGCTGCAAAGGTTATAAAGAAAATGCTTGAGGGCTGCAAAAATATTACATATACAGATACAACCGTTAAAATTAATTCCGCACTTAACGATACAAGCAAGGAACAGCTTGAAACTCTCGCAAACGAACTTTGTATGGACTATCTCGCACAGCACGATGAAACCGCTGACAAGAACAATCTTTCGGCTTTGTTCAATATCGGCTATGGTCTGTACGTTGTAACCTCAAACGACGGCAAAAAGGATAACGGACTTATTGTAAATACCGTAACTCAGGTTACAAGTTCCCCCAACAGGGTTGCAGTCTGCATAAACAAGCAGAACTACTCACACCACATAATACAGCAGACAGGCGTTATGAATGTAAACTGTCTTTCCGTTGAAGCTCCCTTCAAGGTATTTGAAAACTTCGGCTTCCAGAGCGGCAGAAACGTTGATAAATTTGCCGACTGTGAACCGCTCCGTTCGGACAACGGACTTATATTCCTGCCTAAGTATATAAACTCATTTATGTCGCTCAAGGTTGAGGACTATATCGACATCGACACACACGGAATGTTCATATGCAGCGTTACCGAAGCCCGTGTTGTTTCTGACAAGGAAACTATGACCTATACATACTATCAGAACAACGTAAAGCCCAAGCCTCAGACAGAGGGCAAAAAGGGCTGGGTATGCAAAATCTGCGGATATATTCACGAGGGCGATTTACCCGATGATTTCATCTGTCCTCTGTGCAAGCACGGTGCTGCCGATTTTGAACCCATAGGATAAAATTTTATTAATACTTAAAAAGCCGCTGAAATCAGTTTCCAGCGGCTTTTCTAAACCTTGAAGTTTAGGTCAAGCCTTTTCAAAGGCTTGCGGTT
This sequence comes from uncultured Eubacteriales bacterium, assembly GCA_900316025.1. Taxonomy (GTDB): domain Bacteria; phylum Bacillota; class Clostridia; order Oscillospirales; family Acutalibacteraceae; genus CAG-964. The sequence continues at coordinate 2,989 of ONBJ01000079.1, forward strand.
TCCAAAGGCGGAGCCTTTGGTCAGGATTTTAAAGGGTGAAACCCTTTAACTGAAAAATTATTTTGTGGGAATATATAGACAATGTTGTACACTTATAGACAATTTTCAAGCCTTAACCGCCATTTATTAAGAGCGTAACTCTCATATTTAAAGATTTATCAAAGGAAGTGGTTAAAATGGCTCGACCTCTGAAAGCAGGTTTGGACTACTTTCCCCATAGCTGCATATCAGAACAGGATATAGACCTTATGCAGACGGAATTCGGTACTGCGGGATATGCGGTCATATACAGGCTGTATGAAAAAATATATGCCGAAAAGGGTTACTTCTGCGAATGGACAAACGATGCTGCGTTGATGTTTTCTCACAGAAACAGAGTTGGTATCAACACCGTATCCGAAATACTGAAATCAGCTTTAAGACGGGGTATTTTTGACAATGGCTTATATTCACAGTACGGTATACTGACATCAAGGGATATTCAGGAAACCTACATAGAAGCCACTGCAAAAAGAAAAAAGATTTTTCTTTTTAAAGAATACCTCCTTATAAGCTGTACCCTTTTGCCTGATTATGTATACATTAACTCGGTTAATGACGGAATTAATTCAGTAAATTCAGGAAAAAATCCGCAAAGTAAAGTAAAGGAAAGTAAAGTAAACAAAAGTAAAGTAAAAAGAAAACCACAGTCTGAGCATATCATAATTCTTCCGTGCAAAAGCGGAGATTATGCTGTGACTAAAGAACAGCTTGAACAACTTCGTCATATTTACAATTATATTGATGTAATGCAGGCATTGAGAAAAATGTATGACTTTCTGAAAGCTCACCCCGAAAGTCAGAGAACATCTGATACAATGGATAACTACATAGAAATGTGGCTTTCTGATGACAACAAAAAGGCTCTGGCTGAAAAAGAAGAAGCCGAAAAGAAAAAAAGTAATGTATCATATGACATAAGTGCTTTTAAAAAGTATGATATTTTTGAATAAGTCGGACTAAGACACCATAAAAGTTTTGATTGAACTTTTTCAAAAGTTCACGGTTTCCAAAGGCGGAGCCTTTGGTGGGATTTTAAAGGGCAACGCCCTTTAACTCTCAGTAATAAAATCAGAATGCCTTGAAAAGGCATTCTGAGAAATAATATGCCTCAATGCGACAAAGCATTGAGGCTTTTTGTAATTTCCGTTAAAGGGTTTCACCCTTTAAAATCCTGACCAAAGGCTCCGCCTTTGGAAACCGCAAGCCTTTGAAAAGGCTTGACCTAAACTTTATGGTTTTCTCCGAAGTGAAACAGCGATGCCGCAAGAACCGCATCTGCCTTGCCTTCGGTCAGTACATCACTGAAATGCTCCAAAGCTCCTGCTCCTCCAGAAGCTATCACAGGTATTCCCACACTTTCCGAAACTGCTTTTGTAAGCTCAATATCATAGCCCTGTTTTCTGCCGTCACAGTCCATACTTGTAAGAAGTATCTCACCTGCTCCACGTTTTTCAGCCTCTACCGCCCATTTGACTGCATCTTTTCCTACAGGAATGCGTCCGCCGTGTATATAAACCTCCCAGCTTCCGCCGTTTCTTTTTGCGTCTATTGCCGCAACCACGCACTGACTTCCGAATTTATATGCAGCTTCATTTATAATATCGGGTCTTTTTACCGCCGCAGAATTTACGCTTACCTTATCCGCTCCTGCACGCAATATATTGGTAAAATCATCTACAGTCCTTATTCCTCCGCCTACCGTAAACGGAATAAAGATACTGTCTGCTACCTTGCTTACCAAATCCGCAATAATATTTCTTTCGTCCGAAGAAGCTGTAATATCAAGAAATACAAGCTCATCTGCACCTTGTCTGTCGTACTCAACTGCACACTGTATCGGGTCGCCCGCATCTCTTAAATTCAGAAAGCTTGTACCTTTTACCACACGTCCGTTTTTTATGTCAAGACACGGAATTATTCTTTTTGCATACATTTACAGCACTTCCTTTCCTTCACATAAGTTCTTGAAGTTGTTCAGCATTTGCAGACCTGTTTTTCCGCTTTTTTCGGGGTGAAACTGAGTTGCCATTATATTATTGAACGATACCGAAGCATCTATAACCGTTCCGTACTCTGTCTGAGATGATACTATGCTGTCATCTTTTGCTTTGAGAAAATAGGAGTGTACAAAATATACATATGAACCGTCCTCTATACCCCTGAACAATCCGTTATGATTTTTTATTTTCAGCGAATTCCAGCCCATATGCGGTATTTTCAGAGTACCATTGTTATTCGGAATTTTAGTTATTGTACCCTCAAGAAGTGAAAGTCCTTCCGTACCCTGACTTTCCTCACTTTCGGAAAACAAAAGCTGAAGTCCCAGACATATGCCAAGAAAAGGTTTTCCCGTGGCTATAAATTCCTTTACAGCCTTATCCGCACCGCAGGCTCTCATACTGTTCATAGCGTCCCCGAAAGAACCTACTCCCGGCAGAACAGCACCGTCAGCATTAAGTATTTTTTCAATATCGTTTGTAATTTCACACTCACAGCCGATATGCCCGAATGCTTTTACAACACTTTGAAGATTGCCTGCACCGTAATCAATAACCGCTATCATTATCTCATTTCCTTTCACGGGGCGGTATAGATAAATCCCGTTTATATAATATCAAAATATCAATGCTATGTCAATTAAACTGATTATTTTCACGCAGGGGGTGAAGTTGTGTTGATACAGAATATTGACAAAGACCTGAAAATTAAATAGAATTATAATGTAAATTTTAATTATGGCTCTGTTTATAAAACGGCAAATCAGAAAACAGTAGAGTGCCGTATATCGGAATATAAAAATATACGAGGAGATTAATCTATGAATTCAGAAGGAAAAAAGCTTTCCGAAATACAAAGCGGAAAAACTCAGCATATTGCTTTTGCTGTACTTATGCTTTCCGCACTGGTCTTTGCAATATGGAAATGCAGATACGGCTTCGATGGGGGAGATGAACCGTTCTATTTCGATGTTACTCAGAGAATTATGCAGGGAGATGCTCTGCTGAAACACGAATGGCATCTTTCTCAGCTTTCAGGTATTATCAGAATACCCGTAATGCTGCTGTACAGACTTACCCACAGCTCTATGGAGGGCTTTATGCTGTGTATGAGAATATGGTATCATATCTGCCATTGTGCATTGTGCGTGTTTATGTACATAAGACTGCGAAAATACCGTTATGCTGCTCTTGTATCATCAATGCTGTATTTCCTGTTCGGCTCATATACCCTCTTCACATTCAGCTATAACGCCATAGCTATGGATTCCCTTGTGCTTACGGGTGTTCTTATGGCAACGGCAGACGGCAAAAGTACCGTATCTTATATAACAGGAGGTATAAGCTTTTCGGCGGCGGTTCTTTGCTCGCCGTACCTTGCGGCTGTATACGCTGTATACGGTCTGTGCGTTCTGATACGCTTTTTACTCTCGAAAACAAAGCTCAGAGCCGTAAAGGAAACCGCACTTTTTACCGATTTGTTTTCATTGAGAACGTTTCTTCTTTTTTCGGCAGGAATTGCGGCTTGTGTTCTGGCATTTGCGGTATTTGTACTGTCAAGGGCAAGTCTGGACGATATAATGAAAAATCTGCCTGAAATACTTTTCAGTGACCCCGAACACGTTCAGCAGCCATTCCTTAAAAAGTTTATCGACTACTTTATGTCAATACTGTTCTGCTGCGGATATATTTACTTCTGCTTTTTTGCATATTTTCTCATTGTCGTTGCTATGCTGTCTGACAGAAAAAGAAAGGCTCACAGAGCCGTATATCTTTTCCTTAGCAGTGGCGTAGCTGTAGCCACAACTATGCTTATGGCTAAAGGTCTTGTTGATACATACCATACGGCTGTTATGCTGCCTATGCTTTTTGTAGGCTTCACCTCATATGTTTTATCCGAAAAAAAGCCGAAGAAGCTTTTTTGCAGTATGTTTATTCTCGGAATACTGTATTCCATAGCGGTGCATATTGCTTCAAACCAGACGTTTCTCGTAATATTTATGGCTATGGGAGTTGCAAATATCGCCGGTGTAATATTTACCTGCGTTGTCATAAAGGAAATGCTCAGCGAAAAGCAACCCGCCGAAAGCAAGGGTATTATGAAAAGAATATGTGTTTATTCTATGATTTTTGCAATATCAATACAGGCAATATGCGAACTTGCAGTAAAATATGAGTACTGCTACTATGACGGCTGTATCCAGTATGTATCCTCACCCATAGAGAAAGGCCCCGGTAAGGGAATAATTACATCTGTACGCAGTAGGGCATTGTATAACAACTACTATGACGAAATCAGCTACTACAAAAACAAAACCCCCGGAAGTATACTTCTGCTCAACTATAAAGCGTGGGGATACCTTTATTTAGATGACTTCACCTGTTCGTCATATTCCGCATGGACTTCGGGACTTGGTACTGCAACGGCTGAAAGACTTGAAAAATACTATGAGCTGAATCCCGAAAAGCTTCCTCAGTATGTATATCTTCCTGTAGGTATTGCAGGCTCGTTAGGAATAAAAGATGTGGAAAAGTTTGCAGAAGAGCATAATTACATAATAGCCGATAAATCTTCCTTATCCTACAAGCTGGAAAGGGCATAATTACGGCATAATTACGGCATAATTACGAAGTATCAATAAAAATACACTCCCTGAAATCCTCGGAAAAAATCGTATTTCGGGGAGTGCATTATGATTAAATGAAAAAATCGTATTCGTCTGACATATTGTTCACACCCTTTCATATTTGCAGCATTTTTATTATCCTATTCAAACTGTATTGTATCCATAATTATATTATGCTGATTATAAAACGGTTTCGCAAAAGATTTATACATTATTTTCGGTAAGTCTTTGCGGAAATTATATTTCAGACTGTTATTTTTACCAAATTTCAGTAATTTTTTCATACGGCGGCATTGTTAAAAAAAACTTGAAATATCATTCCTGTAATGGTAGAATAAAAATTACAAAAATAAAAAATAAGGAGGCAAACTTTATGAAAACCGAGCATAGGAAATTCGTATAGGTACTGACATAAGTAACTTTACAACGTATATGGCAGTAACAGATGACGGAACAGGCACAAATGCACGTACCAATGTACTCAGCAAGAATGCTGCTCAAACTGTGTAATATGGGTAGAGTCCCATGATACATACACGGATAGAGTAACCAGCGTTATCTCAGACGAGGATATAGTAAAGACATGGGCAATTATAGGCTCACGTTCCGATGCTACATCATTGTTCCTTGCTCGTCCGAATGACGTTATGGGATTGGCAAGTACAGATGACACTTGGAATTCAGCGGCTGTAGCAGAAGTAAATAAGTTCAAGAATGTGTTTAACGGACAGAGTGAATATCTCAGCTCTCTCGGCAATACAGCATATATTGAACGTGGTACAAAGGGTGTTGTAATTTCCAATCTTGACGGTGCAGGCGAAGTAAGACTGAATGCCAACAAAATCGTGGACGGAACATATACAGACCATGTAACAGGCAATACCTTTACAGTTGCTGACGGTGTAATTTCCGGTACAGTAGGTTCAAGCGGTGTTGCAGTTGTTTATAATGAAAATGATATTACTAATACCGAAACCTCTGTTGAAGCTATTCCCACAAAGCTCTATCTTGATCCGGGCGAGGGAAAATTATGGAAAAGAAGTATTTAAGACCTGAAATGGAAATTACGGAATTTGAAACAGAAGATGTTATTGATGGAAGTAATGACTCAGGAGGAGAAGATCAGGATTTGGGAGAAGAAGAATAAACTATCCTATAACGGCAGGCGGCTTCGGCTGTCCTGCCGTTTTCACGCTGAAAAGGAGAGGAAAAAGTTATGAAATTAAACCCGAATTT
>ONBJ01000038.1 GCA_900316025.1 uncultured Eubacteriales bacterium
TTAGCGGCATCTCTCATCTTATTAAGACATTTCGTCTGAAAATTAACATCACCTACTGCAAGAACTTCATCCATTATCATTATTTCTGAATCAAGGTGAGAAGCAACACTGAATGCCAGCTTTACAAACATACCGCTGGAATATCTTTTTACAGGTGTGTCTATAAATTCCCTTACTTCGGAAAATTCTATTATCTGCTCCATTTTTGCATCTATTTCAGCTTTTGTCATACCGAGAATTGCACCGTTCATATATACATTTTCTCTTCCGGTCAATTCTCCACTGAAACCTGTTCCTACTTCAAGCATAGATGTAATTCTGCCATACAAATCTATTTCTCCATCAGTAGGTGCAGTAACCCTTGACAAAATCTTCAGCAAAGTACTTTTTCCTGCTCCGTTGCTTCCTATAATTCCTATAGCTTCGCCCTTGTATATAGTCAAATCAACTCCGTTAAGTGCCATAAATACGGTACCGTTGCTTCTTTTGTCCTCTCCTATAACAGAATTCGGGTCTTCCTTGCCTCTTACCTTAGCCCACCAGCTTTCCATATCGGCCTTCAGAGTTCCGCCTCCTATCTGACCCAGCTTGTACTTTTTCCTGACCCCTGAAATCTTTATTGCAATTTCTCTGTTATTGTCTTCCATAGTAATATACCTCACTCACACTGTATCCATAAACGTTCTCTCTACACGGTTAAATACTATTATTCCGAAAACTGCGACTATAACTGTAAAAATCCATGAAATCAGCAACGGCAGAAGTAATATCTCACCCTTACCCAAAAGTGCAAATCTGAAAATCTCTATGCTGGGAGTTACAGGGTTATAAATGATTATATTTTTTAAAATTCCGTCGCTCAGCTGAGAAAGAGGGTATATAACCGGAGTTCCGTACATCCACAGCGTCACGCCAAAGCCTACAAATACAGTCAAATCACGGTATTTTGTTGTAAAACTGGATATTATAATACCAAATCCCATTCCCATAATTCCAAGATGTATCAGTGTAAACGGAAGTAAAACAAGTGCATACCAGTTTGGAGAAACCTCTCCTGTTATGACAAAATATATAAGGAAGCCAAAAACCATTAACAGCTGTATAAAAAAGCGTATTATTGCTGCCAACACATTTGAAATCGGCGTTGTCAGCCTTGGAAAGTATACCTTGCCGAAAACACCTGCATTACTTGTAAATGTGTTGGCATTTCCTGACAAACAGCCTGCAAAATAACCCCATAGCGAGTTAGTAGATAAATAAAACAGCATCTGAGGTATACCGTCAGTACTCATACCTATAATTCCGCCAAAAAGAAAAGTATATACCACACTGCTTAAAAACGGATTTAATACAAGCCACAGAGGTCCGAGAACTGTCTGCTTATACGACAATGTAAACGAACGCTTCGTAAAAAGCCATATCAAATCCCTGTATCTCCATACCTCTTTAAGCTTTAAATCAAACCATTTATGCTTTGAGGATATATGTATGTGATATTTTTCGTTAGTCATAAAAATAATTTCTCCCTTATCTTTTTATACATTCAATAATATCCGCTATTCTTTTGCTTGCAAATCCGTCACCATACGGATTGACTGCATTGCTCATTTTTTTATACTGCTCTTCATCATCAAGCAGCAGCCTGAAATTTCTGTATATTTCTTTTTCGTCCGTTCCCACAAGCTTCAGCGTTCCTGCTTCAATTCCTTCAGGTCTTTCAGTTGTATCACGCATAACAAGTACAGGCTTTCCCAAACTGGGTGCTTCCTCCTGTATACCTCCTGAATCCGTAAGTATAATATAGCTTTTGTTCATAAAATTATGAAAGTCTATAACATCAAGAGGCTCAATTATACGTATCCTCTCGTCATCACCAAAAACTTCATGTGCAATATTTCTTACAACCGGATTTTTATGTATAGGATAGATTGCCCTTACATCGTCATATTCATCTATTACTTTCTTTATCGCACAAAACATATTACGCATAGGCTGTCCGATATTTTCCCGACGATGTGCCGTAATAAGTATAATCCTTTTTCCCTCTATCCGCTCCAGTTCGGGATGCTTATAGTCATCTCTTACTGTAGTTTTCAGTGCATCTATTACCGTATTTCCTGTTACATAAATTGTATCCGGATTTTTTCGCTCATTTATAAGATTTTTTCTTGACAGCTCGGTAGGTGCAAAATTAAAACGGCTGATAATACTGACACCACGGCGGTTAAACTCCTCCGGAAAAGGCGAGTAAATATCGTATGTTCTGAGTCCTGCTTCCACATGACCCACATCTATCTGCATATAGAAACAGGCAAGTGCAGTTACAAACGTAGTTGATGTATCACCGTGTACAAGAACTATATCAGGTTTTTCCTTTTCCAAAATTGTTCGCATACCTTTCAAGACGCTCTCGGTTATATCGAACAGCGTTTGATTTTCCTTCATAACCGACAAATCGTACTTCGGAACTACTCCGAATGTTTCCAGAACCTGATCAAGCATCTGTCGGTGCTGACCTGTTGTACAGACAACCGTTTTCAGTTTCTCCCTGGTTTCCAATTCCTTGACAAGCGGACACATTTTGATTGCTTCAGGTCTTGTTCCAAACACAACCATCACTTTTTTCATTAAAATTTTCACTCCAAAGACCGAAAAATCATCTACTTTTTAATTTTTCTTTTTAATTTTTCTTTTTAATTTTTCGTACTTCTCTTTTCCGAGAATACCTGAAATAACTCTGTTAGGCAAATGAATAATCCCGTCAAATTTTCGTATCTTTCTCCATTTTTCCATTCGTTCCTGTTCTTCCCTGCTTCGCCAGCTGCCTGCAAACCAATGTATCGTGTATGTGTCACGTGTCTTTTTTAACTTACCCGACTCATAATCTATAGGACAAAAATATTCCTCAGGATAAATTGCAAAACCGTCTATAATCTGAAATTTATTGTTTTTCAGCAGCCCTTTATTTTCACAAATTCCCGTTATTATTGTTACATTTGTTACAGTATTCAATGTACCATCCTGATTTATAAATTCGATGTTATCATAATAAGCAAGCAATTCTTTAAAAAGAGGAAAATCTTTTTCAGACGCCATAATTCCCGTAGGAATATTAATACCGTCCTCAAAACCTGAAAATGCACGGTTATTCAGAAATTCATCAATAGGCTTTATAACCTCTACATCGGTATCCATATATACTCCGCCGTAGTTTACCATAGCATAAAGCCTTACGTAATCGGTTATAAATGCCCATTTCTTATTTTCATAAGCCTGCCTTACATACAGTGGTGCAGAGGATATATCAAAATTCTGCTCGTTCCATTCCATCAATTCATAATCCGAACAATACTTTTTCCAGCTTTCTATACATTTTTTTGCAAGCTCCGGCTTCTCTCCGTTGCCAAACCAGCAGTAATGTATTATTTTGGGTATCATATTTATCTTTTCACCCCTGACAATATGCAAAACGATAACTGCCTTTATTTTAAATTCTGTACAAAACCTGCTGCTAATCACATCATAACGCACTTATATATGATATGAAAAACAGGCTCAGATTTCAGCAGTACCGACATTGATTTTATCATAAATCAGATATCAATTCAAGGATTTTAATTAAAATATAAATTTCCTCTGTTTTTATAAAAATTTTTTAAAACAGAAAATTTACACTGAACACATTGTACAATAACTCTGTTTTTATTCAACGTTAATTTTTTGCTTTACGGTGTACATTAACAATTATTTTACAAATACTATCCTTGACAAACAGTGCAATTAGTGGTAAATTATAAGCAAGTTAGCACTCAGCACTTAAGAGTGCTAACCAACACTGACAAGAGGTGGTAACTTTTGGAACTGCCCGCAAGAAAAAATAAAATTCTTAATGCTGTCGTTAAACAGTATATTTCCGCAGGTGAACCTGTAGGCTCTAAAGCCTTGCTCGGTCTGCTGGACTTTCCTGTTTCTTCAGCCACTGTCAGAAACGAAATGGCGGCACTGTCGGAAATGGGTTATCTCGTTCAGCCGCATACCTCAGCCGGAAGGATTCCCACTCAGCTTGGCTACAGATATTACCTCGACCATTCAATCGAGCCTGTTCAGATAGACCCCAGGGAACGCAGAGCCATTGACGATGCAATAAGTCTTTGTGCAGATGACCCCGAACATATTCTGAGCAAGGGTGCGGAGATACTTTCTCAGCTTACAGGATATGCAGCTCTCAGCACTACCCCACCTGCCGACAATACGACCATAGAGCGTATAAAGGTTGTTCAGGTAAGCCGACACACCTCAATGATGGTTATGATAACATCTAAAGGTATGGTAAAAAACCGTCTTTTCAGATGTGACTATAATCTGGATTCAGATACACTTAAAGTTTTTGAGTTTACTCTGAACGATATGCTCTCGGGCGTAAGGCTTGACAGGATTACGCCTGCTTTTGTGCAGACCGTTGCCGTAACAAGCGGAGATGTTATGATACTTATGCCAAAAGCCCTTCTTTCTGTTATGGAGGCTGCAAGGGAAGCTTCGGTTATAAATATTGTAAGCTTTGGTCTTTCAAATCTGCTTCAGACAGGCGAATTCAATGTAGAACAACTGAAGGGAATATACAGATTTCTTCACGACAAGACAAGTCAGGAAAAGCTTCTGTTTGCAAAAAAAGGAAGAATTGCCACATATATTGGTACGGAATCAAAAAATCCCGATATTTCTTCAACAGGCATAGCGGTTGCACATTACCCTATTCTGGGTGTGGAAGCCGGTGCATTTGCGGTAATAGGCCCTGTAAGAATGGATTATACCGCTGCGGTTGCTTATGCCGACTATATTTCCCAGACGTGCGGAAGGCTTATTACAGAGCTTTTGGAATAAGGATTGGTGATAAAATTGAGTAAAAAAGAAAAAGAAAAAGATAATAAAAAAGATACGAACACCTCTGAAGAATTTACAGAGGAAACTTGCGAAAACAAAGAGGAAAACTGCGAAGAATATCCGGAAAAAGAAGCGGACAACAGTGCTGTCGAAAAGCTGGAGCAGGAGCTTAAATCCAAAACCGATGCCTATTTAAGACTTGCCGCAGAATATGAAAATTACCGCAAACGCTCAACCGCAGACAAGGCTCACATATATGCCGATGCTACTGCAAATGCTATAAAGGAGATACTTCCTATAGGCGACAGTCTTGATATGGCTGCAAAGTCCGTAGAGAACGCTCCAGAAGAATACAGAAAAGGCTTTGAGCTTATGTGCAGTCAGTTCAAGACCTCTCTTGAAAAGCTCGGTGTTGAAACATTCGGCGAAACAGGTGACACGTTTGACCCTAAGCTTCATAACGCTGTTATGAAAGTTGAGGACGAAAATCTTGGCGAAAACACTGTCGCACAGGTATTCCAGAAAGGCTATAAAAAAGGCGACAAAATCATAAGACACGCTATGGTTCAGGTTGCAAACTGCGACTGATATAAACCATAAAAGTTTTGATTGAACTTTTTCAAAAGTTCACGGTTTCCAAAGGCAGAGCCTTTGGTGGGATTTTTAAGGGCAAAGCCCTTAAACAATAAAAAAACAACTCATTGTAAATATATTTTTCAATTAATTTAAATCGGAGGAATTAATTATGGCAAAAACTATTGGTATTGACTTGGGTACAACAAATTCATGTGTTGCAGTTATCGAGGGCGGTGAGCCTGTTGTTATAGCTAACGCTGAGGGTGCAAGAACTACTCCTTCCGTTGTCGCTTTCTCAAAGACAGGCGAAAGACTTATCGGTCAGGTTGCTAAAAGACAGGCTGTTACAAATCCCGACAGAACAGTTTCTTCTATAAAAAGAGAAATGGGTACTTCCTACAAGGTAAACATAGACGGCAAGAGCTATTCTCCTCAGGAAATTTCAGCTATGGTTCTCTCAAAGCTTAAAGCTGACGCTGAGGCTTATCTCGGAGAAAAAGTTACTCAGGCTGTTATCACTGTTCCCGCTTACTTTACAGACGCTCAGCGTCAGGCTACAAAGGACGCTGGCAGAATTGCAGGTCTTGACGTAAAGAGAATTATCAACGAGCCTACTGCCGCAGCTCTTTCATACGGCATAGACAAGGAAACTGACCAGAAAGTTATGGTTTATGACCTCGGCGGCGGTACATTCGATGTTTCCATTATCGAAATGGGTGACGGTGTTCAGGAAGTTCTCGCTACCGCAGGTAACAACCGTCTTGGCGGTGATGACTTCGACCAGAGAATTATCAACTGGATGGTAAACAGCTTCAAGTCAGAAACAGGCGTTGACCTCACTAATGACAAGATGGCTATGCAAAGACTTAAGGAAGCTGCTGAAAAAGCTAAAATTGAGCTTTCAGGTGTAACTTCAACCGCTATCAATCTCCCCTACATCACTGCTGACGCTACAGGCCCTAAGCACCTTGACCTCACTCTTACAAGAGCTAAGTTCAATGAGCTTACTTCTGACCTCGTTGAAAGCACAATGGGTCCTGTAAGACGTGCTTTGCAGGACAGCGGTCTTAATATAAACGAAATCAACAAGGTTCTTATGGTAGGCGGTTCTTCAAGAATCCCTGCTGTACAGGACGCTGTCAAGAGCCTTATCGGAAAAGAACCCTTTAAGGGTATCAATCCTGATGAATGCGTTGCTATCGGTGCTGCTATTCAGGGCGGTGTTCTCGGCGGTGAGGTTGAAGGACTTCTCCTCCTCGATGTTACTCCCCTTTCTCTCGGTGTTGAAACAATGGGCGGCGTTATGACTAAGGTTATCGACCGCAACACCACAATTCCTACAAAAAAGAGCCAGATTTTCTCTACTGCTGCCGACAATCAGACACAGGTTGAAATCAACGTTCTTCAGGGTGAGCGTGAGTTCGCACGTGACAATAAACAGCTCGGTCTGTTCGCTCTTACGGGAATAGCTCCTGCTATGAGAGGTGTTCCTCAGATTGAAGTTACTTTCGATATTGACGCAAACGGTATCGTAAACGTATCGGCTAAGGATTTAGGCACAGGCAAGGAACAGAAAATCACAATATCTTCAAATACAAATATGTCAAAGGAAGAAATCGACAAGGCTGTAAGAGATGCTGAGCAGTATGCCGCTGAGGATAAAAAACGCCGTGAAGAAGTTGATACAAAGAACGAAGCTGAAAATCTCTGCTATCAGGCTGAAAAACTCATAAAGGAAAGCGGCGACAAGATAAGTGAGGAAGACAAGAACGCTATCAACTCAAAAATCAGTGCTACAAAGACAGCTATAAGCCAGAACAATGTTGACGCTATCAAGATGGCTAAGGAAGATATGCAGAAAACTGTCTATGACGTTTCCGCTAAGCTCTATCAGCAGGCTAATCCCCAGCAGGCTAACCCTCAGGGCGATTTCAACAGCAATCCCAACCCCGATATGGGAGGCTATAATACAGGCTATGACAACAGCTCTGACAATAACAACGGCAGCGACGGCAACGTTTATGACGCTGACTTTACCGATGTCAATTAATTTATTAAAAAAATTATAGATTTTATTCATTTTATGTTGTATAATGTAATCCGCTGATTCGGACTTAAACAGGGCAGGAGGTTTCTATTCTGCCCTGTTTGGTTCAGATATTTAAAATCAGACCATATAAAATCATAAAGTTTAGGTCAAGCCTTTCCAAAGGCTTGCGGTTTCCAAAGGCAGAGCCTTTGGTGGGATTTTTAAGGGCAAAGCCCTTAAACTCAACTGACAGGAGGCAATTAGTTTGGCTGATAATAAACGAGATTATTACGAAGTTATGGGTGTTCCCAAAGGAGCGTCTGATGACGAAATCAAAAAGGCTTTCAGAAAGCTCGCAAAACAGTATCACCCCGACCTCAACCCCGGCAACAAGGAGGCTGAGGCTAAATTCAAAGAGGTCAACGAGGCTTATGAGGTTCTTTCCGATAAGGATAAAAGAGCCAGATATGACCAGTTCGGTCACGCCGGCGTAGACCCCAGCTATGGTGCAGGTGCAGCAGGCGGCAGCCCCTTCGGTCAGGGTATGAATATAGATATTGATGATATTTTCAACAGCTTCTTCGGCGGCTTCGGCGGCACAGGCAGCAGACGACAGAATCCAAATGCCCCCAGAAAAGGCTCAAATATCGAAACTACAATTATGATTTCTTTCGAGGAAGCCGCAAAGGGCTGTAAGAAAACCGTTACATACACTAACGAAAGTGTCTGCAACGACTGCGGCGGCTCGGGTGCTGCAAAAGGTACTTCTCCTAAGGTATGCCCAAGCTGTCACGGTACAGGTCAGGTTATGGTAAATCAGAGAACCCCCTTCGGCAACATAAGAACTTCCCGTACCTGCGATGTCTGCAAGGGTAAGGGCAGAACTGTCGATACCCCTTGCCCTACCTGTCACGGAAGCGGCAGAAAACGTACAAAGCGTACCGTTGATGTTACTATACCCGCTGGTATAAACGGCGAAATTCTTCAGGTTTCAGGTCACGGAAACGCCGGTATCAATAACGGCCCTTACGGCGACCTTCACGTCAGAGTTGAAGTAAGACCTCACCCCATATTTGAAAGAAAAGGCGATGACGTATGGTGTGAGCTTCCTATTACCTTTACTCAGGCGGCTCTCGGTGCTGAGGTTACCGTGCCTACCCTTGACGGCAAGGTAAGCTACAGTCTGCGTGAGGGTACTCAGCCTAATGATGTCTTTAAGCTTAAAGGCCGTGGCATAACTCACATCGGCGGAAAAACAAGAGGCGACCAGTATGTCAGAGTTGTTCTCGAAGTTCCTAAACATCTCTCACCTAAACAAAAAGAACTCCTCAAACAACTCGACGGCATTACCACAGATAAAAATTACGGCAACAGAAACGGCTTCTTCGATAAACTTAAAACTATGTTCGGAGAATAACTGCCGCCATACTTACGTATTTTTGCACGTCAGTGGCTATCAGCACAGGGCGGCTGCATACGACCTAAGACTTTGTCTTAGGTCATAAAAAGTGCGTAAGCACTTTTTATGCTTAATGAATTTATTCATTAAGCGTATGCAGCCGCCCTGTGCTGATAGCCACGTTTTATATAGCAACAAAAAAAGGATGTGTTTTTATGGAATGGACGGAGGTTTCCGTAAAAGTTCCCGTTGAGCTTGTCGATATGGCAGGAGATATTGCTCAGATGGTCGTTCCCTACGGCATATATATTGAGGATTACTCTATGCTCGAAAATGAAGTTCTTGAAATCGCCCACATAGACCTTATAGACGATGACCTTCTTAAAAAAGACCGCTCAAAGGGTATAGTTCATATATATATCAGTCCCGAAGATAATCCTCTTGAAGCCGTTGCCTTTCTGAAGGAGCGTTATGCCGAAAACAATATTCCGTTTGAAATAAGCATAACAGGCTGTGAGGAACAGGACTGGCTGAATAACTGGAAACAATACTTCCACCCTATTGAGGTAGGCGAAAAAATTCTTATACGACCTACATGGCGTGATAAGTATGACTCCAAGGACAGAGTTGTTCTTAACCTTGACCCCGGTCTTGCTTTCGGTACGGGTACTCACGAAACTACAAGGCTTTGTCTTGCTGCCATAGAAAAATATGTAACAAAAGACTGCGATATGCTCGATGTAGGCTGCGGAAGCGGTATTCTTTCGGTAGCGGCTCTTCTTCTCGGTGCGGAAAAAGCTGTCGGAGTTGATATTGACGAAATGGCCATAAAAACTGCAAGGGAAAATGCCGTTCTTAACGGTGTATCCGAAAAAATGACTGTCCTGAGCGGTAATCTCACCGATAAGGTAACAGGAAAATATGATATTATCGCCGCAAATATCGTGGCAGATGCAATCATTATGCTTTCAAAGGATATCAGACACTTTATGAAAGATGATTCCGTTTACATTATGAGCGGTATTATAGATACAAGGGTTGACGATGTTCTCAACGCTATTGAGGACAGCTTCGAGATTGTTGAACAGCTTCTCGAAAACGGCTGGTACTGTCTTGTAGCCAAATCTAAAAAATAAAATTTTAATCTAAGATTGGAGAATTTTTTATGAGTGAATGTTCACACAACTGCGAAAGCTGCTCAGAAAACTGCAGTTCACGCACATCACCTGAGGATTTTTACGAAAAGCTTAATGCCTACAGCAGCGTTAAAAAGGTTATAGGCGTTCTCAGCGGCAAGGGCGGTGTCGGAAAAAGTATGATTACCTCACTGCTTGCCGTACTCTTTAACAGAAACGGCTACAAGGTTGCTATACTTGATGCTGATATTACAGGTCCTTCCATACCCAAGGGCTTCGGCATTAACGAGCGTGCAAAAGGCTGTGAAGCAGGTATCATACCCGCAGTTACCTCAACCGGCATAGATATGATTTCAACAAATATGTTTCTTCCGAACGAAACAGACCCTACCGTATGGAGAGGTCCTGTGCTTTCGGGAACGGTCAAGCAGTTCTGGAGCGAAACTATCTGGAACAACGAGGACTATATGTTCGTTGATATGCCCCCAGGAACAGGTGACGTTACCCTCACCGTATTTCAGAGCATTCCTCTTGACGGCATTATCATAGTTACCTCACCGCAGGACTTGGTTTCTATGATTGTAGAAAAAGCGGTAAAAATGGCAAACCTTATGAATATCCCTATTCTGGGCATAGTCGAAAACAACAGCTATTTTATGTGCGATAACTGCAATAAAAAGCATTTCATATTCGGCGAAAGCAAGGTAGACGAAATTGCAAAGCAGTATGGCTTCCCCGTTCTCGCAAAGCTTCCCATAGAACCCAAACTTGCAAAACTCATAGACGAGGGCAATATAGAAGGCTTTGAGGGCGACTGGCTCAATGACGGCATTGAAGCTATAATAAAAGCTACCTCCGATACAAAATAATATCAGGATTTATCTTTCTGCCTCCGTCAGCACTGCGGCGATTGCAGACCGCTGCGGCATTTGCCGCAGTGAATTCAAGGCAAAGCCTTGAATTAGTCAAAAGCAAAGCTTTTGACTGTCTGCAATCGCCGCCCTTTTTTCAGAAATTTCTCTGAAATTTCTGAAAAAATATGCCGTATCATGCTTCGCACGATACGGCATAACCGTAAAGCTGTAAATATCAGCCTAACTCAATCATTTTATCTATACATTTTCTTGCTCTTACCATAGTATCATCATCAAGGATAATCTCCTCGCCGCCGTCACCTGCGACAGCGTGGTATACATCTACAAGCGTTGTTGCTTTCATATTGGAACAGATTAAGTCCTTTGACAGATTATAAAATTTCTTGTCGGGACACTGGTATGAAAGATGCTCCGTTATGCTTATTTCCGTACCTATTATAAACTCCTTTTTGTCGGATTTCTCCGCATAGTTCATAATAGCCGCTGTTGAACCTACAAAATCAGCCAGAGCCGTTACCGCAGGCTTGCACTCAGGGTGTACGAGAAGCTCTGCCTCAGGGTGAAGCTCCTTAGCCTTTCTTGCTTCTTCGGCACTTATTCTTGCGTGTGTAGGACAGCCTCCCTGCAAAAGCTTAAAGTTTTTCTCAGGTATCTGTTTTGAAACATAGTCACCAAGATTACAGTCGGGAATAAACAATATATTCTTTTCAGGCAGCTTCTTTACTATGTTCACCGCAGACGAGGACGTAACACATACATCACATACCGTTTTAAGCTCCGAAGTCGTATTTATATATGCAACCACCGCATAGTCGGGATACTCTTTTTTAACGCTTTCTATAAGTTCCCTGTCCATCTGCTCAGCCATAGGACAGCCTGCCTCGGGATTAGCAAGATAAACCTTTTTCTCAGGTGAAAGCAGCTTTACCGTTTCAGCCATAAAACGAACGCCGCACATAACCACATTTTTATTTGAAGCCTTTGTTGCCATCAAACTAAGCTGAAAGGAATCCCCTGTAAAGTCGGCAACCTCGACAATCTCTCTTGCCTGATAGCTGTGTGCCAGAATACAGACATCATTTTCCTTTTTCATACGGATAATTTCCTGCTGAAGCTCACAAATATTCATTCTGAAAATCTCCTTTTAAGCATTGTAGCTTTGACACTATAAAAATTCAGATTTTTTCCGTAACTATACAATACACGATAGTCAATATTTTGTCAAGTAAATATGTATTTCTTCTTCACATCACATTTATTTTTTAATAATCTCTCCTGCGGCAAAAAGCCCTCGCAGAAATTGTTCTGCGAGGGCTGATTTCAATATTAAGTTATTCTTCCGTTTTCAAATCAAGCGTTCTTTTCTTTGATAGCAGCCTGTGCAGCAGCAAGTCTAGCTATAGGAACTCTGAAAGGAGAACATGATACATAGCTCAGACCTACGTTATGACAGAACTCAACAGATGAAGGATCTCCGCCATGCTCACCGCAGATACCGAGCTTGATGTCAGGTCTTGTCTGCTTGCCGAGCTGAGCAGCCATCTTAACGAGCTTGCCTACGCCCTTCTGGTCGAGCTTAGCAAACGGATCTGACTCATAAATCTTTGTATCATAGTAAGCATCAAGGAACTTACCTGCGTCGTCACGGCTGAAGCCGAATGTCATCTGAGTAAGGTCGTTTGTACCAAAGCTGAAGAACTCAGCCTCTGTAGCAATCTCATCAGCTGTAAGAGCAGCTCTGGGAATTTCTATCATAGTACCAACCTTGTAAGTCATCTCAACGCCTGCCTCAGCGATAATCTTATCAGCTGTAGCTGTAACAACGTCCTTAACGTACTTAAGCTCCTTAACCTCACCAACGAGAGGAATCATAATTTCAGGAACAATATTGTACTCAGGATTTTCTTTATTAACAGTAATAGCAGCATTGATAACAGCTGTTGTCTGCATTTCTGCAATCTCAGGATATGTTACAGCAAGACGGCAGCCACGGTGTCCCATCATAGGGTTGAACTCGTGAAGTCCGCTGATGATTTCCTTGAGATGCTCAACTGTAATATTCATCTCACCTGCAAGCTCTACGATATCCTCTTCCTTTGTAGGAACGAACTCGTGCAGAGGAGGGTCAAGGAATCTTACTGTCATAGGACGACCTTCCAGAACTCTGTACATTTCCTCAAAGTCACCCTGCTGCAAAGGCATAATCTTTGCAAGAGCTGCCTTTCTCTCTTCAACTGTTTCAGAAACTATCATCTCACGGATAGCCTTAATTCTGTCGCCCTCAAAGAACATATGCTCTGTACGGCAAAGACCGATACCCTCTGCACCGAACTTAACTGCCTGAGCTGTATCTCTGGGATTATCTGCATTAGTTCTTACAACGAGCTTTCTTGCAGCATCAGCCCAACCCATAAATCTGTCAAAGTCGCCAACGATAGCAGCATCGGTAGTAGCGATAGCTTCACCATAGATGTCACCTGTTGAACCGTTAAGGGAGATGTAGTCGCCCTCTTTGATTGTCTGACCGCCGAGTGTGAAATACTTCTCTTCTTCGTTGAATGTGATTTCGCCGCAGCCTGATACGCAGCAAGTACCCATACCACGTGCAACAACTGCTGCGTGTGATGTCATACCGCCACGAACTGTGAGTATACCCTCAGCAGCGTTCATACCTTCGATGTCCTCAGGTGATGTTTCAAGTCTTACGAGAACAACCTTCTCTCCGTTAGCAACCCAAGCCTTAGCGTCGTCAGCCGTGAATACAACCTTACCGCATGCAGCTCCGGGAGATGCAGCAAGACCCTTACCGATAGGTGTAGCCTTCTTGAGTGCAGCAGCATCAAACTGAGGGTGAAGCAGTGCGTCCAACTGCTTAGGCTCAACTCTGAGTACAGCTTCTTCTTCTGAAATCATACCTTCGTCAACGAGGTCAACAGCAATCTTAAGAGCAGCTGCTGCTGTTCTCTTACCGTTTCTTGTCTGGAGCATATAGAGCTTACCGTTTTCGATAGTGAACTCCATATCCTGCATATCTCTGTAGTGGTTTTCAAGATTTGTAGCAATCTGAACAAACTGATTGTAAACCTCGGGCATATCGTTAGCAAGCTGGTCGATTGTGCTGGGTGTTCTTACACCTGCAACAACGTCCTCACCCTGAGCATTGATAAGGTATTCACCGAAGAGCTTCTTCTCACCTGTAGCAGGGTCACGTGTGAATGCAACACCTGTACCTGAGTTCTCATTCAGGTTACCGAATACCATGGGCTGTACATTAACAGCTGTACCCCATGAATAAGGAATATCGTTCATTCTTCTGTAAACGTTTGCACGAGGGTTGTCCCATGAACGGAAAACTGCCTTTACAGCTTCCATAAGCTGAACCTTGGGGTCTGTAGGGAAGTCCTCACCCTTCTGCTCCTTGTAGTAAGCCTTGAAGAGTGTAACGAGCTTCTTCATATCGTCAACATCAAGCTCAATATCGTTCTTAACGCCCTTTTCAGCCTTAACCTCGTCTATGATAACCTCAAAACGCTTCTTTGAGATTTCCATAACAACGTCTGAGAACATCTGAATGAAACGACGGTATGAGTCATAAACAAATCTCTCGAATTTAGGGTCGGGATTGCCTGCGATAAGTCCTGCTGCAACCTCATCATTGATACCGAGGTTGAGAATGGTGTCCATCATACCGGGCATCGAAGCTCTTGCACCTGAACGAACAGATACAAGCAACGGGTTCTGTGTGTCACCGAACTTCTTCTCGTTGATTTTTTCAATTTCTGCCAATGCAGCATAAATCTGCTCCTGAATATCATCGGCAATCTTTCTGCCATCCTCGTAGTAACGAGTACAAGCCTCTGTTGAAACTGTGAAGCCCTGGGGAACAGGCATTCCAAGACGTGTCATACCTGCTAAGTTAGCACCTTTACCGCCAAGCAGCTCTCTCATTGTTTCATTACCCTCAGAGAAAAGATAAACATACTTCTGGCTCATAGGATTATAGATACCTCCTGAAAAATTTAATACAACGAATTTCCGTCAGTATAATCAGTACTCAAAATCCAAAGCACATAATATAAAAACAGAAAAGCGTATAATTGACTGACTTTTATATAAGTCTGTAAGTTATTATAGCAAATTATTTTATAAATTTCCATACCTTTTCTGTAATTTATAATAAAAATTTCAAAAATTTACTTATTAATGACTTTATTTCGTGAGAAAACAAACTAATTATAACCTTTGATTTTAATTATTTACTGTTAAAAACGATAAAATTAAAAAAAATATACATTTATATGTCGAAAACACTTGAAAAAAATTATATCTATGCGATAATATACATATGTGTCGGCAGTCGGGATTTACAGAACATATCCGCATTTTTTCCTGACTGCAATAAGTGTAACGGGAGGATTTTTTATGTCTGAAAAATGTGCCTTAATTCTTGCCGGAGGCGAGGGCAAAAGAATGAAAGCCAATAAACCCAAAGCTCTTTCCCCTGTGCTTGGAAGACCTATGCTCGACTGGGTAATCGGGGCATTGATAGAAAGCGGTATCGGAGAAATATGCGTTGTAAAAGGCTATAAAAAAGAATATATAGACGAACATCTGAGCAATATTCCCTATTATATAAGCTCTGTATTTCAGGCTGAAAGGCTCGGAACAGGTCATGCCGTAATGATTGCTAAGGATTTCCTCTTACAGCACGGCGGAGATGTCATAATTCTTAACGGTGACGCTCCTTTTATGGACAGTGCTTCAATATCAAAGGCTTATGCACAACATAACAGCTCAGACAGCAGTGCTACGGTCATTTCCGCAAAAGTTGAAAATCCCACAGGCTACGGAAGAATAGTAAGAGCTGAGGACGGTTCTCTTATGTCTATCGTTGAGCAGAAAGATGCAGACGAGGAAACCCTTGCTATAAACGAAGTAAATTCGGGTTGCTTCTGGTTCGATACCGCTGACCTTCTGAGTGTTCTGGACAAAATAAGTGCAAGCAACGCTTCAAACGAATATTACCTTCCTGATGCAATAAAACTTCTTCTTAGCGAGGGAAAAAAGGTAGGAGCTTATACGGCTGATTCCTCAGATACTGTTCTCGGAGCAAACGACCCTGAACAGCTTTCTGAGCTTAACAGAATAGCTTTGGCAGAATACGGTGAATTTCCGTATTTCGGTATGTAAATTTTATTACACCTTTGTGTAACTGAATATTTTTAGGAGGCTTTTCAAATGAATTTTCATGGTAAGGACATTAAAATTTTCGCAGGCAGTTCTACTGAGTCTGTTGCAAAGGGAATTGCTGACAGCTTAGGACTTCCCTTAGGTCAGTCAAAATGCTGTAAGTTCAGCGACGGAGAAATTTCCGTTTCCCTTAACGAATCGGTTCGTGGTTCAGAGTGCTTTATAGTTCAGTCAACCTGCAATCCCGTAAACGACAACCTTATGGAACTTCTGATAATGATTGACGCTATGAAGCGTGCTTCTGCTGCAAGAATAACAGCAGTTATGCCCTACTTCGGATACGCAAGACAGGACAGAAAGGCTAAACCCAGAGATCCGATTTCGGCTAAGCTTGTAGCAGACCTTATCACAGTTGCAGGTGCTGACAGAGTTCTTACAATGGATTTACACGCTAATCAGATTCAGGGCTTTTTCAATATTCCCGTTGACCATCTCATCGGAGCTCCTATCCTTGCAGAACATATGAAAGAAATGGTCGGAGATAACCAGGACGATTACATCGTAGTTTCACCCGACCTCGGCTCTGTTACACGTGCAAGAAACTTTGCAAACAAAATAGGCTGCGGTATCGCTATAGTTGACAAAAGACGTCCTAAAGCCAACGTTTCCGAAGTTATGAACATTATCGGCGATGTTAAAGACAAAAAAGTTATCCTCGTTGATGATATGATAGATACAGCAGGCACTCTCTGCAACGCAGCTGCCGCTTTAATCGAAAGAGCCGGTGCAAAGAGCGTTACAGCCTGTGCTACTCACGGTGTACTTTCAGGCCCTGCAATAGAAAGAATTCAGAACAGCGTTATTTCTGAGGTAGTACTCCTCGACACCGTTCCTGTAGAGGGCGAAAAGCTTATCGATAAGTTTACCGTTCTTCCCGTAGCTCCTAAATTTGCGGAAGCTATTGAGAAAATTTACGAAGACCAGCCCTTAAACAGTATTTTCGGTTAATTCCGAATAATAAACCATAAAGTTTAGGTCAAGCCTTTTCAAAGGCTTGCGGTTTCCAAAGGCGGAGCCTTTGGTCAGGATTTTTAAGGGTGAAACCCTTAAACTCTCAAAAATAAAAATTCTCATTCCCTCCGTATATATTTCTCTTACGGAGGGATTGGAACTCTGCTGAATGATGAAAAACAAATATCTGAAATCAACCAAAAAGCCATAGATTATGCCGTAAACAAAGGGATTATCATAATACCCTGTACAGGCAGAGCCATTCAGGGTATTACCAGATTTGAAACTCTGAAAAATCTCAACTCCCTTGCCGTTGCGTATAACGGCGGTATGATAACCAATCTTAAAGACGGAAATATTGTATATCACTGTCCGCTTACAGAAGACGATGCACAATTTATAATAAACAAAGGTATGGAGCTTGATACCAATATCTGCGTATGGATTGACAACAGGCTTTTCTGCAATAAAATAAACGCTCATACTCTCGGATACAGCAGGATAAGTGACGTTCCCCCGATAAAGTTTGACAGCTTATCCGATATTTCCGACAAGTCAATTACCAAAGTCCTATGGTACGATGATGAACTCAGAATACAGAGCTTTCTTAAAAATATGAGAAAAAGCTTATCGCCGCAGGTGACGTGCTGTACTTCAAAGCCGTGGTTTCTGGAGTTTTTCAACAGCAGAACTTCAAAATCGCTGGCACTTGAAAAAATATGCGGATTTTACCGTATAAATCTCAGTGAGGTTATTGCCATAGGTGACGAACTTAACGATATAAGTATGCTGAAAGCGGCAGGACTTTCCGTTGCAGTCGAAAACGCTGTTGACGAACTGAAATTTCAGGCTGACATAATAACGGCTTCCAACAACGATGACGGCTTTTCAAAACTTGTATATGATTTCTTTTAAGCACTATTAGAAAAAGCACTCTGGTTTTCTCAGAGTGCTTTTTCTGTATAATCATATAATATCAGTCTTTGTCGATAAAGTCGTTAAGGTCATACTCAACGTCATTTTCTTCATCGTCCGTATCCTTTTCAAGACTCACAGGTTCACTGTACGTTCCTTTCATTATCTGCTCAAAGACATCACCGTTCATTTTTTCGTGCTTTATGAGATACTGTGCTACTTCGTGAAGCTTATCCGTATACTTCGTGAGAATAGCCTCGGTTTTGCTGTAAGCTTCGGTGATAATCCTGCGTACTTCCTTGTCGATTTCCGCTGAGGTTTCCTCTGAAAACTCCTTGGCCTGACCCATATCCCTGCCTAAGAATACTTCCTGTCCGCCTGAGTAGTTTATAGGGCCGAGTGCTTCACTCATACCGTACTTTGTAACCATAGCCTTCGCCGTATCGGTAGCCTTTTCTATATCGTTTGAAGCTCCTGTCGAAATATCTCCTAAAATCAGAGCTTCGGCAACACGTCCGCCAAGACATACCACTATGTCCTCTTCCATAGTTTTCTTAGACCTGTAGCTCTTGTCCTCTGTCGGCTGAGGCATTGTATAACCGCCTGCAAGTCCTCTGGGAATAATCGATATTTCGTGTACGGGGTCTTGTGTGGGACAAGCATAGAATGCTATTGCGTGACCTGCCTCGTGATAAGCTGTGAGCTTCTTTTCGTTCTCTGACATTACTCTCGACTTCTTTTCAGAACCGACTACTACCTTCATCATAGCGTCCTGAATTTCCGTCATTGTTATGGCTTTAAGATTTTTCTTTGCTGCCTGCAAAGCTGCCTCATTCAGAAGATTTTCCAAATCCGCACCTGTAAAGCCTGCCGTAGTTCCTGCTATAACCTCAAGCTTTACATCGGGAGCAAGCGGTTTGTCCTTTGCGTGTACCTTGAGTATCTCTTTTCTTCCCTTTATGTCGGGATAGTTTACTACTACCTGTCTGTCAAATCTTCCGGGTCGCATAAGTGCAGGGTCAAGTACATCGGGACGGTTGGTTGCGGCTATTATTATTATGCCCTCGTTTATTCCGAAGCCGTCCATTTCAACAAGAAGCTGATTGAGTGTCTGTTCACGCTCATCATTTCCGCCGCCTACTCCTGCTCCACGCTGACGGCCTACTGCATCTATTTCGTCTATGAATATTATACAGGGACTGTTTTTCTTAGCCTGGTCGAAAAGGTCACGCACTCTTGACGCTCCCACTCCGACAAACATTTCAACAAAGTCTGAACCCGATATTGAGAAGAAAGGTACTCCTGCCTCACCTGCAACGGCTCTCGCAAGCAGAGTTTTACCTGTTCCAGGAGGGCCTACCAGAAGTACACCTTTGGGTATTCTTGCTCCGAGGGTGCTGAACTTGCTGCCGTCTTTCAGAAATTCCACTATTTCCTCAAGCTCTTCTTTTTCCTCGTCCGCACCTGCCACATCTTCAAATGTGGTCTTACGTTTTTCATCGTTGAGATTTTTTATCTTTGCCTTTCCGAATCCCATAGTCTTTGTAGGGTCGCCCATACCGCCTGCCATACGCTTCATTATATAAAGCCAGAACACAAGCATTATAACAACTAGGAAAATTGTGGGAATAATATCCAGCAGCCAGCTATTGTCGGCAGACCTGCTGTAGTCATAAAGCATAGGGGTATCGGGATACTTCTCGTTATAGGCTTCTATAAGGTTAATTCCTTTTGTGTCGCCAAGGTCGCCCATAAGCGTTTTCCAGAATACGGAAACATCGGGAAGAGAGTATTCTATTATTGCACCGTTTGTCTTGTCGCCGTCCTTTGTGAGATTACCAAGACCTTTGTGCTTTGTATTAGGCTCTGTTTTTTTGATATTGCTGCTGTTCGTATTGCTGCCTATACCAAAAATGCTGTAAGCTCCGCTGTTGTTGTATACGACGTTGTTCTGTACCTTTGCATCGGAACGAAGCTGAAGCTGAAGCCTTCCTGAGTTGAAATCAAGCTGGAATGCCTTTACCTCCATACGCTGAAAATAACCCATAATATCAGAATACAGGTATCTTTCAGATGTCTTGCTGTTGAATGCGAACACTACCATAAGTATGACCGCTACCGCAACGGCAAAAACAATCAGAAATCTTCCCATACCGCTGCCGGACGATTTCTTTCTGTTATCCTTACTCAAGCATTTTCACTCCTTAATGTAATTATTATTATCCGATTAACAAATATATTTCAAAAAAGTATTTTACTTTTGGTATATTTCCTCTTTAAGTACGCCTATGAAGGGAATATTGCGGTAATTTTCGGCATAATCCATACCATAGCCCGCAACAAACTCGTCCTGCACGTCTACTCCCACATACTGTACATCTACCTGTTTTTTTCTTCTTGCGGTCTTGTTCAGCAGTGTGCAGACGCTTACCTTTTTAGCTCCCTTGTTTTTAAGGTGCTTTATTATAAAGCTTAGGGTTACTCCGCTGTCCACTATGTCCTCTACTATGAGAACGTCCTTGCCGAGTACGGAGTTGGATATATCCTTGAGAATATTTACTCTACCAAGAGTTTCTGTTCCCTTGCCGTAGCTCGAAACTGCCATAAAGTCTATTTCGCAGGGCAGCTTTATCTCTCTGAGCAAATCCGCCATAAACATTACGCTTCCTTTGAGCAGTCCTATTACTACAAACTCCTTACCCGAAAAATCATCTGTTATTTTTCTTCCGAGTTCACTTACCATATCAGATATTTCTGCCGGTGTGAATAAAATCTCTTTAAAATCCTGTGTCTGCCCCTTAGCCATAATACCACCTTACAAATCCTTTTTACTTATCAGAACAACTTCCTTTGTACCGTCCTTTACGGACGCTTCCTGTGAAACTCCGAAGCCGTCAAGCCATATTACCTGATTTCCGTTTGCGATGAGAAGTATTTCATTTCTCTTTTCTGCCGGGATTTTTGCTTCATTGAAAAGCTTTCTCAGAGTTTTTGTAACGCCTCTTCCCCGTGGACGGAATCTGTCGCCGTCGGCACGTACTCTCAACTGAGTTTCACACCGTATTATATCACAATCAACGGCATTTTTTAATAATAATTTGTTAATATTCGCAATTTCGTCAAATCTTTGTCTTGTAAGGTATTGTACTATAATTTTTTGGTTATTAATTATAAACTCTGAATCTTTTTTTGAAAATAATATATTATTCTGAGTGTTTTCATTACTCTTTTTATATGCACGGAGTATTCCCTGAGATGTACTGCATATGAAGCCTTTGGGAAGTTCCAGTACTCCGTATTTTTCTGTAACCATACTCTGTAAAAGCCTTATATGACGCTCCTCGTATGAGCTGCACCCTGCTTCAGTCAGAACCTTTATTATGCAGTGCCGAAGTACGGTTTTATCGCACTTTTTCAGGTAAGAACAGTTGTATCCGATACCGTTTTTTACTGCTGCTTTTTCAAGGACTTCTGAAGCAAGGCTGTCGGCAAGATTAAGGTAATCGGCGGCTATATCGGAAAGACGTTTTATCGAATATTCAAACGAACTGTTTATTTCACGGAACACGGGTACGGCTATGTTGCGTATTTTGTTTCGGTTGTATTCGTTTTGCAGGTTTGTTGAATCGGTTACATATATTATGCTGTTTTCCTTGCAGTATTCTTCCACCTGAGAACGTGTTATTCCTATGAGGGGGCGTATGATGTTTTCTCTCGACTTTGGTATTCCTGTAAGACCTTTAAGTCCTGTGCCTCGAACCGCATTGAAAATTACGGTTTCGGCTGAATCGGAAAGTGTATGTGCCGTTGCGATTTTTCCGTTTTTTCCGCACAGCTTTTCAAAAAATTCATAGCGTATACGTCTGCCGCATTCCTCGCAGCTTTCCCCTGTTTTTTCGGAAATTGAGTTTATATCGGCACTGAGAACCTCGCATTTTATTCCAAGTGACGCACAGTATTTTTCTACAAGCTTCTGGTCACGGACTGCCTCATCTCCACGCAGATTGTGGTTTACGTGGGCGGCGATAATCTTCGCCGAAAAGCTTTCTGCGTGTGATACAAGAAAGTGGAGCAGACACATTGAATCTGCTCCTCCCGAAACTCCTGTTACAATTCTGTCGCCGTATGAAATCATATTGTTTTCTCTGACGGTTTTTAATATAATTTCCGCTGCATTACTGCTCACGTCTGTCCTCCTGTGAAGTAAATCTCATAAATTCACCCTGCCAGTGAAGCTTTACTGTGTTTGTTTCTCCGTGACGGTTTTTGGCTACGATACATTCACCGCTGTTCATATCAGTATTTTCATCGTCCTTGCCGTTTTTGTCGTTATAGTAGCCCTCTCTGTAGAGGAAAAGTACTATATCTGCGTCCTGCTCTATTGAACCTGAATCTCTCAGGTCGGAAAGCATTGGACGGTGTTCCGCTCTCTGCTCGCTTGCTCGTGAAAGCTGGGAGAGTAATATTACGGGTACGTTAAGCTCCTTAGCCATACTTTTCAAGGCTCTTGTATTGTCGCCTACAATCTGCACAAGATTTTCGGTTCTTAATGTAGTTCCCATAAGCTGGAGGTAGTCTATAACCACAAGGTCTACGTCCTTTAAGCGTCTGAGCTTTGCCTTCATTGCGGGTACGGTCAGCATAGTTGTTTCGTCAAGATACATATTTGCCTTGCTGAGTATTTCGGCAGCCTCCATAAGTCTTGCCCACTCGTCATTGTTGAGCTTTCCCGAACGCAGCTTAGTGCCTTCTATAAGACCTTCTGTTGAGAGAAGTCTTGATACAAGCTGTTCCTTTGTCATTTCAAGGGAAAAAAATGCAACTTTCAGCTTTGACTTTGCCGCAACGTGTCTTGCTATGTTTAGGGCGAAGGAGGTTTTTCCCATACCAGGACGTGCCGCAAGGAGTATGAGGTCGGAGCGGTTAAGTCCTGTTATAACTCTGTCGAGGTCGGATATTCCTGAGGGTATGGGTTTTGATTTGTCATCGTCGGGCGAATTTAGAGCGTCAAGTCTTGAAAGCGACTGATATATTACGCTTTCGATATGTTCAAGGCTTTGTATATCTGCTCCCTTGCGTATATCGTATATTCTGCGTTCTGCCGAATCGAGAAGCTGGGTTGAGGTATATGTTCCGTCCGAAGCGTCCTCGATTATATTTTTTGCGGCTATTATCAATGCACGGGTTTCGTAGTTTTCCTTTACGATATTTGCGTAATCTCTTACGTTGGTTGTAAAGGGGGTTGCGTTTGCAAGCTCGATAAAATAGCCCCTGCCCTCGTTCTGGTCGAAGGCAGGTTCTTTTTTAAGCTCGTTAAGCACCGTTACGGCATCTATTGCAAGACCTCTGTTATAGAGGTTAAGCATACAGTTGTAAATAAGTTTATGGTTTGATATATAGAAAAAATCCTTGTCGGGTATAAGCTCCGCTACCGTGTCCATACAGTCCTTGTCCATCATTACTGCACCGAGGACTGACTGCTCTGCTTTAAGGTCATAGGGCAGCTTCATACCGTCAAATAATTCAAAGCTTTCCGCCAAATCAGCTCACCCTTCTTTTAGAGTTTAAGGGCTTTGCCCTTAAAAATCCCACCAAAGGCTCTGCCTTTGGAAACCGCAAGCCTTTGAAAAGGCTTGACCTAAACTTTATGATTATATTATTCTTCAGATACAACAACCCTTACCTTTGCTGTTATACCTGTGTACAGCTTTATTTCGGCATTGTATGTTCCGAAGCTTTTTATATCGGCATCAAGTGAGATTTTTCTTTTGTCAACATTTATGCTGAACTGTCTTTTGAGTTCTGCGGAAATTTCCTTTGCCGTAACAGAACCGAAAAGCTTTCCGTTCTGTCCTGCCTTTGCTTTTATGTTTATGGACTGGTTTTCAAGCTTTGATTTTTCTCCGTTTGCTCTTTTCTTTTCCTCCTCGATTTTGAAAGCTTTGGAAGACTCTGCGTTTTTAAGCTCGCTCATAGCCTGTGCCGTAGCCTGCTTTGCAAGCTTCTGCGGAAGCAGAAAGTTTCTTGCGTATCCGTCTGAAACCTCCTTGAGTTCTCCTTTTTTGCCCTTTCCCTTTACGTCCTGAAGAAAAATAACTTTCATTTCATTTCATTCCTTTCATTAATTTTCGGTTTAAGGGCTTTGCCCTTAAAAATCCCACCAAAGGCTCTGCCTTTGGATACCGCAAGCCTTTGAAAAGGCTTGACCTGAACTTTATGGTTTATATTTTTTCAGATGATTTTTTCTCTTTTTATGCCTGATACTTCGGAAGCATCGCTTTTTTCTTCCGCATCTTTTTGTTCCATTTCTGTGTTTTCTATTATGCTAAGGAGCATTGCTCTTGCTTTAGCCATAGTAACATCTTTGAGCTGTGCTCCTGCCATAGTATGATGACCGCCGCCGCCCATCTGCTCCATAATAAGCTGTACGTTTACGTCACCTAGTGAGCGTGCGGAAATATTTACGCTGTCACCCTGCTTGTACATTACAAATGATGCGGTAACGTTGCTTATGCTCAGCAAATCATCGGCTGCCTGTGCCGCTGTAACTCGCAAATCCTCATCGTTGTTGTCGTCCGAACAGGCTATTGCACATTTGTTGAAAATTTCGGCTTCTGTAACAAGCTTGTATTTTGCCTTGTAGTTATCAAGTGAATTTGAGAAAAGACGTTTTACTATTACGGTATCAGCTCCGTGCTGTCTGAGATACGCTGCCGCTTCAAATGTGCGGACTCCTGTTTTTAATACGAAATTTTTGGTATCAAGCGTTATTCCCGCAAGAAGTGCGGCTGCTTCATACTGAGTAAGTCCCTTGTCGCCTATGTACTGTATAAGCTCCGTTGCCATTTCTGCCGCTGAAGATGCGTTAGGCTCGTGAAAGAATACAAGGGAATTTGATATGTGGTTTACCATCATTCTGTGGTGGTCTATTACAACTACTCTTGAAGCTTTTCTGTATACTTCCGCTTCCTCAAGAAAATCGGGTGAGTGAGTGTCAACTATTATCAGAAGTGTTCGGTCTGTCATAATGCTGAGAGCTGTATTGGGTTCTATGAACATATCTGCCTTGGATATTTCTTCCATAAAGCTTATCAGAGAACCTGCTACTGTACGCTCCTTTTTGACTACTATATGTGCAGGCTTTTTCATATCCTTTGTTATACTGCTCCAAAGTCCTATGCCTGTTCCTATGCAGTCTATGTCTGAATTGTGATGTCCCATTATGAGAACCATATCACTCGAACGTATCTGCTGTATCATTGAGCTTGCTATAACTCTTGTTCTTACCTTGTCGATTTTCTCAAATCCCTGAGATATTCCACCGTAAAAACGGTACTGATCCATAGTTTTTATTGCTACCTGATCTCCGCCTCGTCCAAGTGCCATATCAAGGGCATTCCTCGACCACTGCTCGCACTGTCTAAGACTGTCGGCACAGCGTCCTATTCCTATAGAAACGGTAGGCTCACATATTACGTTTTCAAGCGGTATCTGCTTTACCTCGTCAAGAATTGAAAAATTATCGTCTGTCAGTGCGTCTATTATTCTTTCCTCGAAAATTATCATATATTTTCCGTTGGAAAGCTTCTTGTAAAGTCCGTTGAAACGTGCCGCCCATTTCTGGATTACGTTTTCAACATTTACGATTACATATGTTCTGTGCCTGTCGTCATCGTCCTCTTCAAACTCGTCTGCGTTGTCGAACTCAACAGTTGCCACAACGGGACGTGATTTCATATATTCATATGCTGTTTCCTTATAGTATGTATCGTCTATAAAGTAAAATACGGAAACATCACTGTCAAGCGGACAGCCTATTACTGTATATCTCTTGTCGCCGTATACAACATCTGCTCCGTGAGAATCAAGTATGTGTTCGGGGGTTGTGTTCGGAATATAATGGTTTACGGAATCTCCCGAACAGTCTTTTCCTCCGCTCATAATCTCTCTGAAACATTTGTTGAACCATACTATACCATTGTGTGAGCCTGTTATTACTACGGGAACCTGAAAATCATTCAGATATTCAAAATTATCATCGCCCAGTCTTTCGGCTGCTTTTTTTATGGTCTTGCTTATATGTCTGTTGAAACGGCTTATGCCGACAAATACCAGCACTATTGAAATCAGTGCTATAAGCATTTCAGTGACAAAAACGTACAAATTCCACCGAAAGGAGAAAGCCGCCATTGCAATTATTCCGACTGTGAACAGTATAAAAAACGGCGTGACCGTCCATACCTTCTTTTTCAATAAAGCTCTCTCCTTTCTCTAGTAATTTATCTTTAAAAACATAGCTGAAGCAAAAATTTTATACTTCCATAATAATAGGCAGTATCATAGGACTGCGTCTTGTCTTGTTGAAGATATGTCTTGCTACATCTTCCTTTATCTTGTTTTTTATCAGATTCCATTCGTGTATATTCTTCATTGCAAAGCCCTGCAGTATCTCAAGCGATATTCTTCTTATCTCGTATATAAGCTCTTCGGATTCCCTTACGTATACAAAACCTCTGGATACCACATCGGGGCCGCTGAGAATATAGCCGTCCGATATATCGAGTGAGGCTACTATGATTATAAGTCCGTCCTGTCCGAGATGCTTTCTGTCCCTGAGTACTATGCTTCCTACATCGCCTACTCCAAGTCCGTCAACGAATATCATTCCCGATGCTACCTTTTCAAGCTCTTTCATTTCGCCCTTTTTAAGCTCTACCACGCTTCCAACATCACCCATAAATATATTGTTCTTGCTCATTCCAAGACTTTCGGCAAGCTCTGCGTGTTTTTTCAGATGCTTCTGCTCTCCGTGTACGGGTATGAAAAATTCAGGCTTTACAAGACTGTGTATTATTTTAAGCTCCTCCTGACAGGCGTGTCCCGATACGTGTACCTCGTACATCGACTCATATACTACTTCACAGCCACGCTTCAGAAGCTCGTCTATTACGTTTCCTACCGTCTTTTCGTTTCCGGGTATAGGGTTTGCGGATATTATTATAAAATCTCCGTTTCCTACGGCTACCTTTCTGTGTTCGGAATATGCCATTCTCGAAAGTGCTGACATCGGCTCGCCCTGACTTCCTGTTGTGACAAGTACAATCTGTTCGGGTGTGTACTCGTTTATAGTATCTATGTCAACTATAACGTTTTCGGGAACATCTATATAACCGAGGTTTGTCGCAACCTGCATATAGTTCAGCATACTTCTCCCCGAAAATGCAACCTTTCTGCCGTTGGCACTGGCACAGTTTATTATCTGCTGTATCCTGTTTACGTTCGATGCGAATGTTGCTATTATTATTCTCTTGTTCTTCGCTCTTATAAACAGACTTTCAAAGCTTGCCTGTACCTTTGCTTCTGTCTTTGTATAGCCGGGTCGCTCCGCATTGGTGGAATCCGCCATAAGGGCAAGTACTCCTTTTTTGCCAAGCTCCGCAAACCTTGTAAGGTCTATCATCTTTCCCGTTGCAGGCGTAAAATCTATTTTGAAGTCGCCTGTATGCACCAGAGTTCCTGCCGGAGAGTGAATTGCCACTCCTACAGAATCCGGTATCGAATGGTTTACGTGTATAAGTTCGATTTTCATACAGCCGAGCTTTATTTCATCGCCTGCTCTTACCTCGTTTATCTTTGCAGAGGACATAAGATTATGCTCTTTAAGCTTGTTTTCTATAAGTCCTTTTGAAAGCGGTGTTGCGTATACGGGAATATTGCAGTCCTTGAGCAGATACGGCAACGCTCCTATATGATCTTCGTGTCCGTGCGTGATTACTATTCCTTTTATTTTATCTACGTTTTCCTTTACGTATGTGAAATCGGGAAGCACAAGGTCTACTCCCAGCATATCTCCGTCAGGAAATGCCATTCCGCAGTCAAGTATGAACATATCTCCCTCACACTCAAACAACGTTATGTTCTTTCCTATTTCGTTAAGTCCTCCAAGAAATGCTATCTTTATGGACGGACTTTCTGTATGAGTATTTGGTGTTCTGCTTCCTCTTGTACCGCCCCTGTGCGTATGCCCTGTCTTTCTCGCTCCTTTGTTGTTTATATGCTTTCCTTTTGCACTGCCGCTGTTTTTTGAATTAATTACTCTCCTGCCCTTGTTTCCGCCTTCGGCAGGAGCTTTCTTTATGCTGTTAGCCACAAACAAACCTCCATTAATTTATTTATATGTATTTATATGTAAAATTATCAAAAATAAGCTTCCTTATTATGTGTTGCAAACGGTGCCAAACACAAAGCGTTATTCTGAATAATTTTTTTACTTTATTAAATTTTTATAAAAAACGAACTCACATATTTATTATATTGTACTCTGTTTATCTGTCTGTGTCAAGTTTATTGAAAATATTAACCACACCTTTACGCTCATACCATATATGTCAGCGTTCCGACAGGGCGATTGCAGACAGTCACAAGCGTTGCTTGTGACGATAACCTTAAAAGGTTATCCGTCAGCGTAAGCTGACGTGTCTGCAATCGCCCTGTCGGAACGCTGACTTTGAAGCAGCAAAAAACAGAAGCACATCAAAAAAACTGATATGCTTCCGTTCAGATGATTATTTTGTTAATTTATAAATCTTATAAATCAAGGTCATTCATAACTATATCCTGATATGTTTCTCTCTTTATTATAAGTCTTGACTTGCCGTCCTTTACCATTACCATTGCCGGACGGGGATTTCTGTTATAGTTCGATGCCATTGAATAATTATATGCACCTGTTGACAGAACTGCAAGAATATCTCCTGTTTCAGCCTTTGCAACCATTGTATCCTTCTGAACAAGGTCTCCGCTTTCACAGCATTTTCCTGCTACCGTAACCTTATCATCGGGTTCTTTGTCGGCTTTGCAGGCATTTACTACGGTATATGCCGAACCATAGAGGGCATAACGTATATTATCGGTCATTCCGCCATCTACGGATACATATGTTCTCACATTCGGTATCTCTTTTCTTCCGCCTACCGTATACAGTGTTATTCCTGCTTCTCCTACCAAAGACCTGCCCGGCTCTATGTATATGAACGGAACCGGTATGTTATGCTCCTCCGCCTTTGCCGTTACTGCCTTTGAAACTGCATTCATATAATTATCGTATGCTGTCGGATTATCCGCAGATGTATACATTATTCCGAAACCACCGCCGAGATTAAGCTCACTTATAAGATGTCCTGTCTGCTTCTTTATGTCGCTTATGAAATCCATCATAACCTCTGCCGCAGATACAAACGGGTCTATGTCAAATATCTGTGAGCCTATGTGACAGTGCAGCTCGGTAAGCTCGACATTCTTAAATTCAAACGTCTTTTTAACAGCCTCCATAGCTTCGCCTGTTTCCAGTGCAAATCCAAACTTTGAGTCAATCTGTCCTGTTCTGATAAAATCATGTGTATGTGCGTCTATTCCCGGCTTTATACGCATAGCAATTTTTACAGTCCTGTTTCTTTCCTCCGCAAGACTGTTAAGACGCTCCAGCTCATAAAGATTATCCACAACTACTCTGCCTATGTTGTATTCAAGAGCCATTTCAAGCTCCTCATCAGTCTTGTTGTTGCCGTGGAACTGTATCTTCTCCGCAGGAAAGCCTGCCTGCATTGCCGTGTAAAGCTCTCCGCCTGAAACAACGTCAAGTCCCATATTTTCGCTCATTGCAAGCTGTACCAGTGCCTTGCAGCTCAGTGCCTTGCTCGCATAAAGCGGAAGTCCGTTTCCGTTATAGTACTTTTTCATCGAATTTACATACGACCTGCATGTATTTCTTACAGTATCCTCATCTATCACATAAAGCGGTGTGCCATACTCCTTTGCAAGCTCCACCGTATCGCAGCCGCCTATTGTAAGATGTCCTTTTTCGTTTACATTCAAACATTCACTTACAAACATTTTTTCATTTCCTTTCCTCTTATAAAGTACCGAACACGGTCATTATACAGCATATCAGCCGCAGTTTTCAATACATTCTGCAATATATCCCCTTATTTCTTCCGCTCCCTCGTTCTTTACCGCCGAAAAAGGAAATAATTTTATATTATCCGCATATTCTCCAAGCAAAGCTTTCATCGCTTCGTACTGCTCTGTCTGCTGTGTTTTTTTCAGCTTGTCCTTCTTCGTCATAACAACTATGAACGGAATTTCCGACTTTACCAGAAATTCTATCATTCCAAGGTCATCAGCAGTAGGCTTATGACGCATATCTACTATCTGTACCACAAGTGCCAGCTTCCTTTTCTGAGAAAAATATCCCTCTACAAGCTCTCCCCAGCGTACCTTTTCTGCGTGGGATACCTTTGCATAGCCGTATCCGGGCAAATCTACCAGATTGAAGCTGTTGCCTACTCTGAAAAAGTTTATTGTCGCTGTCTTTCCGGGCTGACTGCTCACCCTTGCAAGTGCTTTTCTGTTTACAAGCTTATTTATAAGTGAGGATTTCCCCACATTTGACCTTCCCGAAAATACAACCTCTGGCAAATCACTCTCCCTTAGCTGAGATGCCTTGCCTGCCGTATATAAAAACTCTGCATTTGAAAAGTTCATAATTCTGCCCCCTGTCACTCAAAGCCCTAAGAGCCTGTTTAATATCCTTCCACACGCATCTTTTTGGCATATTTTGCCGATAACTGCGTCAAAAATGCTCGGAATACGTCAGTATTCCTGTGCTTTGCATATGTCAAGATACTAAACAGGCTCTAAAGCTTAAAAACATAAAGTTTAGGTCAAGCCTTTTCAAAGGCTTGCGGGTCGAGGGCAGAGCCCTCGTCAGGATTTTTAAGGGTGAAACCCTTAAACACTTACGGAAATATCTTTTCGGTAATTACGGGAACGGAATCCAGCTTTTTCACAAGCTTGCTTTTCTCGTCCTTTTCGGCAGGCATAAGTGCTGCTTCAAGAACCTGATCTATACCCGAAACAGGTCTGAACTCCAGAGCTGACTTTACAACAGGGTCTACCTCATACAAATCCGAAACATTTCCCTCAGGTATTATAACAGTCTTTATTCCTACCCTGTATGCCGCCATACTCTTTTCCTTTAGTCCGCCTATGGGAAGTACCCTTCCTCTGAGCGTTATTTCGCCCGTCATAGCTACATCTCTTCTTACAGGTCTGTTCGTGAGTGCCGAGATTATAGCCGTAGTCATCGTTATACCTGCTGACGGCCCGTCCTTAGGCACTGCACCTTCGGGGGCGTGAATGTGAATATCATTCTTCTGGTAGAAATCAGCGTCAAACTTCATCTTGTCCGCCATTGTTCTCGCACAGCTCAGAGCTATCTTTGCCGACTCCTTCATAACATCTCCCAGCGAACCCGTAAGCTCGATTTTTCCCGTACCTTTAAGCAACGCTACTTCTATAGGCAAAGTAGTTCCGCCAACAGCAGTCCAAGCAAGACCGTTCACAACTCCTACCATATTTTCCTTCTCTATGGTTTCGGGCTTGTACTTTCTAGGACCGAGAAAATCTTCCATATTTTTAAGCGTAACCGAAATTTTATACTCCTCGTCCTCAACTATATGCACCGCTGTTTTCCTGAGGAGGTCATTTATCCTTCTTTCAAGATTTCTTACTCCTGCTTCTCTTGTGTAGCTGTCTATGAGGTCATAGAGTGCATTTTTCGTTATCCTGAACTGACTTGCCTTTATTCCGCTGTTTTTGAGCGACTTCGGAACAAGATGCTTCTGTGCTATATTGAATTTTTCCTGACGTGTATAGCTGTCGATATGTATTATATCCATTCTGTCCAGCAGCGGTTCGGGTATTGCGGAATAGTCGTTCGCCGTAGCTATGAACAGTACCCTGCTGAGGTCATACGGCAGATCTATATAGTGGTCTGTGAACGAATTGTTCTGCTCGCTGTCAAGAACTTCAAGCAAAGCCGATGTCGGGTCACCCTTGTAGTCGCTGCCCAGCTTGTCTATCTCGTCAAGTATCATTACGGGATTTGAAGTTCCTGCAAGCTTTATGGCATTCATTATTCTTCCCGGCATTGAACCCAGATACGTTCTTCTGTGTCCTCTTATTTCGGATTCATCGTGTACTCCGCCAAGTGCTATACGCTGACATTTTCTGTTTATCGCCTTTGCTATCGACTGTGCTATAGATGTTTTTCCAACTCCGGGAGGGCCTACAAAGCAAAGTATCTGTCCCTTTACGTCAGGCGAAAGCTTTCTCACCGCAAGAGCTTCGATTATCCTTTCCTTTACCTTTGAAAGTCCGTAATGGTTTTTCTCCAGAATATTCTTTGCATAGTCTATGTCAATTACTTCTTCATCAAAAGTATTCCACGGCAGTTCCAGACAAACGTCAAGGTATGAGCGTACCACATTAGCCTCCTGCGAACCGAACGGCAATGCCGCAAGCTTGTCGCATTCCCTCATAAGAACCTTTTTCACATCGTCCGCAAGCTCCAGAGAATTTATTTTGTCAACATATTCCTTGACATCTCCGTCAAAATCATCTGCCATATTCAGCTCTTCTTCTATGACCTTGAGCTGCTCCCTGAGATAATACTCCCTCTGATGCTCGTCTATTCTTTCACGGGTCATTCTGTGTACGGAATCCTCAACCTCAAGAATGAAAATCTCGTCCGTAAGATGTGCTATCAGAGCTTCCATACGCTCGTCAACCTCTGCCGCCTCGAGTATTTCCTGCTTCATTTCGTATTCCATTCTTGTGTTGCTTGCGATATAGTCACACACCTTGCCCGTATCCTTGGTTGTGGCTACCTTGTATATTATATCGGGCGGAAATTTCGGAACTACCGACAGATACCTCTCAAACAAATCCTTGAGCGACCTCATAAGACCTATTTCTATCGAACTGTCTGCGTGAATATCCTCAACACGGCTTACCATTCCCGTGAGATACTTCTTCTTTCTTTTTCCCTCCGATAAAACCTTTGCACGGTATTTACCCTCTATTACAACACGTATTATATTGTCAGGCTGTCTTACTATCTGCTTTATTTCCGCAACTACTCCCGTACTGTACAAATCATCTACTTCGGGACTGTCTATTGCAGTATCAATCTGTGCAGATACAAATATTTTCTGGTCGGTTTCCATTGCCTTTTCTATGGCAAGTGCGGAAATCTTCCTCCCTACATCAAAATGCAGCAGCATCTCGGGAAATACTACCATACCCCTTAATGCCAGAACAGGCATTTCCTTTGCTTCTTCAGCTATTTCGGTTTCTTCGTTATTCTTTTTCATTTCCATCTCGTTATTTTCCTCCCTTGACCTTGGAGGTCAGGCTACAGGAATTACACCTAACACTCTCTTTTCATAACCGTACCTTCAATAAATCTTCATAAGCATTCATAAATTATCAAACAAGGCTGTAACCGTATTCAGTTACAGCCTTGAACAAAACACCTGTTGTCAGGAAACGTCTTCCTTCTTTCCACGTTTTCTCTGTTCTTTTTTGCCGTTTTCATCATACATAAGAGATTTTCTCTCGATATTTCTTATAATGGTCACGGCAGACGGGTCATTCACTGCTTCGGCAGTTATTATAACCTTCTCTATGGTTATATCTGACGGTACTGTGAACATAAGATCCATCAGTATATTTTCCATAATGGAACGCAGACCTCTTGCTCCTGTATTTTCTTTGCCTGCTTTCTCTGCAATAGCCTTCAATGCACCTTCTTCAAATTCAAGATCTACGTTATCAAGCTTGAATATATTCTGATACTGCTTTACAAGTGCATTCTTAGGTTCTGTAAGGATTTTTATAAATCCCTGCTCATCTATCGCATTAAGGTGAGTTATTACCGGAAGTCGTCCTATAAGTTCGGGGATAATACCGTACTTGACAAGATCGTGAGGAATAATATTTTTCATCCAGTCCGTTTCCTGACTGAGCTGAGCCTTTGATTTCACATTCGCACCAAAACCTATTGAGGAATCGGCTGTTCTATGCTCCAGCATTTTTTCAAGACCGTCAAAAGCTCCTCCGCAGATAAAGAGTATATCCTTTGTATTTATCGGTATGCACTCCTGCTGAGGGTGCTTTCGTCCACCCTGCGGCGGCACGTTCGCAACCGTACCCTCCAGTATCTTCAGCAGAGCCTGCTGTACACCCTCTCCGCTTACATCTCTTGTTATAGAGGGGTTCTCCGATTTCCTTGAAATCTTGTCTATCTCATCTATATATATTATTCCCTTTTCGGCACGTTCCACATCAAAATCCGCCGCCTGAATAAGCCTCAGCAGAATATTCTCCACATCTTCACCGACATATCCTGCCTGTGTGAGCGTTGTTGCATCGGCTATTGCAAAAGGTACTTTCAGTATCTTTGCCAGCGTCTGTGCCAGAAATGTCTTTCCCGTTCCTGTAGGGCCTATCATCAGAACATTGCTTTTTACAAAATCCGTATCTCTGCCTTTGCCGTAACGTATTCTTTTGTAGTGATTGTATACGGCAACACTGAGCGTCTTTTTAGCATCGTCCTGACCTACAACATATTCGTCAAGCTTTTTCTTAATCTGTTCCGGCTTCATCAAGGCATTCTTATCGCCGAACAAATCGCTGTAATCTTCCATAAAGGACTGATTTTCAAGAATTTCATTACACTGCCTTACACAGTCCTCACATATGAAAACTCCGTTGCCGCTTATTATTCTTCCTGTTTCGTTATGGGTTCTTTCACAAAACGAACAGCGTAAAGGAGCACCTGATTTTTTTCTGTCGTCCCTGCCTGCCATACTGCAGCTCCTCTCATAACTGTGACATACTCCCGCCGCTTACGCTAACGCTTAGAAGCGGGGGCTTCTCGTTCAAGTACAGCAGTCTGTACAGTATCAGCGAGCTAACCCCGTGTGTC
>ONBJ01000059.1 GCA_900316025.1 uncultured Eubacteriales bacterium
GGTGCTTGTGTAGGCGGCTGAGTAGGCTTCTGAGTAGGTTTCTGAGTGGGTTTCTGGGTAGGAGTCTGAGTAGGTGAAGCAGGTTTCTTTACTGTTACAGTACAGCTTACCTCCAGACCGTCTACTGATGCGGTTATTGAACAGCTTCCGTATCCCTTTGTTCTTACAGTACCGTTGCTTGTTACGGTTGCTACCTTTGTATCTGAGGAAGCCCATTTTACCGTACTTGTATGGTTGCTCGGCTCTACAGATGCAGTTATCTTGAACTGCTCGCCCTTCTTTTCTGTGTAATAATTTGAGGGGGATATTGTAAGTTTTGTTGCCTGTCTGCCTGTTATAATTACCTTACAGCTTGTTTTCTTACCATTTGATGTTTCGGCTGTGATTGTACATTCACCTGGTGACTTTGACTTTACAATACCGCCGGGTGATATTGTTGCTATGCTTGCGTTGCTGGATTCCCATTTTATGGATTTATCCGTAACATTGGAGGGTGTCCAGTATATTTCAAGCGTATCTCTTTCGCCTATGGGAACTACAAGTGTGCTGTAGTTGAAGAGTATGCTTTCAGCCTTTACTTCGGGTTCATTTGTAGGAGCTGCCTGTGTTGCAGGCTGCGGCTGCGGTGACTGCGTTTCAGGCTGGGTTGAAGGCTGGGTTGAAGGCTGGGTTGAAGATGCGTTCTCAGATGCAAGCTCGTCCTCGTCATCGTGGAGTGTAAACATTCTTTCCTTACCCTTCAGATTGCCCTTTCCGTCATACCATGAAATTCTTCCGTTCTTGCTTTCCGTCTTGAATGTGGTTACCTTTGGTTTCTTGGAATCATCAAAGCCATAGTAAACGTCAGGCCACAGGGGACTGGGGTTGGCTGATGCCTTTGAAGTATCAACGCTGCTGTCCTCGCCGACTCTGGTTTTTCTTGCTACCACAACGGTTCTGAAATCGCTGTACTCGTATGAGCAGGTGGAAAGTGTGAGGAGCTGATCCTTTTCGTTGCAGGTTACTCCTGTGTTTATGAGCGAACGTGCCCTTACAAGATATACATAATTCATAAATTCTGCGTCACTCTCGAAGCTTCCTGTAAGATAGTTGAAGAAATCGCCGTGAGCGTCCAGTGTGCTTGTCTTGAATACGGAGATTATCTTATATACGGCATCTCCGTCAGGGGTATCAAATTCTATTGTCGGGTGTTCGTTGTAGAAGCTCATATCGGCAGTATATTTTCCATATCCCATAAGGTTCTGGAACATACTTCCGTCATTCATATGATGTCCGTGAAGTATGAGGTTTTTCGATTTTACTGCCTTGTTGCTTCTGTAATCAAGGAATATGCTTCCGTATCCGCTGTAGTTTCTGTATATATCCCTGTGCAGATAGAACTGAGAGTCATCGTTGTCACCGGGGTGCTGGAGTACGGGATAGTCTATATTTGTTCCGTCTATTGATACCCAGCCTACTACTTCACTGTTTATCTGCTTGAGCTTGTCCCATTTCTTGGACTGCTTTACTTGGATTATTACTTTATGTCCCTCAGCGTCCGTTGTTACCTCTGTTGCTATCTCCACAGCTTCGGTTTTTACTAAATCCCTGATTTCATCGTACTTCTTGCTGTTCTCCATAGGGTCGAACACCATAAGCTTTAGTATGATTATCGCCGTTACTATGAATACGATTATAGCTAAGTCAAGAATTATTTTTCTTGCCTTTTCCTTTCCGCTGTCCGTTCTGAGAGGCACAAATCTTTCCTTGAAAAATCCGA
Organism: uncultured Eubacteriales bacterium; assembly: GCA_900316025.1. Classification (GTDB taxonomy): domain Bacteria; phylum Bacillota; class Clostridia; order Oscillospirales; family Acutalibacteraceae; genus CAG-964. Next base: position 1,760 of record ONBJ01000059.1, read on the forward strand.
CCTTTTCTCTGGGTTCTCTTGTTCCCGAAAGTATTACTCCGTCATCGCTTGTATTGTCTATGACGGTTATTTTCTGTGCATCTATTCTGTTGTTTCCTTTTCCGCCGTTGCTTATCGTTGCCCTGTTGTAAGTCTTGAGCTGTACCTCGTCCGCTGATGTTTCGTTTTTGACTGACTTTTTCTTCTCAGCGGCTTTTGCTCTCTTTTTGTTTTCGGCATTTATAAACGGTATTGCTTCTTTAAGCATTCTGTCGATTGCAGATGCTTTGGCTTTGGGCAGAAGTATGAAGCTTTTTCCGTTTATTACAAAGAAACAACCGTTTTCAAGCTGATTTTCACCTATCGGCTTTGCTTTGGCAAACTCGGTTTCCTCAGAACCGTTCTTCTCTGAAAATCTTCTCTTTACGCTGCTGTCCTTGTCGGATACTATGTCCGAAAGAGTTCTGTAAATCACTGTGTTTACGTTTCCGTCAAACGCATTCGGAATGATTATATAGTCTATCTTCTCGTTAGGGGCGGTAGACTGTATTACACATTCTATTATCCTGTCCTCGTCCGAATCCAGCTCAGTTCTGTAAACCAGCTTTGTGTTATTCGCTTTCAGTGCATTTGCTATTGCATTCAGCTCGGAATTACCGAGAACTGCCTTGCCCCCGTCATTCCTAAGTATATACAACTCAGCATTCATAAAAGATAACTCCTCCAACCTAAAATTTATTGTCCTGCAACAGTCTGATATTTGCTTTGCATATATATAATCCGTTTTTTCGGTATAATCTCTTTCCGTACTCCTGCGGCTTCACTGTGCGATTGCAGCCGGTCAAAAGCAGAGCTTTTGACCAAAATCAGGCATTAATGCCTGATTTTCGCAGCGGCATAGCCGCTGCGGGCTGCAATCGCAGCATAGTGATGCGTACAGACCTGTGCGGAATATCCTGCCGATACCAACGGCTTTCTGCTTATTTTCTTTAATTTTCACCGAAGCCTATTCTTGTAAGCTTCAGATTTTCCAAAGCTCTTTCGGTAAGGGCTTCACAGTCAAGCTCATTTTCAGCCTGCTCGACATATTTCAGTACAGGCTTTGTTCTTGGGTGCTTAGGTGTAAATACCGTACAGCAGTCCTCGTAAGGCTCTATAGATGTTTCAAAAGTGCCTATTTTTCTTGATATTACCACTATTTCGTCCTTGTCCATTCCTATAAGCGGTCTGAAAACGGGCATATCGCAGACTATATCGGTACAGCCTATTGCCTTTATAGTCTGACTTGCAACCTGTCCAAGACTTTCTCCCGTAATCAAGGCACTGCAATCATTTTCACGGGCTATCCTTTCGCTTATACGCATCATAAATCTTCTCATTATTATTGTGAAAAGTTCTTCGGGACATTTTTCCTTTATCTGCTCCTGAATTTCGGTGAAAGGAACGGTGTACATATTCATTCTTCCTGCATATCCCGAAACTATTTCCAGCAGACGGCAGACTTTTTCCTCGGCTCTCTGCGATGTATACGGCGGACTTGCAAAATGTACGGCTGTAAGCTCCACTCCACGCTTTGCCATCGTATAAGCTGCTACGGGACTGTCTATTCCGCCTGAAATAAGTATAGCCGCCTTGCCTCCAGTACCTACGGGTATGCCTCCTGCTCCTTTTATCGCTTCGCCTCTTATGTATGCACAGAAATCCCTGACCTCGACCGTAACCGTTATATCGGGTTTCCTTACATCTACCCTTAAATGAGGATATTTTTCAAGTATATATCCTCCTGTAAGCTCGCATATCTGCGGTGATTTAAGCTCAAATTTCTTGTCCGAACGCTTTGCCTCAACCTTGAAGCTCTCAGCGTCCTCAAGCTCCTGAGCAAGATATTCCGCAGCCGTCCTCTGAATATCCCCGATATTCTTTTCGGCTTTGCACGCTCTTGAATATGCCGCTATTCCGAAGGTTTTGCCGACAATTTCACACGCAAGCTCCATATCGCATTCTGCGTCCTGAGGCTCTGCCGTTATGGTTGACTGAGCTATCTTTATATTGAATTTTCCTGCTTTTGAAAGCCTGTTTCTCAGATTTTTTATAAGTGTGTCCTCAAAGCTTCTTCTGTTAAGTCCCTTGAGTACTATTTCTCCAAGCTTTATAAGAATGATTTCTTCCATCTGCAAATATCCTCTTTGAAAATAAATATGCTGTTTATATGTCTGCGATAATGCCCTTTGCACAGATTATCGCTTCTGCAAGAGCGTCTATATCCTGAGTTGTATTGTATTTTGAAAAGCTTACCCTTATTGCAGTATCCGAAAGTCCTTTATCAAGACCTGCGGCTTTAAGAACATAGCTCTGCTTTCCTTTTGCACACGCCGAACCGCTCGAAACGTATATTCCTCTTTCTGCAAGGAAATGAACCATTGTTTCGCTTTTCTTGCCTGTTACGGAGAAATTTATTACATATCCGAGTGCGTTTTCAGGAGAGTTTATTACCGTACCGTCAATTTCGGAAAGCCGCTTTCTGAGATAAGCATTAAGCTCATTTATAGCTGAAATTGTGTCTGCTTCGATTTCACTTACTGCCTGTCCTAAACCTGCTATAAGTGCCGCTGCCTCAGTACCGGGTCTTATCCTTGACTGCTGCTCTCCTCCGAACTGACGTGGTGTAATAAGCGTTCCTTTTTTTATGTATATGGCTCCTACTCCCTTAGGAGCGTGTATCTTGTGTCCCGACACGGTTATTATATCGGCATTGAGCTTTCCTGCTCTGACAGGAAGTTTTCCGAAAGCCTGAACCGCATCTGTGTGAAATACTGCCTGTGAGTTCTTTCTTTTTATAATGCGTTTTATTCTTTCAACAGGCTGTATTGTTCCAAGCTCGTTGTTGACGTACATTACCGATACAAGTACGGTTTTTTCGTTCACAGCTTCATATATGCTTTCTTCCGAAACCGCTCCGTATCTGTCAACGGGAAGGTATACCACCTCAAAGCCCTGCTTCTCCAGATACCCGCAGGCTTCCATTACAGATGAATGCTCTGTCGATGTAGTTACTATACGGTTTCCTGTTTTTCTTCTCCTGAGTGCCGTTCCTATGACGGCGAGGTTGTTTCCCTCTGTTCCGCCGCTTGTAAAATAAATTTCTCTGCTGTCAGCACCAATACTTTCTGCAAGTATACTTCTTGCCTTCTCTACCCTGTGCTGTGCTTCAAGTCCCTTTGAATGCAGTGATGACGGATTGCCGTATTCATTGACCATCATATCATATACTGTGTCTGCAACCGTTCTGCTTACTTTGGTTGTCGCACTGTTGTCAAGATATATTTCACGGTTCGTAAAAATCAAACTCCTGCCTTTATAATACTCACACTACATTATACACATTTTTTTCTGATATTCCAACACAAAATAAAAATTTTACTGATTATTTTAAAAAATTAACATTTTGCACTTAATATATTATACTATCAACGTATAAATATGATTAAATAGCATAAAATCATTCTGAAAGGACGTGATGTTTTGAAAATTACCAGACAGGAATATTCCAGAATGACTTCCTTGGCCTCTCCCGACAGCAAAACCGCACTCAACTGCCTGAAAGCTTTTCTTGTCGGAGGCTTGATATGCTCTTTGGGACAGGCTCTGACTAATCTGTATCTTTTACTGAATCTCAGCCTTACCGATGCAAGAACACTCACTTCGGTATCACTTGTATTTTTAGGCGGTCTGCTTACTTCAATAGGCATATATGACAATATTGCAAAACACGCAGGTGCAGGCACTCTCGTTCCGATTACGGGCTTCGCAAATTCCATTGTTGCTCCCGCCATTGAGTTCAAATCCGAAGGCTTTGTTCTCGGTCTTGGTGCGAAAATGTTCGTTATCGCAGGCCCTGTGCTTGTTTACGGCATTACAGCCTCGGTTGTATTCGGAGTACTTTATTTCTTCCTTGCAGTATGACACGTTGCGGAGGTGATTTTTTTGATTTTATCAAACTGCCGTGTTCCTGTATCTCTTTCAGATGAGCTTTCTCATAATTCAGATGCTGCCGAAATGTATTCGCTTATGAGTGCATCTCAGCGTGAGCTTGTAAACCGTATTGCCAGAAATTCAAAGGCTGAAAGTGAGATAAAAAGCCTTGCCTGCGATATTGCCGATGGTTGTTTTCCGACAAAAAGCTCTGATTTCTGAAATCAGGCTGCGGCTTCGCTCAGGCTGCGGCGATTGCCGCAGCGAATGCCGAAGGCTTCGCTGCTTTTCAAGAGCAAAGCTCTTGAAAAGTGTTAAAAATCGAATGATTTTTAACACGGCAATCGCCGCATCAGCACAGCGTCAGACTTCATATTAAACCATACTTACAATACTTAAAGCGGTGTACACGGAAACAAGCCTCGTACACCGCTTTATAAGTTATATCTGAAAGGAAAGAAATACCTTGTCCAGAAAGGACATAACAAATCTAAGTCCTTTTCCGGACGGAGTTTTTTCAAATATCCACTCGGATTTTATAATTCCCAGCTTCTGAAGTCTGTAATAAGCAATCTGCCACAGCGTGAGCAGTGCCAGCAGAAAAAGAACAAACCTTATCAGCAGTTTTACAGGAAAAAATATAAGCTTTAAAGCAAGTTTCATAGCGGCAAACCTCCCTTCTCAGAGATTATAACATATATCTTATCTTTTTTTAATATTTTTTATTTTAATCTTTTTTTAATTTTCTGCAAATCCCCTGTCCCTGAGTGCTTTCAGGAGAAAAGCTTCTGCAAGGCTGTCAGGCTTTATGGATTTCATTGATTCACGTATTGTAAACCACTGTGCGTTATCAACCTCGCCCTTCTTTGTTCTGAAATCTTCGCTTTCCGAAACTACAACGAAGTTATGAATAAGAGTATCTGTTTTTTCAAAATAACTGCTTGCGTTATAATTCCATTCTGCCGCATCAAGGCTTACCTCTTCCCTGAGTTCTCTCACAAGAGCCTGCTGCGGTGTTTCTCCTTTGTTTATATATCCTGCCACAAGTATATTGTCTTTTTTTCCGTACTGCTGTATGAGAAGGATTTTACTCCTTTCCCTGTTGAATACCACCATACTCACAGCACTGCTGTAAATCGGAAATCTGAATTTTCCGCATTTTTCACAGTATTTTACCATACCCTCGTCACCGCAGTTTTTCAGACCGAGCCTGCTTCCGCACATAAAGCAGTAGTTTTGTTCATACATCTTCGTAATCTCTCCTTTACTCACTGAATTTATAAATTTTACAACGCATAGCAACTGATTTTCCGTGTGTAAAATTATGGTTGAAATTTTTTATATTCAAGCGTATAATTAAATGACCGTGTTGTACATTCTGTATTGCTGTCCTTAATCACAAGGCAGTGAGGAAAATGGTGAATTGTAATGGCTAGAAAAGAAAACATATCCGCATCCGTAATCAAGCGGCTTCCACGATATTACCGCTTTTTAGGGGAGCTTAAATCAGCAGGGACAGAACGCATTTCTTCCAAAGAGCTTGCCGAAAAAATGCACACTACCGCATCACAGGTCAGACAGGACTTCAACTGCTTCGGCGGCTTTGGTCAGCAGGGTCTGGGCTATAACGTCAGTCAGCTTTATGCGGAAATAAAACGTATTCTCGGACTTAACAACAAATACAAGGCTATACTTATAGGTGTAGGAAATCTCGGCAGAGCTGTTGCGTCACATATGTCGTTTGAGGAAAGAGGCTTTGAGCTTATAGGTATCTTTGACCGCAACCCTGCTCTTTTCGGAAATACGATACGTGGAATTACCGTACAAAGCAACGATGATATAGAAAGCTTCTGCAAGGAACACAATCCTAAGGCGGCAATACTCTGTGTACCTAGAAGCTCTGTGGGAGAGCTTTCCAAGCGTCTTTACAATGCAGGAATACGCTGCTACTGGAACTTTTCGCATTACGATATTTCCGTTGATTACGATGATGTTATTGTACAGAACGTTCATATGAGCGACAGTCTTATGATACTGTGCTATAAAATCTCCGACAGCGAACTTTCCAGAAATGATTATACAGAATAAATTTATATTTATACCGCATACATCAAATGTATGCGGCTTTTTTTGCTTTTTTCCGCAAATGGATAGGACAGCAGTCAGAAACCGCTGTCCTACCAAGAGAATGTTAATTATACAACCCAGCATAACAAATAGTATATATAAATTATCTGTGCCGTACATTAAGTATTATATTACGCAGTTGTTACTCTGTCAAGTAAATATTTTATTGTATAGAATTATTGTTGAACTTGTATATAATTCTATAAAATTATGGGACAATATGCCTTAAATTATTGTTGAACTTGTATATAATTCTATAAAATTATGGGACAATATGCCTTACAACAGGTATCTTCCTTAAAAGGAATATTATCCGTTACGCCATTTCTTTTTGTAAGCACAAAATATACTGTTGAAACAGATGTCCATACAATATAGGGAATAACTGTCTTTTTTATTCTTTTTATGAAATATTCCTTTGTGCTGTATCTTTCTCTGTAATCAATCAGATTTGCCCCCGAAATCATAAAAAATATCGGAACAGCGGAACAAGAGATACAGTCTATAACAATTGCACCAAACCAATATCTGTTTTCAGCACCGACATTTCCCAGACAAGCAGCATTAACGTGTATCATCACAACCGCAATTGCCGAGATAACGCTCAGCAAGGTAATATAGCTTGTATCTTCTTTTTTATTTACATTATTGCCCATACGGATATATATTAAACCTCCT
>ONBJ01000084.1 GCA_900316025.1 uncultured Eubacteriales bacterium
TCACTGCCGCCTGTTCCTCCGTTGAGGTTCAGCGTAACTGTGGGATTCTTACGGTTCCAGACAGCGTTAAGAGTGGTGTTTTCACTAATGCCGATACTGTCACCGACATTATAAATTTTTTCTGTCTGATTTGGAGCAGTACCTTCCATTCCTCTCCAGCCGGCGAAATCATAGCCGTCCTTTGTGGGAGCATCAGGAGCTGTAACTGTACCGTCAAAGATAACATTGCCGTCGCTGTCTGTGGGACAAATGGCGATACGGTATGTTACGCCGTCGCTTTTTGTATTCGGGTCAAACTCGGCACTACTGTTGTGATAAACCGCTGTAGCGTCTGCATCTGACACAAAGGCAGCGACAACGGTTTTCGCACTGCCGCCAATCACACAGAACTTACCGCCGCTGATGTCTGTCCATACCGGAGCTGCTTGAACGGTAACATCCGTCATACCTGCGATTTCAACAGCTTCAACAGCTTCTTCTGATGTGCCGAATACCACTTTCGCAGGGACAATATCCGACATTGTATCCAAAGAATAGACTGCCGTACCGTCGCCCAAGGTAAATTCGCTGTTCATTTTAAATACATTGGTAGTATTCGTTTCCGTATCCACTAAGAGCTTGCACCAAACCTCATCAGAAGTTTCCGAGGTCTGATACAGAACAGTAAAGGAACTCTGCTTTGCAAAGTCGACTGTCACGGTCAGGTGTTCATTTTCAACATAAGGCATTGTTATCCACGCCAGAGCTGTGTTTTCCGATACGGGAATGTTGTTTTCCTTAGCGTATGCGAGGTAAGACGCATATTCGCTTTCGGTGAACTCTTTAACGGAATTGTTGTTGCCGGAACTTAGATCGACAGCAAATCCATGATCGTCATCTGCGTCAACGCAAAGGACAAATTTGTCGTCTACTGCGATTTGATCGTCCGAAGTCAAGGGAGCGAACGAGCTTTTCAACAGCGAAGCCGTTCCGCCGTCACCTACGACATTAAGGGTATGTCCGATTATCTTTTTGGTAATTATACCGTAACCCTCGCTGTCTACATTCATAGTGTAGGCTTTAAAGCGGGGATCAACATGACAATACTCTACATATCCTTCGGCATTATTTTTGGTTGTAAATCTTCTCTTGGAAGCATTGCATATGCTGATATAAGCTCCGTCAGTTAATCCTGAACCGTCAATGCTGGTTACAGATAAGTTGTATTCCGTAGGATTTGTAGTGGATATGACATTGTTACGGATTATGGTTTTTCCCGACATAACCGTTCCGTTAGCAGTTATAACACCGCCTCCGACATTGTTCTGCACATCAACATCTTTAAATATTGTAGTTCCGCCCCAACGATGAATGGTAAAGGCATTCTGTCCTTGATCACGATAGGCAGCGTTATAATAGAACTTTGTTCCGTCAAGACTGAGAATGCCTTGCGTATAAGCACAGATGGCAGAACCCTGACCGTAGCTGGTTAATCCGGTGGCTTTGTTGCCGATAAAAGTAACGCCTTGTATATAAAGATTTGCACCGCCGGCGGTATTGCCTGAATAAATACCGCCGCCGCCAACACCGTTATTACCACCGGTGATATAACCACCCATAACCTTGACAACGCCATTTCCGCCCATTACTTCAGTTTCTGTTCCGGTATCGCTTACAGCAGTACCACGGAAATTTGACAGTGTAATATAGTGTTCTCTGGTCGGGTTGCAATCAAAGATATGAAGCGTTCTTCCTTTATAAAGATTTATTACTGCCGAGTTGCCTGTCACTCGGATTCCGTATCCGTTGAGACAAAGATTGGTTCCGCTCGGAGCTTCCCAGGCGGAGCTTATTGTTACATCACTTGTCAGAAAGTAGTTACCGGCTGTTGTAGGCATACTGTTAGTAGAAGTCCACGCCACAAAATTTATACCGTCGTGGTTATGTCCTTCCCCGTCTGCCGCACTTGCCGTAAACGGTACTACGGTGAATATACTAAGCACCATAATGACCGAAAGCAGTAAGCTCACAGATTTTTTTAATGTTCTTGACATAGAGTAATCCTCCTTATTATTTGAGATAAATTTATAACAACGCTTTATTTGGGTCTGTCGCTGACCATGTATTTTTCAATACCAACATTGGCTGAAAACCGCCAAACAAATAAAACAAACCGTTACCAAAGCACAAAAAGCACAGGCGTAGCGATAATATATCACTCCTATGCTGATTTTACCGAACAAATTGTGAAAAAGGTACAGCTATGTCTTGCTTGCTACGAGCATACCCTGTCCCTCTCTTTCCATCAAGATATTTTATGGGCATCTCTAAAAACCCCTGTACAAATCAATGAAATTATAGTAAAATAGAAGTATGAAAACAAGACAAAAAAGTCTCTTTGATGAAGAGAATAGGATGAAGAAAATAAGCGAAATAGGGGATCCGTTAGAATTATTGAATAAAGTCATAGACTGGGAAATGTTCAGAAGCACCTTGAATAAAGCAGTGGTTCGCAAGGAGAACACACGAAAAGGTGGACGCCCGTCATATGATGTAGTAATGATGTTCAAAATACTGGTGCTGACACGCATGTACAATTTATCGGATGATCAGGCAGAGTATCAAATAAATGACAGGCGAAGCTTTATGAGATTTCTGGGATTGGATATCTGTGACACTGTACCGGATGCAAAAACCATATGGAAATTCCGAAATGATTTGACACGGGCTGACGTTATAGTAGAGTTATTCTACCTGTTTGACAGAGTGTTAAAAAAGGAAGGCTTCATCACACATACCGGTACAATTATAGACGCAACATTTGTAGATGTTCCCCGACAGAGAAACAGCAGAGAGGAAAATCAGAAAATCAAAAAAGGCGAGATACCGTAGGAATGGCAAAGCCCTGAAAATGCGAAGAAATTAGCCCAGAAGGACACTGATGCACGTTGGGCAAAGAAAAATAACGAATTGCATTACGGTTACAAGAATCATGTAAAATGCGATGCATACAGCAAACTAATAACAGAGTACGGAGTGACTGATGCGTCGGTACACGACAGTCAGGTATGCACTGAACTTTTGGATGCGACAGATAAGGTGTTATATGCTGACAGTGCGTACAAAAGTGAGGAAATTGACAGCAATATTCCCGAAAACTGCAAAAACGAAATATGCGAAAGAGGCTATAGAGGACATCCTTTAACAGAAGAACAAAAAGCAAGCAACAAAGAGAAATCAAAGATCAGATGTAGGATAGAACATATATTTGGATTTATGACAAACACAATGCAGGGTATAACATTACGGTGCATTGGATTTGAGAGGGCATGGTTTCAGATTGGTTTGATGAACCTTGTGTATAATCTTCGGAGATATGAATTTTTAAAACGAGAAAAAAACTGACAAGGGGGTAGTGTACCCTTTCAGGGTTTTTGAATGAGTAAACAAATTATGAACAAATCCAATTAGCAAGTATCAAATCAAGATAAGAAGAATCCAGCAAGCATTTGAATTGCTTGTCAGTAATCCCCCCTTTGAAAGTTTTTTCACTTTTCAGGATATTGAAA
>ONBJ01000009.1 GCA_900316025.1 uncultured Eubacteriales bacterium
CAAATCCGGACAAGATATTTCCGGCTTATTCAGTATGCTTGTTTCTTGATTTTTTGTGCATTTTCACGATGCTTTCTTAAATTTGCTCATTTATAGTATGAAAATCATCTTTATTTTTTGTCAGTGTTTTTTATGCGTCCGAACGCTCTGCCCTGTTCACGGTAAATAAGCTGCTGCTCGTGTGTAAGTGTTCGGAATATTCTGAGAATATCGTCCTCCAGCGGATTATTCGCTTTTTTATCGTTAATATCCAGAAGATAATCGGTTGTAACGTCAAAGTACTTAGCTATTTTCTTTAAGGTATCGAAATCAGGCTCACTTTTTCCCTGAACATACCCTCCCATTGTTGAGGAAGCTATGTTAAGTTCTTTAGCAACCTGTTTTTGTGTAAGATTTTTTTCTTCAATCAGATTTCTGAGTTTCATATTAAATTCCAAAGCACTCACCTCTGTATATGATTTTAGTTCAGAAAATTCGATATTCACAAAAAATACTTAATTCTAGTTGACAAAACGTAAAAATAGTTTTATAATTTTCACAGGATAGTGTATTAGGAATAAACGAGAAATTCCGTTTTATTGGTTATGTATGCCAACATCAGGGGCGGTGCAGATTAGTCTGCACCGCTTTACGTTTTTAACGGATAGTTTCCTCCGGATAAAAGTATCCGGAAACTGAGTTAATGACGGAAGAAATGCCACAAAGTAAAGTAAAGTAAATAAAAGTAAATAAAAGTAAATAAAAGTAAATAAAAGTAAATAAAAGTAAATAAAGAAGTAAAGTAAACGTAAAATCCGAGGAACTTCGTTTACCTCTTTTACTTCTTCATTATGAAAAAATTCTTCTGACGTATATTTTGTGTGTAAATATATTGTCTGTAAATCTGACAAAAAAATATAATTTTCGTTGACATTTTATTAATAAACATTTAAAATTAAAATGTATATTCCGTTTCAGCGGACAGGTTCGGTTATATTTTTTCGGAAAGCGGTTTTATAAAATGTACAGACACTTTTTTAAAAGATTTATAGACATAGTAATATCTGTTATAGGGTTAATCGTTGCATCAATAATTATGATGATTGTCGCTGTTCTGATTAAGCTTGAAAGTCCCGGTGAGGTCATATTCAGACAGCCCAGAATTGGAAAAAACGGAAAGGTATTCAATATATACAAATTCCGTTCTATGTGTAAGAATGCGGAAAAGACAGGTTCGGGCGTTTATTCGGACAAGAACGACAGCCGTGTTACAAAGGTAGGAAAATTTCTGAGAGCCACAAGTATAGATGAACTTCCTCAGCTTGTGAACATACTTAAAGGCGATATGTCGCTGATAGGCCCAAGACCTCCGCTTACATATCACCCGTGGCCTTATGAGGAGTATACGGAACATCAGAAAAAAATGTTCGATGTCCGCCCCGGTATAACAGGCTGGGCTCAGGTTCACGGAAGAAAACAGGTAGAGTGGCATCAGAGAATTGAACTCAATATATGGTATGTCGAAAATCTTTCGTTTTGGCTTGACATTAAAATTCTGTTTATGACGGTGTTTAAAGTTTTCACAAATGCGGATAACGAAAATGTCGGTGCTACTCTCATAAAGGATAATCAGGAGGAAAAAAGCAGCGAAACCGAAACATCAAATGTCTGATTTCTGAAAAATATTATTATTTAAAAAAATATTATCATTATTCTTGCAGTCCGTTTATGATGTGTTGACAAAACGGCTTTAAAGTTGTAAACTATAGCCTGTAGTTTTCTATACATAACTTCAGTAATAAAAGGAGAGGTGAATTATGAAAAGAATTAAAACTCTTAAAACCAGAAATCTTGCCAAGAGCATAAAGAACGGCGGCTGCGGTGAGTGTCAGACTTCTTGCCAGTCAGCTTGCAAGACTTCTTGCGGTGTTGCAAATCAGCCCTGTGAGAAAAAGAGCAAGTAATTTTAAATTTTTCCTTAAAATGCCGCTTCTTGTTGTCTTTAATGAGTAATGCGGCATTTTATTTTTTACTTTACGTTTTATTCTGTACTGAAAGGGTATTAAGTATATGATTCACCAATATAAATTAAACGGATACAACATTGTCATAGATGAGGGAAGCGGCTCTGTTCACAGCGTGGACGAGGTTGCCTATGATATGATAGCTATGTACGAAAAGGAAAGCAGGGAAGATATTATTAAGCTTATGCTGGATAAATATTCAGCCTGTGAGGGTGTGACAGAAAATGAGCTTGAAGAATGCTATGATGATATTACAGGTCTTAAAGAAAGCGGTCAGCTTTTTGCCGACAGCCGTTACGCTGAAAAAGCTGTCGGTTTTAAAAACAGAAACAATATAATAAAGGCTCTTTGTCTGCACGTTGCTCATACCTGTAACCTTAATTGCAGCTATTGCTTTGCAAGTCAGGGAAAATATCAGGGCGACAGGGCTTTGATGAGCTTTGAAACAGGAAAAAGAGCTATAGATTTTCTTATAGAAAATTCGGGTACAAGACGTAACCTTGAAGTCGATTTCTTCGGCGGAGAACCTCTTATGAACTGGGAGGTTGTCAAGAAAATTGTAGAGTATGCAAGAAGCATAGAGAAAGAGCATAACAAGAATTTCAGATTTACGCTTACAACAAACGGTATTCTGCTCGATGATGAGGTTACGGAGTTTGCCAACAGGGAAATGCACAATGTTGTTCTCAGCCTTGACGGAAGAAAAGAAATACACGACAGCCTCAGAGTTGACTATCAGGGAAGGGGAAGCTATGATACAATAGTTCCGAAATTTCAGAGCTTTGTCAAAAAAAGAGGAAATCTCGGATATTATATGCGTGGCACTTATACTCATAACAATACGGATTTTACCAACGATATATTCCATATGGCAGATTTAGGCTTTACGGAACTCAGTATGGAGCCTGTAGTATGTTCGCCCAATGACCCTTACGCTCTTACGGAAGAGGATTTGCCTAAGCTTTTTGAACAGTACGAAATTCTTGCAAAGGAAATGCTTAAAAGAAAAAAAGAGGGTCGTCCTTTTACGTTCTACCACTATATGATAGATTTGGAGCATGGCCCCTGTATATATAAGAGAGTTGCAGGCTGCGGAAGCGGTACGGAATATATGGCTGTCACGCCTTGGGGAGAACTGTATCCGTGCCATCAGTTTGTAGGCGATACGGCTTACAGTCTGGGAGATATATGGAACGGGGTTACAAACAATACCCTTCAGGATAAATTCAGAAAATGCAACGTCTTTGCAAGAAAGGAATGTGACGGCTGCTGGGCAAGATTTTATTGCAGCGGCGGCTGTGCTGCAAACTCATATCACGCTTCTGGCAATATAACGGGTATATACGAATACGGCTGCAAGCTGTTCAGAAAACGTATGGAATGTGCTATTATGCTCAAGGTCGCTGAGGCTGAGCTTGGTCTTGCTGAAGAACCTTACTCGGTCTGCGGCGACTGCTCGGACGATTGTTCCGAATGATTTTTAAGATTGATATGCTCAGGCTTTTATGGTCTGAGTGCCGCTCAGAGCTTTTGGGTTCGCTCGGACAAGGCGATTTCAGTGTCAAAAGACTTGTCTTTTGACAGAGTTAAAGTGCTTTGCACTTTAACTCCCCTCGTGAACAAGTTCACGAGGGCTGAAATCGCCTGACTCCCGACACAGGAAAAGCCTTCGGCTTCCGGACTGCCTGACTGCGGTGTTGAAATTATGATGATTTTTATGTTTGTAAGGAAAGGATTAGTAAATGAATAAAAACTTAAAGGCTATAGAGCTTGATAAGGTATTGAAAAAGCTTTCGGAAGAAACAGCCTTTAAAGCTTCGGAGGAAAAAGCATTGCAGCTTCTTCCTGTTGATGATATAAGCGAGGTCAGCAGACTTTTGCAGGAAACAAATGACGCATATATGCTGTGCGGACGTTTCGGTTCGCCGTCATTCGGTGGAATAAGCGATGTTGTGAACAGTCTGAGAAGAGCCGAAGCAGGCGGCTGTCTTAGTATGAAGGAGCTGCTCAGTATAGCGGAAACTCTCAGGGTATTGAGAGGTATTAAACAGTGGAGGGAAAAATCCGCAGGTATTGACGTTGTTCTTGACAGATATTTCAACGCCCTGAGTGCAAATAAATTTCTTGAAGAAAAAATAAATACCTGTATAATTTCCGATGAGGAAATGAGTGATAATGCGTCAGCCGCACTTTCAGCGATAAGAAAGAAGATGAAGCAGACTGCAATTAAAGCAAGAGAAGTTCTTGATAAGATGGTGCGTTCGCAGAGCTATCAGAAATATTTGCAGGATTCAATAGTCACAATACGTGACGGAAGGTATGTAATTCCCGTAAAAGCGGAGTTCAGGGGAGAGATAGCAGGTCTGGTACACGATACCTCGTCAAGCGGTGCGACAGTTTTCATAGAGCCTATGGGAGCGGTTGAAGCCAATAATGCCGTAAAGGTTCTTAAAGCTAAGGAAGAGGCTGAAATCGAAAGAATACTGTATGAGCTTTCAGCGGCGGCAGGAGGCTTTGCACAGGATATTATACAAAGCTACTACACAGCAACAGAGCTTGACGTTATTTTTGCAAAGGCATCGCTTGCATATAAAATGAAGGCAAGTATGCCTGTTATGAATGATGAGGGAATAATAAAGCTTGACAAGGCAAGACATCCGCTCATACCAAAGGAAAGAGTAGTTCCCATAAGCGTAAGTCTTGGCGAAAAATTCAGCTCCCTTGTAATAACAGGCCCGAACACAGGAGGAAAGACGGTAGCACTGAAAACCATAGGACTGCTCAGTGCTATGGCTATGTGCGGACTGATGATACCTGCGGCGGACGAGAGCAGACTTTCTGTATTTTCGGAAATACTTGTCGATATAGGCGACGAACAAAGCATAGAGCAATCGCTTTCTACGTTTTCGGCACATATGACCAATGTCATAAAGATAATATCTCAGGCAGATGAAAAAAGTCTTGTTCTTATAGATGAGCTTGGAGCAGGCACTGACCCTGTAGAGGGAGCAAGTCTTGCAATAGCAATATTGGAGCAGCTCAGAAAGCAGGGGGCAAAAATAGCCTCAACAACTCACTATGCCGAGCTTAAGGAATATGCACTTAAAAGCAGTGACGTTGAAAATGCTTGCTGTGAATTTGATGTTGCCACACTTAAACCGACATACAGGCTTCTTATAGGAATACCGGGAAAGTCGAATGCGTTTGCAATATCTGAGCGGCTTGGAATGGATAAGAGCATAGTCGAAAATGCAAGACGGCTTGTATCCGATGAAAACCGCAGATTTGAAGAGGTAATACAGCAGCTTGAACGTCAGCGTCAGGAGCTTGTAAGGAAAAACGAGGAGGCTCAGGCTTCGGCGGAGATTTCGGAAAAGAAAAGGCAGAAAGCCGAAAAGGAAGCTCAGGAGCTTAAGAGAAAAGCTGAAAATGAGTTGAAAAGAGCGAGGGAGGAGGCTGTAAGAATAATATCGTCAACAAGAGCGGAAGCCGAAAATCTGCTTGAAGAAATGAACGATATGTACAAAAGCAGACAGCTTACAGCCGAGGAAAAGGCAAAGCTCAGGGCTGATATACGCAGTATGGAAAATAAAGCCGACCCTGTTGAGCGTAAAAAAGATGAAAACTATAAGCTTCCCCGAAATCTGAAAAAAGGTGACAGTGTTCTTATAGCCGATATAGATAAAAAGGCAGTTGTCATAGAAGAGCCTAAAAACGGAGAAGCGTTGGTTCAGGCAGGAGTTATAAAGACGAGAGTAAGTATAAAAAATCTCAGACTTATAGAGGAAAACGCAGGCAGTAAAAATAAACCTCAGAAAGGTTCGTTAAAGAGAAACGTCAAAAGCAATGCCGATGTAAAGGCTGTCACGGATATAGACCTGAGAGGACTTACGGCACAGGAGGCTGTTATGGAGCTTGATATGGCACTTGATTCAGCGGTGCTTTCGGGTATACATCAGGTAACGATTATACACGGAAAAGGAACAGGAGTTCTCCGTACAGAAGTACACAAGTATCTGAAACGCTGCAAGTACGTTAAGACATACCGCCTTGGTGTTTTTGGAGAGGGTGAGTCAGGCGTGACAATAGCCGAACTCAAATAAATTAAAAAATGTGAAAGGAATGGTATATTTGAAAAAGCCTTTGAAAGTCATTCTCATAATACTGCTGATATTGTTTATGATACTGGCGGCACTGGGTATCGGTGCATATATCGTATTCCGCAATCTTACCGATACATCAAATGCGGATAAGCTTAATACCGTGGAATCGAAAACAATATATGAGCCTCTCGTGAAATCAGTAATTTTAGGAGAAAAACAGACCATTACAGATGACGATGTAAACGGTATACTTGCATTTGTTATCAATACGTATGTCGGCTCACTCAGTGAGGAAGATTTTAAAAATCAGTTCACCATCAAGGGCATTGCCGCATATATGAAGGATAACAACAGTGCCGATATATATGCCGATATATATTACAACAATGATACGAGATTTATTTTCTATGCCGATACCGATATCAGTCTTGACAGTACTGCCAAAAACATATCGCTTGAGCTTAAAAATGCAAAAGTCGGAAATATGAAAGTACCTGTAAATATGGTGACGGATAATCTGAAGCAGTCGCTTTATGAGATAAGCCCCGATATTAAGGTTGACGATAAGACAATATGTGTCCCTTCAGAATATAACTTTGAGTTTTCGGGAAAAGATGTCAATGTTTATATCGAGGAGCTTGAAATATCCGATTCAAAGGCTCAGATTAAAACCAACAGTGCTATGAACCTCATAAACCAGTTTATAGATGACTTTATAAAGGATATTTTCGGAAAATCAGCTTGAATTTGTGTCGTATTAAAAAAGGAGATTATTTATTATGAAAAAGTTCGTTGTTATTTTATCTTTGATTGCTGCTGTATTATCGGCTTCTGCCCTTGTCGGCTGTGAAAAGGACAGTGACAGCGGTTATCCGAACAAGCCTACGGAAAAAAGTGCTGTAATTCAGCAGAATAACGATGACGGCTTCGGAAATGCTGACGAGGCAGGCTGGTGATATGCCTGTATACCGCATAGCTGACCTTAATATTAAAATTGTTCCCGAAAGTGATTTTTTTGAAAATCAGCTCAGAAATTTTCAAATCAGCGATGAACATTTTGACTTTGAAGTGAATGTAACCAAGGCTGATATTGAAGCAGAACGGCTTGTTTATACTCAGAGAAATAACCTTGCGGATAATATCCCTGTGTCTGTATGTGAATCACTTGCAGTATACAGAAAAATATGCAGGAAAATACTTTCAGATTACAGTGGTATTCTCTTTCACAGTGCCGCTGTAGAGTACAAGGGCGGTGCTTACCTGTTTTCTGCTCCCAGCGGAACAGGCAAGACTACTCATATCAGACTTTGGAAAAAACTGCTCGGCGATAAAATGTCAGTAATAAACGGCGATAAGCCTTTACTCAGGATTGTTGATGATAAAATTATAGTTTACGGTACTCCCTGGATGGGCAAGGAAAATTACGGCTCGGATAAAAATGCTCCTCTAAGAGCGATATTTTTTCTTGAAAGAGCTGAAAAAAATTCTGTATGCAGAGCAGATGTGAAATCCGTTCTTTCTCTTATTATGGCTCAGACGCTGAGATACTGCGACAGGGATAACGTCAGCAAGCTTTTGCTAATTGTAGAAAAAATTATCAGCAGCTCGGATATTTACATACTTAAATGCAATATGGATATATCTGCGGCAGAAACTGCCGTTTCGGCGATTGACAGTGAGTATCCTCACAAAAGTATGTGTTAGAACCCGTTACCTGAAAGCAGCGGCGGAAGTCTGCGGGGCGGCGATTGCAGCACTCGAAAACAAAGGTTTTCGAGTGGTTCAGGTGCATATGCACCTGAACGGATAATTCTGAAAAAATTTTTTTCAGAATTATCCCTGCAATCGCCGCCCCGCAGACCTCCGCCCTGTTTGTTATATGTACATATCTGTGGCTAAAAAATGTAAATTTATTTTTACGTAAAAAATTTATAGTGCAAAATCAGACCTTATATGTTAAAATTAAATGGTATACAATCTTTGCTGATAAAATCAAAAGTTAAGGAGGGGTAATGATTGAACGCTAAAAAACTGCATTGTGTTAAGCTAAGTCCTGCAAAAAAGGGCAGATACGGGCTGAAAGCATTTCTGCTGGGACTTTTGGTTGCTACGGCTATATATCTTCCGTTCATAATATACGACAGCGGACTGTTTTTATATTACGGTGACTTCAACGTACAGCAGATACCGTTTTATCAGCTTATGCACGATACAATAAAGGGAGGAAACATAGGCTGGACGAATAAAACAGACTTGGGAGCTAACATAATAGGCTCATACTCCTTTTATCTTATAGGAAGTCCGTTTTTCTGGCTTACTATGCCGTTTTCAAGTGAGGCAGTACCTTATCTTATGGGGCCTTTGCTCATACTTAAGACAGCACTTATGTCATGGGCGGCATATATTTATATGAGGCGGTATACATACAATAAAAACTTTGCGGTGCTTGGAGGATTGCTTTACGCATTTTCGGGATTTACCTGCTTTAATATATTCTTCAACCATTTTCACGAGGCTATGATAATATTTCCGCTTCTGCTTGCGGCGATGGACGAGCTTTTTGAAAATAACCGAAGGGGAGTTCTTGCATTAGCGGTATTTTTCAGTTGTACGATGAACTACTATTTTTTTGTGGGACAGGTTGTATTTGTTGTAATATACTGGCTTGTGAGGGTAATAACGAAAAGTTACAGGATAAATCTCAGAAATATGCTTTCACTTATAACCGAGGCTTTTCTGGGAGTAGGCTGTTCGGCGATAATCCTTATTCCGTCAATACTCTGTGTAATGCAGAACGGAAGGATTTCCAATACAATAAACGGCTGGGAGGCTCTTGCATACGGAAGTTCTCAGCGTTATACTAATATTGTGACGGCATTTCTTTTTCCGCCTGAGCTGCCTGCTTATCCTACGTTTACTCCTGATTCAAATACAAAATGGGGTTCACTTGCAGGCTGGCTGCCGCTTTTCAGCATAAGCGGAGCAGTTACCTTTATGACATTACAGAGCAGACACTGGCTCAAAAAGCTTATGATTATACTTACAGTCATAGCATTTGTACCGGTTTTAAACGGAATGTTCCAGTTTTTCAACGCTCAGTACTATGCAAGATGGATGTATATGCTTGTCTGTATGCTAAGTCTTGCGACTGTGTTATCGCTTGAGAGCAGGAATGTAAAATGGTCTGTGGGTGTAGGCGTGACCGCAGCGGCTACGTTTTTTCTGACACTTGTCATAGGATATATGCCGCATTACACTACAGAGGAGCTTTACGGAGAAAAAACATATACCTTTGGTCTTATGGACGATGATGTTATTTTCTGGGTACATTCTGCAATAGCACTTGCATCGATTATGATGCTTTCGGTAATGCTTGCACTGATACTGAAAAAGAAAAAGCTTCTTGCGGTTGTAAGCATAGTTATGGTATGTATTATTTCGACAGGCTACAGCATATATATAGTGGCTGTAGGAAAAAGTCACGGATATGATTCAAAGAATTATATGAATGCTCTTGTGATAAACCATAAGGACGACATAAATCTTCCGAACTCTGAGAACGTAAGAACGGATTTTTATGAAATGATGGATAATTCGGGAATGTTCTGGCAACTGCCTAATATACAGACTTTCCATAGTATAGTACCTGGTTCTGTTATGAAGTTTTTCAACAATATAGGGGTTACACGTGATGTAGGCTCAAGACCCGAAGCGTCAGAATACGCAGTGCGTTCTCTGCTTTCGGTAAAATGGCTTGTAGACTATGCAGACGATGCGGAAAGCTTCTGCTCGGAAAACGGAGTTACAAAAATGCCTGGCTGGCAGTATTACGAAAAACAAAGCAAGTTCCATATATGGGAAAACAAGTGCTATATACCCATGGGCTTTTGCTATGACAACTATATATCGGAAAAAGACTATGAAGTATGCGAAAAATACAACAGGTCAAAGCTTATGCTGAAAGCTATGGTGCTTGACAATAAGCAGATTAAAAAGTATAAATTTACACAGGATAAATTAAAGAACTCCCACAACTTCAGTTACCAGAGAAGCGACTATCTGAATGACTGTGAGGACAGAAAGAAAGAATGCTGTTCTAAGTTTGAGTATACGGACGAAGGCTTCAGATCTGTCATAGACAGAAAAGGCACGGCTGAAAATACTCTTGTATTTTTCAGTGTACCGTATGAAGATGGCTGGAGTGCATATGTAAACGGAAAAAGTGCAGATATTGAAAAAGTAAACGTGGGATTTATGGCGGTTGAAGTTCCTGCTGACTGCGTGAGTGAGATAACCTTTAAATATCATACACCGGGACTTGATGCAGGAATTGTGGTATCGTTCATATCGTTTGCCGTACTTGGTTTTTATGCCGCAGCCGTGAAGCTTTACGGAAAAAAGACAGGCAGAAAGCCGTTGGGTAAACCTAGAAAATTCAGGATAGCAAGCAAGCCGCTCACACTCAGGCAGAGAGCAAAGCTCAGAGAAAGAAAAAGAGCGGAAGCTATGGTCGATATAGCTTCTGATAACTATTAGTTTTGCGGCTACGCTCAGGTTGCGGCGATTGCAGCCGGTAAAAAGCGGAGCTTTTTACCAATTTCAAGCTGAAAGCTTGAAATTCACGGCAGCAAATGCTGCCGTGGGCTGCAATCGCCGCAAGGTTAAAGCAAAAAATTCACGGAGGAGTTATATACTATGTCTTTTGGAGAGAAGATACTTGCATACAGGGAAGATATACTGAAAACACTGTCTGAGCTTGTAAGGATACGTTCTGTTTCGGCAGAGGGCAGCGAAAAGCCTTTGCAGGCACTTGAATATATGCTGGAGCTTGGAAAAAATATGGGATTTGAGGTAAAGAATGTTGACGGACAGGCAGGACATATTCAGTACGGAAACGGAAAAAGGATATGCGGAGTTCTGACGCACCTTGACGTTGTACCTGAGGGAGAAGGCTGGAGCGTACCGCCCTTTGAGCTTACGGAAAAAGACTGCAGGCTCTATGGAAGAGGAGTAGCCGATGACAAGGGTTCGGCGGTAGTTGCGTTATACTGTCTTAAAGCGTTGAAGGACGAGGGGGTAATATCGGACGGCAGTACGATAAGGCTTATACTTGGAACAAATGAAGAAATCGGTATGACGGACGCACAGCATTATTTTTCAAAGGAAGCTGAGCTTGACATAGGCTTTACACCTGACTCCGACTATGGAATATGCAGTTGTGAAAAGGGTATTTTGCAGCTTACGTTAAGCGGAAGCAATAAAGGCTCATATATAATCGGAGCAAAAGGCGGAAATGCCGTAAATGCAGTTCCCGACAAGGCTGTATTTGTGGTTGACAAAGAAAAAGCAGTCGAAAAAATTCTTGATGATAAAAAGCTTGAAGCAGAAACTGACGAAAGCGGTAATATAAAAGTTATAGCTTTTGGAAAGGCAGCTCACGCTATGGAACCTCATAAGGGCGAAAATGCGGTAATGAATGTTGTGAAATATTTGTCGGACGTAATTTCTGATGAAAGTATGGGAAATGTTTTTGAATTTCTCAGAGATTTTATAGCAGATACAACAGACGGAAGTCTGCTCGGAATAAAGCAGAGCGACAGCCGCAGCGGAGAACTTACGGTCAATGTCGGAGTTGTGGGTGCTGACATTGAAAAAGCATATGCAAGGATTGATATACGCTATCCTGTTTCGGCTGACTGCGAAAATATAGTATCAAAGTTAAGAGAACCGGCTGAAAAATTCGGACTGACGCTTGATGTGGACAGTAATCTTCCGCCGCTTGATGTTTCGGAGGACAGCGAAATAATTTCCGTACTGAAAGAAGCTTACTGCGAAATTATGGGAGAATATCCCGACATATACTCGACAGGCGGAGGAACTTATGCACGTACAATGAACAATAAAGGTGTGGCGTTCGGCCCTGTTTTCAGGAACGACTTTTCAAATATGCACAGACCCGATGAATCGCTTGACAGGGAAAAATTTTTCCTTCACGCACAGATTTGTCTTGAAGCTATGTACAGAATGTTCAAAGGTTAAAATATAATGATTTTTTAAGGAAGTGTTTAATGTGAGTGCTGAAAATGTTCTGAAAAAACAGACTAGGGTTATTCTGGGAAAGAATAACTGGATTAAATCGGTTGTTGGTTTTTTATGTGTTCTTACGTCATTTGCGATACCGTTTATGCTGGTGTATTTTTCTGCTGCGTTTCTTGATGACAGCGTTTTAAAAGATAATTCCGTTGATTTGTCGAATGTTAATGTTATAAACCTGACAGTATGTATAACTTTTGCGGTTTTATCGCTGGTAGTATTTGTAATGCTTCTTCCTGTGTATACGGGATATGTAAGGTTTATAGCAGGCTGCCGTGATTCACAGAGCGGCGATATAGAGGATATTTTCTACTATTTTCAGAAGGGAAAGTATCTTGATACTGTTCAGCTTAATATGATACTTCTTATCAGAAAAGCCGTATGGTTTCTGGTATTTTCTGTTCCTGCCGTTGTTATGCTGTATCTTTCGCATCAGTTCGGCGAGCATAAGACATTGTTCAGCATATGTGCCTTATGGGTAGGTATTTTCGGCTTTGCAGGATACCTTATGGTGTCAAGACTGTATATTATGACGCAGTATCTTTATGTTTCCGATTTCAACTACAGGAGGGAAAGGGATATTATAAATGCTTCATCGTATATGGTAAGAAAAAATTACGGCAGGATTATCAGCCTGTATCTTTCATATATTCTCTGGGGAGTTTTCTGCTTCTTTGTTATACCGATTGTGTTTGTATATCCCTATTTCAAACATTGTGCGGTTTTGAGCTATTCGTATATTTATGATATGGAGAACAACAATCCCGATTCGATATATTATGCTTCAAACAAGCCGATTGAGGAAACTGCGGTAAATGTCCCTGTTTCTTTAGAAAAGGATTTTTCGGAAACTGTTTCTTCAGAAACAGTTTCCGAAGAGGAGATTTAGCAGAATGCCGTAAAAAGGCATTCTGATTTTGATAATAGCGTTTAAGGGTTTCACCCTTAAAAATCCTGACCAAAGGCTCCGCCTTTGGAAACCGCAAGCCTTTGAAAAGGCTTGACCTAAACTTTATGGTTCTGTAATCTGAGGTTTTTATAAAAATTTTTTTGGAAAGTGTACATTAATGCCCATTAGTGTACACTTTCCTTTTGTTTTTTACCATTAGATGTAAGGAGTACTTGAAATTATATCCTTACCTGAAAAATCTTAAACCGTGAAAGTTTTGATTGAACTTTTTCAAAAGTTCACGGTTTCCAAAGGCAGAGCCTTTGGTGGGATTTTCAAGGGCAAAGCCCTTGAACTGACAAGGAGGTTTGATATGACAAAAAAAGAGGATACATTCTGCTGCTACTATTCGTCAAACGGTAATGCGGAGTTATCCGCAGTTATGGCAGGATATGCGAAAAATGCAGGGCAGAGGCTGCTTATGAAAAAAGGGATTTCAGAACGTATAAAGGAATACAGGAATATTCGTCTTGAAAATCTGAGGCTTGCGGCACTCACAGGCTATGAAAGACTTGCTTTTGGAAGTATAGCGGACAGCATAAAGCTTCTGTATATGGAAAATCCGCAGGCGGAAATGCTTGAAAAAATGGATTTGTATATGATTTCCGAAATAAAAAGACCAAAGGAAGGTGCTATGGAAATAAAATTCTTCGACAGGCTCAAAGCATTGGAGAAGATTTGTGAGGTACAGCAGAATCCTGAGGAAACCTGTATGCCGTTTTATAAGGCACTCGAAAAAAGTGCAGGTATATTCAACGGTGACGAGGTGAGCAGCGATGATGCCGACTGAGTTTTCACCAAAACAGATGAAGCTTATGACGTGGTGGTGCAGGGGAAGTAAATACAGCAGTTATGATGCCGTTATATGCGATGGTGCGGTAAGAAGCGGCAAAACTCTTTGTATGGGTATTTCATTTGTGCTGTGGTCATTTTACAGGTTCAGCGGCGGAAGCTTTGCTCTCTGCGGAAAAACAATACGTTCACTAAGACGGAATGTCATAACTCCTGTCACGGGAATTTTAAAAAATATGGGCTTCGTATGTAACGAAAAGCTTTCGCAGAACCTTATTGAAATATCGTTCGCAGGAAAAACAAACAGCTTCTACCTTTTCGGCGGCAAGGACGAAGCCTCCGCTGCTCTCATACAGGGTATGACGCTGTGCGGTGTCCTTTTTGATGAAGTTGCTCTTATGCCTAAATCTTTTGTTGAACAGGCTGTTGCAAGATGCTCTGTCGAGGGCAGCAGGTTCTGGTTCAACTGTAACCCCGAGTATCCTCAGCACTGGTTCAGGGTTGAGTGGATTCTGGGAAGAAAAAGTAAAAATGCTTACTATCTGCGTTTCACAATGGACGACAATCCATCTCTTTCAGAGAAGATGAAGCAGCGGTACAGGTCTTTGTACAGCGGTGTGTTTTTTGAAAGGTTCGTTCTAGGAAAATGGGTGAGTGCAAGTGGCTGCGTTTATCCCTTTATGAACGATGATATGTTTGTGGAAGTTCCACAGGGGAATTTTGAAAAATATGTTGTAAGCTGCGACTACGGAACAGTTAATCCGGCATCGTTCGGACTTTGGGGGTTTCTTGAAAATGTGTGGTTCAGAATTGATGAGTATTATTACGATTCAAGAAAAGAGGGGTTTCAGAGAACTGACGAGGAACATTATGAGGCTCTTTGCAGACTTGCAGGAGATAAAAAAATCGAAAAGGTAATTATTGACCCGTCAGCGGCAAGCTTTATTCAGACTGTACGCAGACACGGACGCTTTGCTGTAGTGCCTGCAGAAAACAAGGTGATTGACGGAATAAGAAAAGTTTCAACGGTTCTTAAAAACGGAAGCGTAAAAATATGCGTGAACTGTAAGGACAGTATGAGGGAATTTAACCTCTACAGGTGGAACAGTGCAGGTGCGGACGCTCCTGTAAAAGAAAATGACCACGCTATGGACGATATACGCTATTTTGTGTCAACAGTCGTATTCAGACCGCAGAACAGCTTTGCGGCTTTCGCCGCACGGAGATTTTAAAGGAGGTGTATTGTGAAGCTTTTCAAAAGAAATAAAAATGATAAGAAAACAGTCAGGGAAACCGAAAAAATAGCTCAGAGTGTTATGGGCAGCAGCTTTTCAAATCCTTTCAGAGTTATGGACAGATATATTCCGTCAAGCAACAATCAGTATTTTCTGTATTCGGCTCTGAGAGAGGCTATACCTGTTATAGACTCGGCAATAAACAAGCTGGTAAGGCTTCTGGGAACGTTCGATGTCATATGCGAAAGCAAAGAGGCTGAATACGGACTTAAATGCTTTCTTGAAAATGTCAAGACAAACGGAAGCAATATAGGCTTCAAATGCTTTATAAGCAGCTACTTCGACAGACTGCTTACCTACGGAACTGCCGTTGCCGAAATTCTGCCCTATAAAAATCTCAGAGGCATATACGGAATATATAACGTGTGCAACAATGATATTGTGCTGAAGCGTACAGACGGAAATCCGTTTGAGCTTTCGGTATGTGTCAGGGAGAAAAACGGAAATATTTCGTCTGTGAAAAACAGTGGGCGTATCCTTATTACTTCTCTTAACCCTCAGCCCGATAAGACAGGGGGAACTTCAATTTTGCAGGGACTTCCGTTTGTGAGTAGTATATTGCTGAAAATATTTACCGCCATAGGTCAGAACTGGGACAGGGCAGGAAATGTACGCTTTGCAGTTACTTATAAGCCGCCCGCAGACGGCTCGGACGGTGCTTTTACACAGCAGCGTGCAGAGCTTATCGCCAAAGAGTGGAGTAAGGCTATGCAGGATAACGGCGTTTCGGACTTTATCGCTGTCGGAGATGTGGATATAAAGGTAATAGGTGCAGATAATCAGATTCTGGACTGTCAGCTTCCCGGCAGACTTCTGCTGGAACAGATTGTTTCAAAGCTGGGCATTCCGCCGTTTTTGCTTGGACTTTCGTGGAGCAGTACTGAGAGAATGTCGTCACAGCAGGCTGATATTCTTACAAGTGAGCTGGAACATTACAGACTTCTGCTCAATCCCGTAATAAGCAGGGTATGCTCAATGTGGCTTGCTATGAACGGATACAGTACAAGGCATACCGTAAACTGGAGCAATATCAATCTTCAGGACGAGGTTGAGCTGGCTAATGCAAGACTTATCAATACTAAGGCTGATAAGCTCGAAAGCGAAATTTAAGCTGAGCTTAAAATTATGCAGGGAGTGCAGGGGCGTGCTGGCGGCGATTTCAGCGTTCAAAATACTTGTATTTTGAACGGCTTTCAAGGTAAACCTTGAAAGCGTGCTGCGGAATGCTTTCCGCAGCACCTGAAATCGCCTCCGTGAACCATAGCTTACTGCGGACGGGAAAATAAACCCTTTTCGGGTTTCCCGAAAATTTATAAAGAAAGCAGGTTTTTATTTGGAAAAGTGTTTTAACAAAAATGATACGCTCAAAAGTGTGACAGATATAGATGACGCTGATGTACAGCTTATAAATCAGTACACAACCAGAAGCTTTGATAAAGATGAACTTTATGTTTTCAGGCTGGTTCTGTGTGACAACGATATTGACAGGGATAACGAAGCTTTTTCGGCTGAGGCTCTCGAAGAAATGGGAAGACTTTTTGTCGGAAAGACAGGCATAGCAGACCACAATCCTTCGGCGGAAAATCAGAGTGCCAGAATTTTCAGATGTCAGACGCAGAAAATTGAAGGAAGAAAAACTGCATATGGTGAGGATTATATCAGACTTACCGCAAAGGCTTATATTCCGATGAACAGCAATACGGAGAAGCTCATACAGCTTATAGAAAGCGGCATAAAAAAGGAAGTCAGTGTAGGCTGCCGTGCAGAGAATATAGTATGCAGTATATGCGGAAGTGACGTAAGAAAGGAAGGCTGTTCGCACATAAAGGGCAGGGAATATGACGGAAAGATATGCTATCACATTCTCAGCGGCATAAGCGATGCTTACGAATGGTCATTTGTGGCTGTGCCAAGTCAGCGTGAGGCAGGAGTTATAAAGAATTACAGGTACGGCAGAACTGAGGACAAGGAAAGTTTTCTGGAACAGCTCAGAAACGGAAATTATAAGTCGGTAAATGCCGATAACATAGGAGTTCTTATGGACTACATAAAGGAACTTGAGGAATATGCAGGCTACGGCAGGGCTTATGAGGAGGAACTCAGAAAGGATTATGTAAGATACGGCTCAATGTGTCTGGACAGCATAAACATCAGTGAAAGCTGCTCTGAGATACTCAGAAGTACGGCAAAAAAACTCAGTATGAGTGAGCTTGAAAAAATGACCGCAATCTACAGAGGAAAGGCAGAGGAAAACGATTTTATTTCACCTCAGTTTATGTCAGATGAAGATATTCTGCCGTCATTATACGAAGATGACAGGCATTACAACATATAAGATTAAAAAATCAGGAAAGGAAAATTATGTATGAAAGTAGACTTTAACGGATTTAATGAAAATGTTCTTACATTTGAGGCAGACAGCTCGGTAACGGAAAAGGGACAGTGGGTACAGCTCAGCGACAACGGAACGGTTGAGCAGGCGACTTCAGGTACGGCACTGGTAGGAGTTACGGTCAATGTAAGAGGAGGTTTCTGTGCGGTAAAGATTGGCGGTACTGTTACCGCTGAAAAGTCGGGAGATATAGATTTGGGCTACGGAAAGCTGATATATACCGATGAGGGAATTGCACAGGGTACAGACAGCGGCAGAGAACATCTTGTTCTTTCTGTGGACAGCGATACGGTTACGTTTATACTTTGATAATGTGAAAAATTAAGAATTTCGGAGGTAAAAAATGGAACTTTACAAAACAATAAATATAGACAAGACTATGTACAACAGAAAAGGAAAAAGCTTCAGTCAGGTTCTTGAGGAGCTTGACCCCAGCGAAAATTACGGCAGCTCACCTCTCGGAAAGCTTGATGCGTTCGGCAGACAGCTCAAAAGATTTGACATAAAGGTAAGTGGAGCGGATTCCGATATAGTGGATAAGTTTTTCCAGACATCATCATCTGCGGTACTTTTTCCCGAATATGTGAGCAGAGCGGTAAAGGCAGGTATGGATTATGCCGATGTTCTGCCCGATATTACAGCATCAGTGACAAATATCGAGGGTATGGACTACAGAAGCATAGTTTCAGCACCCGAGGACGGTTCAAAGGAGCTTAAAGTAGTAAATGAGGGTGCGTTTCTGCCTGT
The DNA here is from genome assembly GCA_900316025.1 of uncultured Eubacteriales bacterium. GTDB lineage: Bacteria > Bacillota > Clostridia > Oscillospirales > Acutalibacteraceae > CAG-964. The sequence continues at coordinate 18,375 of ONBJ01000009.1, forward strand.
TACTACTGTAAAAACTCAGGAAAATCTTGTAAAGCTTATAAAAAGAGGAAGAATGCTTGTTTCCACATATGAAGCACTGCGTTTTCAGCGTCTTGACCTTTTCACCGTTACTCTGAAGCAGATAGGTTCGTATATTTCGAGAACTCAGCTTGGCGATGCGGTGGAGGTTCTGCTCAACGGTGACGGAAACAACAATGCTGCAACAGTAGTGAATGCAGCTCAGAGCGGAACTCTGGCATATGGTGATTTAATCAGTCTTTGGAGCAGTATGTCACCGTATGAACTGAATACTCTGCTTGTTCCTACGGCTCTTATGGAGAAAATTCTTGCTATGCCCGAAATGCAGGACGCTCAGGCAGGACTGGATTTCCACGGTACGGGAAAAATGATTACTCCTATGGGAGCAAAGCTTATTCATGTACCCTCACTTGACAGCGATAAGATTATCGGTCTGGATAATAAATGTGCATTGGAAATGGTTCAGGCAGGTCAGGTAAAGGTTGATTACGACAAGCTCATAGACAGACAGCTTGAACGTGCGGCTGTAAGCGTTATAAGCGGCTTTGCAAAAATATTCTCCGAAGCAAGCGTTGTACTGAAGGTGTAAGGCTATGAACCGACAGCAGGTATTTCAGGAATTTTCGGAGCTTGCGGAACTTGACGGCATAAAGGCTGAAAAATACAGGGGACTTTGTGACAATGCCGTTTATGAGCTTGAGGAAATGCTGAAGGATAAAGCCTGTGCGGATAATGCGGACTGCGGCGGCAGATTGTCTGCCGCCGCAGCCGCAATGGCATTCTGCAAATACACTCTTATATGCAGAGATGCAGATGTAACAGGCTTCAAGGCAGGAGAGCTTGATGTAAAGCTCATACAGAAGTATAAGCTTGCCGAAAATTATCTTGAACAGTGTATGAAAAGTATCGCACCCTACATAAAGGACAGGGGTTTTGTTTTCAGAGGGGTTATGGCAAGTGATATGTAATACGATTTGCAGTCAGATAGACAGATTTGGTACGGAATGCGTTCTGACGGAAAGCAACGGTACTGAAAAGTATATATTGAAGGGGATTATATATCCGATAGGCATTAAAAACAGGGAATATGCACAGATGGATTATACGGAACATGGAAGTATAGATAATTCGGATTTTATTTTCATATTCAAAGCACCTGAGCAGAAAATAGATTTTGAAAATGCGGTTTTATGGGCGGAATATGACGGCAGACAGAAAAGTATGTACTATGTGAAAAGTTACAAGACTTTTTATTGTGGAGATGAGCAGGCTTATTTCAGTGCGGTGATTTCGTCCTGTTCCCAGTAAAATTGATGAAAGGGCGGTAAGGCGGAATTGTCAGAGATAGCTTCGAGGGTTAATTATATTTTGGAGGAATTGAGTGAATACTATAATGACGTGGAATTTGTGTACGCTTTTCCCGAAGAGGAGCTTTCCTCGCCGCTGAGAGAGAAATATAAATGTGCGGTTTCGGCTGAATGCAGAAATACGTCTTATGACGGTGTTAAGAAAGAAAGCTGTTCATTCAGGTTTGAGATTTTAGCTCCGCTGGGTGTAAGCGGATATGATATATTCACGAAAGCGGCTGATATTTCGGATTATATTTTTTCTATGGATTTTGACGGAAAAAATATTTCCTGCACAATCGGGGATATTGTGTATTCAAAAACAAAGAGAGCTTTCAGAACGAAAATTTTGCTTGAAATAAATGACAGGGATAAAGTAAGGGAATGCTTTGTCAGAAACGGCAATTTTATGATGAGAGCCTTTCTTGTATCGGAATGTGTACAGAAGGTACGGAGCGATATTAAGGTTTACGGAAGCTCAAAGCCGTTTGACAGCGTGATACAGAAAGATGTGTATAAGCTTAAACTCAGGGTAGAGAATGAAAACTATGGAGAACTGTCAGACGGAATACCTGTAATCATTTCATACATATCAGGTGAAAAAAGAGTTTCGTATTCGGAATGCAAAACAGAAGAAATCAGACGTTATAGCGGAATAACGGAATACGAAATAAAAGCTTATCAAAGGAGTGTTATAAATCAGTGAAACACGGTACTATGAGATTTTCGGGACTTACGCTGCATCATAATCCCTCAAAAATAGAGGTGCTTGATGTGTCGGAGCTTTCGGAAAATCTGATAATCGGAGGTGTGCCTTTTGTATGCGGCAGCGGAGCAAATGCAGCGGTTGTCAGAGGTGAGGGCGTATTTTACGGAGCAAATGCCTTTGAACAGTATCTTGATTTGAGGGATTTATATAAAAACGGTACGGCAGGAGCTTTGTCGTTAAGCGGTGTAAGACCGTTCTATGCTTTTCTTGCAAAGCTTGGTCTGAAATGTATGCCCGTTGATGATGTTGTGGAATACAGCTTTACTTTTCTGGAAGCTCCGAACCTTGTTCCGACAGAAAACAGTACGGCACCTTTGTTCCGCATAGCTGAGGAAGGTCAGGATTTGTGGGATATTTCGGTTATTACGGGGATTTCGGTTGATACTCTTGTTATGCTCAATCCTCAGCTTAAATCTCCGTGCGAGGTGTCGCAGGGTGACAAAATCAGAATAAGGAGATAATCAGAGGCTTTGTTTCCTGAAATTTTTATCTCAGGCAGCGTCAGCACAGGCGATTGCAGCCATCAAAAGCGTAGCTTTTGATGATTTAAAGGCAAAGCCTTTAAATTACCTGCGGACTGAAGTCCGCAGGTAGCTGCAATCGCCGCATAGATGGAGGTTGAAATTTGGTAATAGAATTTACAGGTGTGAACGGTTCGGTAATCAGAAAAAATAATCCTGTCAGCGTAACCGTAAGCAGCAGACAGGATATTCCTGCCGATACGGCGGATATCCGTTATATTTATGACGGCTTTTGTGATGAATACAGCTTTGTAAAGATATTTTTCGATGAAAAGCTTATATTCAGAGGTATAGTTGACGAACAGAAAATCACGGTCGGAAAAGATGTAAGGTATGTGAGTATAGGCTGCCGAAGTATGGCAGGCATTCTGATGGATAATCAGCTTCGCCCACAGAATATATCGGGACTTACGGACAGCATTATTTACAACAGCTTTCTGAAACCGTTTGAAATAGACATAGACAGGATAACGAACAGGTCTTGTCCTGAGCTTATAAATACAGGTAAGGGTATGAGTATATATAAGCTGATAGAGGAATATTCAAGAAGAGTGTTCAGAAGAAATGCAAGGATAAATGCTCAGGGAAGGGCTTTTCTGAGCGGAGAGATAAATCCGTCAGGTTATTTTTTCTGTGACGGTGAAGTATCTCTTGAAAAAAACTGCTATCGCTATAAAGAAATATCTTTGAACCGCAGCAGAAAAAATGTTGTTTCAAGGGTTTATGTGAGAAGCTCGGACAGAGAAACAGGTTATTCAATGGAACTAAGAAACAGGGATTTTAAAGAAGCTTCGGGCGGTTGTGTAAGATATTTTGATGCAGCTCCTTCAAGCGGCTACTGCATACAGGACGCAAGGGATATGATTGAGGTATCAAACAGGGACGGTTTTATAATAATGCTGGAATGTCCCTGTTTTGTATACAGTCCGCTTTACGGAAATGCACAGGTTCTTTTTGACGGAAAGCTTTATGATAATATGGAGATATTTTCCTGTGTTCAGCGTTTTGAGGGTGGCAGAGTAAGCAGTAAAATCGGTATAAGAAGAAATGTATAGTTTAAGGGCTTTGCCCTTAAAAATCCCACAAAGGCTCTGCCTTTGGAAACCGCAAGCCTTTGAAAAGGCTTGACCTAAACTTTATGGTATCAATGACTGACAAACATAGGAAAGGGAATGGTAATGATTGGAAAATAAGGATTTTTACAGAAACTATGAGAACGGTGCAGGCTTTGCAAGGGTATCGGCTGCCAGAAACGGCAGGATAAATACAGAGGGTGCAGTACCGTTTATCAATGCTCCTGTTGCAGTTCCGTATGGCATAGCGTATGTTGTACCGGCAGGAGAGGAAACTTTTATGCTTCCCATAGGCAATACGGCTGTAAGCATAGGTATGATACAAAAGCCGTGTGCGGATATTCAGGCAGGAGAAATTATGCTGTATTCTCAGGGCGGAGCATCGGTTATTCTTAAAAATGACGGCAGGGTTCTCATAAACGGAAGAGAGGTATGAGAATTTATGGATACAGCAGTAAAAGCAGGAGATTTGGCAGAAAATGAATCAGGTAAGCCTTATCTCATAAGCTCACTTGAAGAAACGGTTCAGAGATGTATGATAAGGCTTTGTATAAGACAGGGTTCGTTCTGCTATAACCCGTATCTCGGAGGAAATCTGCATATGCTTGATAAGAATGATGAAAATTTGAGCGGAAATGCTATTTTACTGGTAAGAGAGGCACTTCTTCCGATAAAGCAGGTAACTGTAAAAAAAGTAAACGCTGATGTACAGAACGGAAGAATTGTTCTTGATATAACAATATCCGCTTACGGAGAGGAAGCAAGTATGGAGGTTACGGTTTAAAATATGAGAACGTATGAAGAAATAGTGGAAGATATGAAGCAGAGCTTTTTCGGACTGTCCGGATACATTCCTGATGAAGCTTCGGATTTGGGAATAAGAATGAATGTTCTTGCAGGCGAGATATACAATGCACAGACCTATCTCGAATGGATAAAAAGACAGGTATTTCCTCAGACGGCACAGGGTGAATATCTGGACTATCACGCACAGATGAGGGGTCTTGAAAGAAAGGAAGCTGTAAAAGCTGTAGGAGAGGTTGAGTTTTCCGTTGAGCAGGCGGCTGAAATAAGAATTGATATTCCTCAGGGGACTGTAGTTTCAACAGGCGGAGAATATCCCGTAAGCTTTGAAACAACTGAGTATGCGTGTATAAATCAGGGCGAAACATCTGTATCTGTAGCCGCACAGGCTGTCGAGGGAGGTCTGAACGGAAATATAATCAGCGGAAAAATATCGGTGATAGTCACGGTTGCGGCAAACAATCTGAGTGTGACAAATCTTACTCCGTTCAGGGGCGGTACGGACAGTGAGGACGATGAAACGCTTCGTGAAAGAATTATAAACAGTCTGAAGTTTATAATAAACGGTACAAACAGGGAATATTATGCTTCGCTTGCGAAAACAGTCAGCGGTGTTGAGTGTGTAAACGTTGTGCCGTATAAATTCGGTGCAGGAACGGTCGCTGTATACATATCGGGAAAAAATTCAAGGTCAGATGCAGATACGGTAAGTGCCGTAAGGGAGCTTCTGGAGGTTCAGAGAGAGGTAAACGTACACGTTTTTGTAATAGCGGCAAATCTTAAGACTGCAATTATAGAGGCAAACGTCACACTTGAAGCAGGTTACGATATTGATGAGGTTCAGGAAGAGGTAAACAGCAGAGCAAGAGAGCTTACCGAAAGCTATGATGTCGGAAAATCGCTCAGCCTTTACGAAATAAACGATATTCTGTATCATACTCAGGGAATAAAGGAGTTTGAAGTTCTCAGCTCCGGAACAACAGGTCTGACCGTAAACAGCAACGAAAAAATCGTTCTGGGACATCTTTATCTGAGAGGGTGATTTGAAGCTTGAAAAATTCTTTGGAAAATATGACGGATAAGCTTTCTCCGCTGGGAATTTACAATATATCTCAGGAAAGCAATATCTATAATGAGCTTTTTGCGTATTCTTCAGCTATAGAGGATTTTACGGAAAGTGCTGACGAGCTTCTCAGAGAGGCAATAATAACAACGGCTCAGGACTACGGTCTGTATATGAGAGAAACACTCTGGAGTGTTCCCAGAACGGATTTGTCGGTTGCGGAAAGACGTGCAAGTATTTTTAAACGCTTCGGCATAGGTCTGAGCGAATTTAACCTGAACGGAATGTACGATTTTCTGGCATCTCTAGGACTTTCGGGCGAAATAACAGAGGTTTCCGAAAAATACAGGATTTATATAAAAATTGATAATGCCGAAAATGTGAGCTTTCCTGTAAGACAGTATCTTACGTCACAGATAGAGGAGTTTTTTCCTGCACACTGTCAGATATTTGTCGATTACAGAACGGAAGGTACTTGGGACGACCTTGACGCTAAAAGGACTATGTTTGATACCTATGACCTTTTCGGAAGTACCTGGGAACAGCTCGAAAACTTTGAGTAAATCTGAGTAAATATAAATACCTGCGGCTACGCTCAGGCTGCGATTGCAGACGGTCAAAAGCAAAGCTTTTGACCAAATGAAAGCTTACGCTTTCATTTCACAGCAGACTTGTCTGCTGTGGTCTGCAATCGCCAAAGAAAACATCACAGGCTGGATTTTCACAGCCTTGCAAAAAGGTATTTCAGAAACTTTTACAATGGAGGAATATTATGAGTTCAACAAATAAAACAGAATATCTTATGTTAAATCAGTGGTTAGGTTCGGACAGACCTCAGAGAATAGATTTTGTAGACGATAACAGAATTATAGATGACGCTATAAAGATACATTTTTCCGATACGTCAAAGCACCTTTCCAACGAACAGAGGGATAAGCTTAATCAGCCATATGTTATGGTTTCGTACTCGGGTTCAGGGGAAAGCAGCAAGGTTATAGATTTAGGCATACAGCCCAATTTTGTTATAGTCTTTATGAAAGACGCTCCGCCGACTGAGGACGACGGTTCGGGAAACATTCTTCTGAACCAGTGCTTTACAGCAAAGTCCAACGGCACATCGGGCGGAGCTTTGATAAGCGGCAGCAGTTTGACGGTGTACTATTCTCAGACAGCCCAGAACGGTGTAAGATATAATCTCAACAAAACCAACGGTCAGTACTGCATAGTGGCATTCAAGTAAATAAGATATTTGTATGCGAAAACGCACATTCTCGATTACGAGAATGTGCGTTTTCACTTTGGAAGGTATATATGAAAAAAGGTATTAGCATATACGGGTACAATTTTAAATTAAGCTTAATTTAATTTAGCAAACTTAATTTTTATTGCAAATAAATAATATCACTTATTAAATAATTTGTCAATATTATTTTACAAAAAAAATTAATATTTTTATTTTTTGACAGCATAAATACCTTAAAGCGTGAGATAAAAATTGTTCATCATATTAACAATATATTCATATGTTTTTAATAGGAGATTAACAAAAGAGTTAATTGTTTCGAATATTAAAATATAACGGCATAAGATTATAGATAAATTTGTCAATATGGTAGAAAGAAAAATTTTCAGAATTTGAAAAAACAAATTTTTTTCGTTCTTTGACAAAACAGTTTTATAATGGTATTATATAAAAAGGAAAGCATGGTTTTCGGAAAAAGAAAAATTCCGAAATTAAAAGGGAAGCAGGTGTGAATCCTGCACAACAGCCATTACTGTATTTGTGATTAAGCGTTTGTAATATGTCATTGGTAAATTTTACCGAGAAGGCACAATCGCAGCGAAAAATATAAGCAGCACATAAGTCAGGAGACCTGCCTCTTTCCGAAGTTTTTTCTCACTTGGGTAATGGAGTGACGTAATGACGGTTCAGGCTTTGAAAATTTAAGGGGAAAATTTTCGGAACAGAATAAACAGTATTACGGTTTTTCTTATTATCCTGTTAAATCAGTGCAGACGAAATAACGGCTGCCGTAAAAATGAAAGGATGATGGTAATGAAGAAAAAACTGAAATCGGTTTTGTCGGTATTTCTTGTAATACTGACGGTTGTATCTTTTGCTTCGTTTGGAGCTTATGCAGACGAAAAAGGAATATCAGATACAATAAACGTAACGTTCTCGCTTATGGGCGATGCGGCACACGGAAAAAACGGTACGCATTACGGTTTTTATAACTGGATAGAGCCTGAGAGCGTGGAAACAGCAAAAGGAACAACGGCTATGCAGCTTTTGCTTGATGTTCTGACGGAAAAGGGATACAGTTATGAAAATGAAGGCTATCTGAAAAGCATAACAACACCAGGAGGCTGTAAGCTCGGAGATTTTGTAAACGGCAGTAACAGCGGCTGGATGTATGCTGTAAACGGAGAGATGGCTATGGTAGGTGCAGATGATTATGTACTTAGCAGCGGAGATAATCTTGTATGGTACTATGTTGACGATTATATGAATGATATACGTTACAGCAACGGATATACCCCCGAATATAATATCAACAGCAAAATCACGACTTTTCATAATGAGTATCATGCATCAGGCGGAGTTATAACCGCAAATACCCCCGTTTCCTATGAAAATTCAAAGCTTGGTTTTTCATTCAGACTCAAAAATTCGAGCGAATGGTCAAAAGGAATATCAGACCCGTTGATTATAGGAGAAAATATCTGCATTGCCGTAGGAGATATTCTCTATGTTATTGACAAAAACGGTGAAGCTGTAAAAAGTATAACTCTTGAAAAAAGTATCGGCTACACATCACGACCTGTATATGACAGGGGGATAATTGTAGTACCCTTTGCTGACGGAGGCTTGCAGGCGGTTCTTGCCGATACTCTCCAGACCCTGTGGGTATCTGAAGCTCCCGAGGTTAAAAACAGCAGCGGTGAGGTGAAAACCCAGCAGGCTCTTACATCTCTTAAAGCCGATAACGGATATATTTATTACGGTACAGCGGCAGCAGGTGCTTCATCTACTACCTGCGGAATGTTCTGCTGTACTGAACTCCTGACAGGAAAAAGAGTATGGCAGTATAACAATACCAAAATCGGATATTACTGGAGCGGTGCGGCATTTTATGGCGATACCGTTATCTTCGGCGGAGATGACGGCATACTTACTGCTCTGGATAAAAAAACAGGTGAGGTCAGGGATACTCTTGATACTCAGCTCGGAAAAATACGCTCTGAAGTAGTTATTGACAACAACAAGGCATTTTTCTCAACTACAAACGGAAATCTTGTTTCGGCAGAAATTTCAAACGGCGGAGTTTTCGGAGAATTGTCATACGTTAATTTTGCAAAAAGCTCAACCTGTACCCCTACCATAATCGATAACAAAATAGTTGTCGGAGGTTCATCGGCAGATTATAAGGGTGTTCTGGCAATAGCTGATAAAAACAGTCTTGAAATTTTGGATACAGTTACCGCTTTGGCTGATATAAAAAGTTCCCCTCTTGTCAGCAATACCGTAAACGGTACATATGTATACGTTACCTCCAACAAAACCCCCGGAAGCCTTTATGCCTATAATATTGACGGAAGCAGCAGCGAGCTTTCGGAGATTTTTACACCCTCAGATGAATACAAGAACTACTGTATGTCAACTCCCGTATCAGATGAAAACGGAAATATCTACTATACAAATGATTCAGGTCAGCTTTTCAGTGTATCATCAAAAACATCATTCGCAAAGGGCGATGTCAATTTGGACGGAAACGTTACTCTTGCAGATGTTGCACTTATTCAGAAATATCTTCTCGGAATAAAGAATTTCAATACGGCTGTTTCTCAGCTTGCCGATCTTAACGGCGATGGCAGAGTAACTCTTGCAGATGCCGTAATTATTCAGAGAAGTCTTTTGAATGCTTAACTTAATACCATAAAGTTTAGGTCAAGCCTTTTCAAAGGCTTGCGGTTTCCAAAGGCAGAGCCTTTGGTGGGATTTTTAAGGGCAAAGCCCTTAAACCATCACAGCTTTGGTCGGAGGCGGCGGCTGCAGACCACTGTCGGACAAAGTCCGACAGTGAATCCGAAAGAGATTTTCTCTTTCGGATAGTCACAAGCTTTGCTTGTGACTGTCTGCAGCCGCCGCATATTTTCAGGCTATTGCATAAATTATGTTACAGATTTACATAATTCTTGACAGACAACATAGTTTGTGCTATTTTTGTAGTGAGAGTGAATGAAATATAAACTTCAATGTATTCAGGAACTGTCATAAATTATAAAATAATATAAAATATAGAAATTCGGAGGAATAAAAATGAAAACATATAAGATAGCATTGCTGAAGGGTGACGGAATAGGCCCTGAAATCGTTGAGCAGGCTGTGAAGGTTTTTGATAAAACAGCGGAAAAATTCGGTTTTAAGGTAGAATATGACCCTGCCGACATAGGCGGAATAGCTATAGACAACTACGGCGAACCGCTCCCCCAGATTACCATAGATAAATGCAAGGCAGCCGACTCAGTTCTTTTAGGTGCTGTAGGAGGCCCTAAGTGGGATACTCAGCCTGCCGGAAACCGCCCTGAGTCGGGTCTGCTTAAAATAAGAAGCTCACTGGGACTTTTTGCAAATCTTCGCCCTGCGGTAATATTCGAGCCGTTGAAAAAGGCTTCACCTATAAAAGATGAAATTATAGGCGATAATCTCGACATTATGATAGTAAGAGAGCTTACAGGAGGAATATATTTCGGACAGAGAGGAAGAACGGAAGAAAACGGTATTCCTTGTGCATATGATACCGAAAAATATTCCGTAAACGAGATAGAAAGAATAGTAAAAGTAGCGTTTGATATGGCTATGAAGAGAAATAAAAAGCTTACAAGCGTTGATAAAGCAAATGTTCTGGAGTCATCACGTCTTTGGAGAGAAACCGTAAACAGAATTGCAAAGGAATATCCCGAAGTAGAGGTAAATCACCTTTACGTTGACAACTGTGCTATGCAGCTTGTAAGAAATCCCGGTCAGTTTGATGTTATAGTTACATCAAATATATTCGGCGACATTTTGTCAGATGAAGCTTCTATGATAAGCGGTTCAATAGGAATGCTTGCGTCTGCAAGCCTGAGTTCGGGAAAGAGCGGTCTTTACGAGCCTATTCACGGAAGTGCTCCTGATATAGCAGGTCAGAACAAGGCAAACCCTCTGGCTACCATACTTTCCGTTGCAATGATGCTTAAATATTCGCTTGATGAGCCTGAAGCTGCACAGGCAATAGAAAACGCAGTAGGAAAGGCTCTTGAAACATACAGAACTCCCGATATATACGAGGAGGGAAAAATCAAAGTTACCTGTACGGAAATGGGCGATAAGGTGTGCAGTCTGCTTTAATGGCGTATGATGAAACCTATGCGGCGATTGCAGATGTCAAAATACATAGTATTTTGACGGAAAAAGTGCTTTATGCACTTTTTCGCCCTTGCGGATTAATCCGCAAGGGCGGCTGCAATCCCCGAAGCTGACGGAAGTTTGTTGTTTATACGGTGAAGAACCGTTTTTTTTATTTATAGTAAAATACTTTAAGGAGGTATCGTGAAATATGATAAAAAAGCTTACAGCACTGGGAACGGCTGTCTTTTTAATGCTGACGGCGGCAGCCTGCGGTTCAGACGGAGGACAGTCCCAGAGTACTGAACCTGCGAAAGAAGCTTCAACGCAGGAGGCAACCGACTATGCTCCCTCCCGCACAAAGAACAAGACAAACAAGCAGGGACTTGCTGACAATATTCAGGACGGAGCTATTCTGCATACATGGTGCTGGTCGTTCAATACGATAAAGAAGCATATGAAAGAAATATCCGATGCAGGTTTTTCAGCAATACAGACTTCCCCTATAAGTCAGTGCAAGGTAGGAGAAGGCGGAGGAATGCAGCTTCAGGATAAAGACAACAGCATAAACAAGGGAAAATGGTATTATCACTATCAGCCTACCGATTATGTAATAGGTAACTATCAGCTCGGTACAAAGGAAGAGTTTACTCAGATGTGTGATGAAGCACATAAATACGGTGTAAAGGTTATAGTAGATGCAGTTCTCAATCACGTTACAGGCGACAAGTCGGTAATAAGTGAGAACATAACGAAAATAAAAGAGCCTTTTCATACTATGGGCGATATAAAGGACTATAACAGCAGAAAGCAGCTTACACAGGGAGTACTGCTCGGACTTACAGACCTTAACACTCAGAATGAAGAAATTCAGCAGTATGAGCTTAAATATCTTAAAGAGTGTGTTGAAGCAGGAGCAGACGGTTTCCGATATGATGCCGCAAAGCATATAGAACTTAGTACAGATGACAAGGAATTTGCAAGCAATTTCTGGAATGTAGTTCTTGATAACGGTTCAAAATTCCAGTACGGAGAGATATTGCAGGGAGGTTCTGATAAAATAGCCTCATACAGCAAGATTATGAACGTAACCGCATCTGAATACGGAGAAATTCTGAGGGGCTGTCTTGTGGACGGAGATGTTTCGGCAGGAGCATTGACTGATTTTGCGGCAAACGGAATAGACGGAGGAAGCCTTGTAACGTGGGTTGAGTCGCATGACAATTACTGTAATGACGGAAACTGGAGTATGATGGACAAAACTCAGATAAAACAGGGCTGGGCGATAATATGTGCAAGAGGTGAGGGAACACCGCTGTTCTTTGACCGTCCGGCAGGTTCGTCTACAGATGACCAGTGGGGTAACAATAAGATAGGCGAAATGGGAGATACATTCTTTAAGGATAAGGACGTAGCCGAGGTAAACAAGTTCAGAAACAAGATGATAGGCGAGAGCGAGGAGATAAGCAATCCTCAGGACGATATGTCTGTAATTATGATAGAAAGAGGCAGCAAGGGAGCTGTAATAGTAAATACGGATACATCGGACAAAAAGCTTGAAGAAGCAGATACCTCATTGTCTGACGGAACGTACAAGGATAAGGTCGGCGGCAAAAGCTTTACGGTAAAGAAAGGAAAGCTCAGCGGTACGGTTAAGAAGGGTTCTGTAGCTGTTCTTTACAAGTAACGGCATATGTTTACAAGAATTAAAAAAATCTATGTCAAAAATGTAAAAAAACATAAATATATGTTGACATTTTAAGTCTTATATGTTAATATGTCAAAGTAGTTTGCGAGTAAATTACTTCTCTGAAATATTTGATTATAACTTTTTTCATAATACTCCTTAAATCAGGCGGCGGTTTCGTCGCCTGATTTTTTTTAGTTTAAGGGTTTCACCCTTAAAAATCCTGACCAAAGGCTCCGCCTTTGGAAACCGCAAGCCTTTGAAAAGGCTTGACCTAAATTTTATGTTTTTTTCTGTAAATATTACAGTGTTGTAACAAAAATTTCAGCAAAATTCCGATATTCAGACAGTTGTGCATTATATTCATACCCTGAAATACCGTTTTTGTGTATTTTGCGACAGCTTTATATGATGAATTATATTAATTCATAAAATTAATGCCTGAATTTATGAATTATAGTCTGTAAAAACTCTTTAAAATCATTTTTAAAATCTAATAATATGTAAATACCAAAAAAAGGAAATAAATTTTTTTAACGAAAATGTATATAAAATAAAAAGATGTACATACTAATTTTTGTAATAATTGAGATATTTTGAAAAAAGCCTTGCAATTTATTAATATGTATGATAAACTGTAATCAAATTGTTACTAAGTTGTAATTGTTTTGGAAGTTGATTACATATCCGGTAACAAAGAATTTGCAATATGCTTTATATCCGTTGTTTTTTGATATTTGGATATTGTTTGATTTACTAAGGAGGTTTTTGTCCAATGCACAAGCAGTGTAAAGGAAAGGCTGTATTATCTGTTTTATTGTCAGTTGTGATGGTTGTATCACTTATAACAGTTGGTACAGTGTCAATGTCAGCAGAAACAAGTACAGGTATCGGTTTATGTGCATATGCACTCAACGCCTATAACGAAGGCTGGCCTTACGTATGGGGCGGAATGTCATATGGTGCAGTAGACTGTTCAGGTCTTATCAAGAGCTACAACGGAGTAGGCGGTGTCCGTACTGATATGGTAACCAGCTCACAGAATGCAGGTCTTGACTGGGGCTATGTAGATGACGGTATTCCTAATGTACACGGTTTAGGCTTGCACAAACCCGGACATGTCGGTATATATGTAGGAAGCGGAAATGCAATAGATGCACGTGGAACTAACTGGGGTATCATATACGGCTCTGTTTATTCTGTAAACTGGGTAGAGTGGTACAAGCTTGTAGATGTAAGCTATCCCGAAAGCGGCTGGGTAAAGTTTGACGGCGAGTCCTTCTACTATGAGAACGGCGAGTATGTAGACAATACTTCAAGAACTATCGACGGTGTGACTTACTACTTTGACTCACTCGGCAGGTCAGATAAAGAGCCTTCGGAAAGTGCTTATCTTGTAACTGACTATTCAGGTTCATCGTCACAGTCGGGTTCTGCTGAAATAACTTCAAATTCATCAACATTCCTTAAAATAGGCTCTCAGGGCGACAAGGTAAGAGAGGTTCAGGAGAAGCTCAAGAACCTTGGATATTTTGAGGACGATGTAACAGGATATTTCGGCACATACACAGCAGCTTGCGTAAAGGAATTTCAGACAGACGCTGATATCGAAGTTGATGGTATCGTCGGCCCTGAGTTTATGAACGCAATCAACAGTGAAAATGCTCCTTCAAAAGCAGGAGCAAATACATCAGATGACGAAGACGATGAAGAGGAAGCAACAGAAGCTCCTACAGCAGCACCCACGGAAGCATCCACAGAAGCATCCACAGAAGCTCCCACACCTGCAGCTACAGAGGAAGTAACTGAGGCTGAGGAGGCTGAGGTTGAAGAAGTAACCGAAGCTGAAGAAACAGAGGAAACAGAAGATACAGCCGATGATGAAGAAGTAACGGCAGAAACAGAGGAAACAGAAGAGGAAGCTGAAATTGAGGAAGCAACAGATGCTCCTACAACAGCACCTACGGAAGCTCCTACAGAAAAGGCTACAAAAGCAAAGGCTGTTGCAGAAAACAAGAGCAGCAAGAATAAGACTGTAGCAAAGGCAGCACCTACAGAAGCACCCACAGAAGCTCCTACAGAAGCTCCTACGTTACCTCCCACACCTCTTGAGGACGGAGTAATTACATACGGCGAATATGATGTAGAAAATTCTTCCGAAATCGCAGAAATGCAGAACAGACTTGCTGAGCTTGGCTACTATACAGCACAGGCAACAGGAGTTTTCGATGACAATACACTTGCTGCACTTCACAGCTATTTCTCAAAGTCAGAACTGAGAGCAGAGGACTTCATAACAAGAGAACAGTATGATGTTCTTATGTCAGACAATGCTGTTGCAAATACGGTTGCAGGTCAGTACTCAGATGATGAAGTTTCAAAGGTACAGTCACTTCTCGTTAAGCTTGGCTATCTCAGCAAGGCTACAGGTTCTTATGATGACGCTACAATATCTGCTGTAAAGACTGCTCAGGCTAACTTTGATATGGAAGCAACAGGCGAAGTTTCTGATGATTTTGTAAAGGCACTGGAGCTTGCATCAGCAAGAACAGATTCACAGGCTTCGGCAGCAAGCGGAAATGTTTCTTCACAGAATGCAAACGCTTCTGTTACAAGCGGCAACACAACAGCTCAGACAGCAGCTAAGACAGCTCCCCTTACAGGTTATACTTTCGGAGAAGCTTCAGCACCCGCTTCAGGCGATGAAACAACATTTATCCTCGTTGCAGGAATGATGTTTGCACTTGCTCTCGGAACAACAATAGTTTATACAAAGAGCAGAGTTTCCAAGAAAAAGGAAGAAAAATAATCAGTTTTAACTATTAAAACTTACGCACCCGTATCAAAATTTTGATACGGGTGTTCTTGTACTGTTTGACGAGATGTCTGTATTATGATATAATCAGGTTGTCAGGATTATCTGTGCGATTGCAGCCCGATGCGGACATTCGTCCGCATCGAAATTCAAAGGCGTGCCTTTGAATTTGTCAAAAGCGTTCCGCTTTTGACGGCTGCAATCGCAGTGTGAGCTAAGCCGCAAGGTTTGATTTTATCATATAGTGCAGTCAGAAACAGGAGGGAAAGGACTTGAACGGCAGCGAACGTTTATTTTTATTTGATTTTTGCAGAATTATATTTTTTTCTGTAAGTGCGGTAATTCTGCTGATTACGTTTGTATTCAGATTTGCCGTAGTTGACGGACCTTCAATGAACAATACGCTTCAGAATAATGACGTAGTTATCATTACAAATTACCAGACGTTTTTTGAATATATTCCCCCTCTGAAGCTGAATGCAGGTGACGTTGTTGCGATAGCTCCCGATGAAGAAAGTAAGCACGAGCATAAAATAGATACCGCATTCATAAAGAGAGTTATAGCTGTAGAGGGGCAGACAATAGGCTTTGATACTCAGAAGGGAGAGGTGTATATAGACGGCAAGGTTATAAAAGAGCCGTACATTTCATCAAAAACCCTCAAGGGAGTAGAGTGGGATATTCCCGACAAAATACCCGAAGGCAAGGTCTTTGTTATGGGTGATAACAGAGCCGTTTCTGTGGACAGCAGAAGTAAAAGAATACAGCTTGTGGATAAAAAATATATAATAGGAAAAGCTCAGATTGTAGTTTTTCCGTTCAGCAGATTTTCGTATATTTACAAATGAGGTGCATTATGAGTCAGGTACAGAATATACAGTGGTTTCCGGGTCATATGACAAAAACAAAAAGAAAAATACAGGCTAATTTAAAGCTCGTTGATGCCGTAGCCGAAATTATAGATGCAAGAATACCGATAAGCAGCAGAAATCCCGATTTGGACTCCATAATTCAGAACAAGCCCAGAATTATTCTTATGAACAAGTGCGATATGGCGGATAAGGTTCAGACGGGAAGATGGATTGAATACTACAGAAAACAGAATATCACAGCAATTCCCATAGATTGCAAGTCGGGAAAAGGACTTAATAACTTCATACCTGAGGTAAAAAAGGTTCTTTCCGAAAAAATAGCTCAGTGGGAAGCCAAGGGTATGAAAAACAGGAGCATACACATTATGATAGTAGGCATACCCAATGTAGGGAAATCTTCCTTTATAAACAAAATGGCTAAAAAGGAAAGTGCAAAGGTTGAGGACAGACCCGGTGTGACAAGGGGAAATCAATGGTTTTCAATAGGGCAGGGACTTGAACTTCTCGATACTCCGGGAGTTCTCTGGCCTAAATTTGATGACCCCGAAGTCGGCGAAAAGCTTGCCTTTACAGGAGCAGTGAAAGATCAGGTTATGGATACAGAGCTTCTTGCGTTCAGACTGCTTGAGGTTATGTCGAAGTATCCTACACCACAGTTTATAGAAAGATTTAAGCTTCAGGATATTGACCTTGACAGTACAGAGCCTTATGAGCTTCTCGAAATCATAGGAAGAAAGCGTGGTATGCTTATGTCAGGCGGAGTTGTCTTGCGGGTCAAGGGCAGAGCCCTTGCGGTTTCCAAAGGCGGAGCCTTTGGTCAGGATTTTCAAGGGTGAAACCCTTGAACACAAAAGGAGAGATAACAATGGAATGGTTTTTATACGAAAATGAAGCGATAAAAAACGGCTATAACAGCATATGCGGAGTTGACGAAGCAGGCAGAGGACCGCTTGCAGGGCCTGTATGTGCGGCGGCGGTGATACTTAACCCTGACAAAATAATTGAGGGAGTGAACGACTCCAAAAAACTCAGCGAAAAAAAGCGTGAGGAGCTTTTCGACATCATAAAGGAAAAAGCTGTAAGCTACAGTATTGCGTGGGCGAGCGTTGAAGAAATAGAAGAAATAAACATTCTTAATGCGGCTATGCTGGCTATGAAACGTGCCGTGGAAGGTCTGAAAATACCTGCGGACTATGCACTGATTGACGGAAATAAAACACCTGATTTGAAAATACCGTGTCAGGCTATAGTCAAGGGCGATGCAACATCTATGTCAATAGCGGCAGCGTCCATACTTGCAAAAGTAAGCAGGGACAGGCTTATGAGGGAATATGCAGAAAAATATCCTGAATACAGCTTTGAAAAGCATAAGGGATACGGAACGAAAGCTCATACGGAAGCAATAAAAAAGTACGGCATATGTGAAATACACAGACCGTCATTCCTCAAAAAAATA
>ONBJ01000008.1 GCA_900316025.1 uncultured Eubacteriales bacterium
TAAGTATGAGCATTCATATCCCCATTGCTGGAGATGTGATACACCGCTTATTTACTACGCAAGAGATTCATGGTTTATAAAAATGACAGATGTCAAGGAAAATCTCATAGCGAATAACAATACTGTAAACTGGATACCCGATTCGATAGGAAAGGGCAGATTTGGCGACTGGCTTAACAATGTTCAGGACTGGGGTATTTCAAGAAACAGATACTGGGGAACTCCGCTTAATATATGGGAGTGTAAATGCGGTCACCGTCACGCAATAGGAAGTATAGAGGAGCTTAAGGCTATGTCCTCCAACTGTCCCGATGACATTGAACTTCACAGACCTTATATTGACAGCGTAACTATAGAGTGTCCTCACTGCCACGAGGAAATGCACAGAGTTCCTGAGGTTATAGACTGCTGGTTTGATTCAGGCTCAATGCCGTTTGCACAGCATCACTATCCTTTCGAGAATAAGGAGCTGTTCGAGTCACAGTTCCCTGCTGATTTTATTTCCGAAGCCGTTGACCAGACAAGAGGCTGGTTCTATTCTCTGCTTGCAATATCTACATTGATTTTTGACAAGTCACCGTATAAGAATGTAATTGTACTCGGACTTGTTCAGGACGAGAACGGTCAGAAGATGTCAAAGTCTAAGGGAAATGCGGTTGACCCGTTTGACGCACTGCAAACCTATGGTGCAGACGCTATAAGATGGTATTTCTACACAAATTCATCACCTTGGCTGCCTAAGAGATTTTACGGTAAGGCTGTAACAGAGGGACAGCGTAAGTTTATGGGTACTCTCTGGAATACGTATGCGTTCTTTGTTCTGTATGCGAATATAGATAAGTTTGATGCTTCAAAGTATACACTTGACAAGGAAAGCATAACCGTAATGGATAAATGGCTGCTGTCACGTCTTAACTCCACTGTAAAGGCTGTTGACGATAATCTCGCAGACTATAAAATTCCCGAAGCTGCAAAGGTTTTGCAGAATTTCGTTGACGATATGAGCAACTGGTATGTAAGAAGATGCCGTGAGAGATTTTGGGTTCAGGATATGACTCAGGATAAGATTAACGCATATATGACGCTGTACACTGCTCTGGTTACAATAGCTAAGGCAGCAGCACCTATGATACCTTTTATGGCTGAGGAAATTTACCGAAATCTTGTATGCTCAGTAGATTCAAATGCTCCCGAAAGTGTACATCTCTGCACATTCCCTGAAGTGGACAGCTCAGTAATAGATACAGAGCTTGAAAGCAATATGGACGAGGTTCTTAAAATAGTTGTTCTCGGACGTGCCGCAAGAAACGGTTCATCAATGAAAAACCGTCAGCCGCTGTCAAAAATGTATGTAAAGGCTGAAAAGGTTCTTGATAAATTCTATGTTGAAATTATACGTGATGAACTTAACATCAAGCAGGTTGAGTTTACTCAGGACGTTTCGGGCTTTGTATCATACAGCTTCAAGCCTCAGCTCAAGACGCTTGGCCCTAAGTACGGAAAGCTTCTCGGAGAAATCAGAAATCAGCTTTCCACTATAGACGGTGCAAAGGCTAATGCAGAGCTTAAATCTACAGGAGAGCTTACGCTTAATCTGTCGGTAGGAGAAGTAAAGCTTTCGGAAGAAGATTTGCTGATAGACGTTAAGCAGATGGAGGGTCTGTATACCGTAAATGACAACAATGTTACGGTAGTTCTTGATACAACGCTTACACCTGAGCTTATAGAAGAAGGATTTGTAAGGGAAATTATAAGCAAGATACAGACTATGCGTAAGGATGCAGGCTTTGAGGTAATGGATCATATTCTTATAGGAGTATCGGGAAATGAAAAGATTTCAAAGCTTATAAACGACAATAAGGACAGTATTTTCGGAGATGTTCTTGCAGACGGTGTTTCAGACAGCCTTGACGGCTTTGAAAAGGATTGGAATATAAACGGCGAAAAGGTAGTTTTGTCGGTTAAAAAGGTTTGATACACATACAACAGGGTGATGTCTTTGAACAAAGCATCACTCTGCTTTTGTTTTTCAGGTATTCGGCTACGCTCAGACGGAGATTGCAGCCGTCAAAAGCGTTCGCTTTTGACAAATTGAAAGGTTTACCTTTCAATTTTCCCGTGGATTAATCCACGGGAGGCTGCAATCGCACTGTGCTGACGCAGGCTGACAAAAAAACAACGCATTTTTGGTTGATATAATCACAATAATTTGATATAATAGCTAACCGTAAATTACTATAAAGGAAAGGTTTTGATATATATGAAGCTTGGAATGGTAGGACTTCCAAATGTAGGAAAAAGTACCCTGTTCAATGCAATAACAAACGCAGGGGCACAGTCCGCAAACTACCCGTTCTGCACGATAGAGCCGAACGTGGGAGTTGTTTCCGTACCTGACAAAAGACTTGATAAGCTTGCGGAGATGTACGAGCCTGAGAAGTTTACACCTGCTACAATAGAGTTTGTGGATATAGCAGGTCTTGTAAAAGGAGCTTCAAAGGGTGAGGGTCTGGGAAACAAGTTCCTTTCAAATATCCGTGAGGTAGATGCGGTCGTACACGTTGTACGCTGCTTTGAAAACGATGACATAATACATGTTGATGGTTCTGTAAACCCTTCAAGGGATATAGAAACAATAAATTTAGAACTTGTTCTGTCAGATTTGGAAATTATCGAAAGAAGAATAGACAAGACAAAGAAAATGATTAAGGCTGATAAAAAGTATGCTGCGGAGCTTGAATTTTTCGAGAGAGTAAAAGCAGCACTTGAAGAGGGAAAATCGGCAAGAAGCGTTGACTGTACGGAAGAAGAAAAGGAACTGCTCGCAACGGTATCTCTTCTGACAAACAAGCCGATAATATATGCCGCAAACGTAAGTGATACGGATTTTTCGGACGGAATAGAAAACAATGAGTATTATAAGCAGGTAAAGGCTGTAGCCGACAGTGAGCATGCCGCTGTTCTGCCCATCTGTGCAGAGCTTGAAGAACAGCTTGTGGATATGGACAAGGAAGAAAGGGATATGTTCCTTAATGATATAGGACTTACACAGTCGGGACTGGACAGGCTTATAACAGCGTGTTATGATTTGCTGGGGCTTATATCCTATCTTACGGCAGGAAAGCCTGAGGTAAGAGCGTGGACAATCAAAAAGGGAACTAAAGCACCGCAGGCGGCAGGAAAAATCCATACAGACTTTGAGCGTGGATTTATAAGAGCTGAGGTTATTTCATTTGATGACCTTATGGCTTGCGGTTCTATGGCTGCCGCTAAGGAAAAGGGTCTTGTCAGAAGTGAAGGCAAGGATTACGTTATGAAGGACGGAGATATAGTTCTTTTCAGATTTAACGTTTAAGATTTCGCATAATTATTTGTGAATGAAAAGGAGTAATGTGAAAATGTGTGGTATATGTGGTTTTACGGGAGAGGTTATAAACCGTGATGACGTTATAGAAAGAATGGCAAAGGTCATAACTCACAGAGGGCCTGACAGCAGCGGCTTCTATAAAGAACCTGACAGCAGAATTACTATGGGATTTCGCCGCCTGAGTATAATAGACCTTGATGCAGGACATCAGCCTATATACAACGAGGACAGAACAATGGTTCTTACGTTTAACGGAGAAATATACAACTACAGGGATTTGCGTAAGGAGCTTATCTCATTGGGACATAAGTTCTATACGGAATCGGATTCTGAGGTACTTATACACGGATTTGAGCAGTGGCAGGAAAAGCTTCTTGACAGGCTCAGAGGAATGTTCGGATTTGCAATTTACAATACCAAAGATAACTCACTTTTTATAGCACGTGATTTTTTCGGAATCAAGCCTATGCACTATGCAAAGGTAGGCGATAACTTTGTGTACGGTTCTGAGATAAAGAGTATACTTGAATTTCCGAATTTTGAAAAGAAATTCAACTACAGAACACTTGATAATTACCTGTCTTTTCAGTATGCTGTACCGCCTGAAACGTTCTTTGAGGGTGTATACTGTCTGCTTCCCGGACATTATCTGTGGTATAAGGACGGCGAAATAACAACTACCCGATATTGGGAGGCAAGATTTGAGCCTGACGAAAATATTACCGAAGAAGAAGCTATAGACGAAATTGAAAGGGTTTTTGAAAATTCCGTAAACGCACATAAAATAAGTGATGTTGAGGTAGGCTGTTTCCTTTCAAGCGGAGTTGATTCCAGCTATGTTTCAACGTATTTTGCAGATCAGAAAACCTTT
The DNA here is from genome assembly GCA_900316025.1 of uncultured Eubacteriales bacterium. GTDB lineage: Bacteria > Bacillota > Clostridia > Oscillospirales > Acutalibacteraceae > CAG-964. The sequence goes on from ONBJ01000008.1 coordinate 4,239, forward strand.
ACCGTAGGTTTTGACTTCGGAGAAAAGTACAACGAAATAAGCTGGGCAAAGCGTCTTTCCGAAAAAATAGGTGTTGACCATCACTTTAAGCTTATAAAATCTGAAGAGTTCTGGGGAAATATAAAAAAGGTTCAGTACCATATGGATCAGCCGCTTGCCGACCCGTCATGTATAGCACTTTATTTTGTTTCAAAGCTTGCAAGCGAATATGTAAAGGTTGTGCTTTCGGGAGAGGGTGCGGATGAGCTTTTCGGAGGATATACCTGCTATAATGACCCGAGAGTATTCAGGGTTTATCAGAAAATCGTGCCTTACGGTCTGAGAAAGGGCATATGCAGACTTATGAAAAAGCTTCCTGACATAAAGGGCAGAGATTATCTTATAAGAGCAACTCACCCCTTGGAGGACAGATTTATCGGAAATGCGTTTATGTATGACGAGGAGGAAAAGAAGAAGATACTTAAAGATCCCTCAATAGCTTCAAGACCGCAGGAAAAATGTAAGCCCTACTATGACAGAGTGCCTGATTATGACGATGTAACAAAAATGCAGTATCTCGACATAAATATGTGGATGGTCGGGGATATTCTGCTCAAGGCGGACAGAATGAGTATGGCAAATTCTCTTGAGCTGAGAGTTCCTTTTCTTGATAAAGAAGTTTTCAAGGTAGCTTCAAAACTTCCTTCCGAATTAAGGGTAAACAAGCATAATACAAAGTATGCTATGCGTAAGGCGGCTTTAAGACATCTTCCCATAGAAACAGCGGAAAAGAAAAAGCTTGGTTTTCCTGTTCCCACAAGGGTATGGCTCAGAGATGAACGCTATTACAACGTTGTTAAAGATATGTTCAATTCCGAAACAGCAAAGAAATTTTTCAATTCTGAGGTTCTTATTGAATTTCTCGATGAGCATTTCAGCGGAAAAGAGGACAACAGCCGTAAGGTATGGACAATATACATCTTTCTTGTATGGTATGAAATTTATTTTGAAGGCAAGTACAATCCCGAAGAAGGAAAGTAAGCTTATACTGTTAAACGCAGCAGGTGCGTTTCCGTGGTGCGATTGCAGCCCACTATCGGAAACTTCCGATAGTGCATCAAGGCGAAGCCTTGATGGTGTAAAAAGACGAAGTCTTTTTACGGCTGCAATCGCAGCCTGAGTGTAGCCGTAGACAGTGATTTCAGCGTATTTTTTTAATTTTATTGTAATTTTTAACAATCTGTGAACACAATTATTGTGATTTGGTACAAAAGTTAAAAAATATATTGAATTATTTAAAGGTGCGTATTATAATAGATACGGTTTTATAATAGCATATATTATAGGGAGGAAGTTCATAATGAAAAAATTAACAAGCGTTTTTCTTGCAGGTGTACTTGTAGCATCAGGCTGTGCTTGTGCTTTGAGTGTATCTGCAGATGACAGTCAGAAGGCAACAATCAAGGTAGTTGATTCATCAGCACCCTCAGAGGTTACAACCTACGAGGCTTATGTCGGCGACAAGATAGAATGTGTTATCACAGGATATTCACAGGAAGCAGTGACATCTGTTCTGACATCTACATTTATCAATCAGGCTGATGCACAGCAGATGGTGGAGTACAGTGATATTAACATTTTGGGTTATGCTGACGGCTACTACGGAGAGGGCGATGAGGCAGCTTACTACACATCTGATTTCAGCGGATATGCTGTAAGACCTGAGAGTGCAGACGAATATAACAGAGATTTGTTCGGTTTCTGCTATATCCACGGACATACATCAGGAAGTTATGCAACAGAAGACGGTCAGACAATGGTTAAGTTCGCAATGGAGGTTCTCGAACCCGGTGAATGTACCGTTTACACCGTTCTGAACGATGTTACTTATGACAATGCCGCAGGAGAAATCGAAAGCTCACTGGACGCACTCAGAACAAAGACAACACTTACGGTAATACCTTCAGAGGAAAGACCTACAGATGCACCCACGGAAGCTCCTACAGATGAGCCTACAGAGATTGTAACGGAAGAACCTACAGAAGAACCTACAAGTGCAACACAGCTTCCCTCAGAAGAGCCTACGAGTGCAACATCTGCTACACAGGCAGGTACATCTTCTCCTACATCTGCACCCACTTCCGCAAACACACCTTCAAACAACAACTCTTCAAATACAAGCAGCGGAAATACATCATCTTCCGCAGGCAAGGTCGCTACAGGTGATAATGCGTCGGCTATTATGATTGCTCTCTGCACAGCACTTGCAGCAGGCGGTATACTGGCTTTCTTAAGAAGAAGGGCAAAGTAATTTCTGATTTGGTAAGTTTCGGCAGACTCGGATATTGAGTCTGCCGTTTTTACTCTTTTATATAATCAGAAAACTGTAATATGACAATAAACCGAAATTGCAGGTTTTTCTGGTTTTAAAAGTTTTATTGCCTTATAATGGTACAAAATTTGTTTTTAATAAATAAATATTAATAATATTTTTGTCGTTAAGTTACAAAAATAACAAAAATGTTACTAAATTGGGACTAGCATATTGACTTTTAAAAACAAAAAGGTGTATAATGCAAATACTGAAGCCTAGACTTCGGAGATTACACTATTTTTAGGGAGGAAACATCCAATGAAAAAATTAACAAGCGTGCTGTTATCAGGTGTTATGGCAGCATCAATGTGTGCAACAGCTGCAATTTCAGCATCAGCTGAGGTTACGGAACTTCCCGCAGACTGGGATCCCACACAGTACAGCTACACAGTAGTAGGTGATGCAGGTCTTCTGGGCGATGCAGCATGGCAGCCCGAGAACGATGACTTCAATATGTCATACGACGAAGCAGCAGGCATTTGGTATCTGAACCTTAACGGTGTTGGTAATCAGGGTACTACATTCAACTACGGTGCTCAGTACAAGGTAGTTGTAAGAAACTATGTTGAGGGTTCACCTTGGGAGTTCTCATTCAACGAAACAGGTGTTGCTTACGGTTTTGATTCAAACTCAATCGTAGATTTCGGCGAAACAGCTGAAACAGCTGACGTTGTAACAATTATGTTCGATGGTCAGAAGACATCAAGCCGTATCGACAATCCTTACACAGAGGCACCCGTTGTAACAGATCATACATATTTTGCAGTTGGCGATGCTAACCTCTTCGACCCCGCTTGGACACCCAATGATCCTAAGTTCCAGCTCACAAAGGACGAGGAAAGCGGAATTTACAAGGTAACAATCCCCGTAACAGAAGCACAGTGGGAGAACCCCTTCGAGTATAAAGTTGCTCAGGACGGTACATGGGACGTATCATACAACGACCAGGGCGAAGCTTTGGGCGATGGTACAAATGCTATCGGTTTCATAGATGAGAACACATCAGCAGTAGTTATCACATGGGATCCTGCTACAATGAAGGCTGGCTTCGAGTGCGTTCCCGTTGCAGTACCTGCAACAGAGCCTGCTACAGATGCTCCTACAGACGCTCCTACAGATGCTCCCACAGCAGCACCTACAGACGCACCTTCAGAGGTTGCAACAGGTGATGCTACAGAGGACGGCACATCAGCTACAAACGCTACAACAGACGCTACAACAGCAGCTACAACAGCAGCTACAACAGGTTCAACAACAACAGGCGGCACAACAGGTGGCAGCACATCATCAGGCACAACAAGCAGCAACGTTTCTTCAGCTACAGGTAAGGTTGCTACAGGCGACAGCACATCAGTTGCTATTCTCCTCGGCGTACTTATGCTCGCAGGCGGTGCAGTAGTTGTTGCAAGAAAGAGAGTTACAAAGTAATTTCTTTATAAATAAAATATAAAATATGTTTTTCAATCACTCACTCAAAAGGTGAGTGATTGTTTTTTGAAAAATTCGTAAATTTTATGCTGTAGTGTATATCAACAAATAAAATTTATAATATTATGCAAAATAACAATCCTGAAATTCAGATAATAATAAAAGTTATTAAATATTGTTCATTGTTACGAAAATATAAATAAATTTTTAAATTTATTGAAAACAAGTCGGGATTGTTGTATAATACCCTTGCGAAGATATTCTTCGGATACACAATTAAAGGAGGAAAAAATAAAATGTCCAAGAAAAAAGTACTTAGCGTAGTTCTTGCAGCGTCTATGGTTGCTTCCGCAGCTGTTACAACCGCTGTTACAACCGCTGCCGACGATGATATTCGTGGTACTGTATACTTTGATTCAACAGGTCCTCTCCAGGGTGCACAGCGTAACACATATTACTGCTATATGTGGGCTAGTGACGGCTCAGGACAGATTGCTGCGTGGAACACAGCTCCGTTAAAGATGAAAAAGGTTGAGGGTCAGGAGAACCTGTTCTCATTCAACGTACCCAGAAAAAATTCTGATGGTGCAACAGTTAATGCTGATTTGGTTATCTTCTCAGGTCTTGGCAAAGGTCAGACATATGATACAACTTTCAGCGATTCATGTTTCGGCGATACAGCTTATGTTCTCGATGAGGTTCTCGAGAACCCTGTAGACAGTGCTCAGACAGCTCTTGCTTGTGCATGGAGAAACAACCCTCAGGAGGGTGCTCACATCTCTATCACATCAACAGGTAGAGTTCAGGGTGTAGGTATTCTTTCAACAGAAACACCTGAGAGCATTACAGACGCATTCATTCAGCAGTACAATGACGGTATGGCTCAGGGCAAGGTAGGATATGACAATCCCGACCTCGTAACAGATGCAGCTCGTCAGAGTTATATCGACCAGATTAATGCAATTATTTCAAGCCAGCCCGAAAGACCTACAGAAGGCCCTACAACAGAGGCTCCTACAGAGGCTCCTACAGAGGTTACCACACAGGCTCCCACACAGGCTCCTACAGAGGCTCCCACACAGGCTCCTACAGAGGCTCCCACACAGGCTCAGCCTTCAGATACACACGGACGTAAGGCAGGACTTCCTTTGCCCGCAGATATGAACCTTCCTTCAAAGAATACATCACCTGATGATGTATACAGCGGATGGGACGGCTACTACAATGTTTATTACTTTGAAGCTCCCGAAGAGTGGCTCACACAGCATGCAGATGCTAAAGAGAAGGACGCTAACGGCGAAGCTTGGGAAATCGGTTTCTACTGGTTCACAGGCGGCACGAACAACGGCGACTGGCCCGGTGAGAAGGCTGGAAAGATTCAGGTAAACGGTAAGACATATTACTATGGATTTGCTCCTACATTCGCAGGAAGCATTATCTGGAACAACGGTATAAGCGACAGAGTTGCTGAGAACAAGCAGTTCAAGCTCCAGACAGAGGACATCAAGGTTGATGACCCCGCTCTTAACTCACTCGCAGATATCGTATATGAAGAGTCAGACGGTGCTATTGACGGCGTTTCAGCAGCAGGCTGTCTTGCATATGTATCAAGCGTTGAGCAGGTTGTAAACGGCTTGACAGGCGATACTCAGGACGTTTACAAGTGCAAGTGGAAGTTCTTCGATCCTCAGACAGGTGCTACAACAGAAACAGCTCTGAAGAACGCAGACGGAAGCTATGTAACAGTTTCAGGCGACGCATACGGCTACGGCTTGCTCGCAGTAAACCCTTACTATGATATGGACTACACACATGTAAACGAGGGTGTAGAAATTCCTACAGATAAGCCCGTTTCAACACTTCCTCCCGCAGGTAATCCTACAACTGCTGGCGGCAAGGGCGGTACAACAAACGCTACAGGTGCAGCCGGTACAACAAACGGCAACAACAGCGGCAAGACAGTTAATACAGCTGAGGGTGCTGCTGTAGTAGTTCTCGGAACAGTATTGTTCGCAGCAATGGGCGTTGCTTTTGTAGCTCGCAAGAGAAGAGAGAGCGAAGAGGCTTAATCTTTAAGACATTTTAACCGACTTTAGTCAGGTATTTGGAGGTGTGCAGAAATGCACACCTCTTTCGTACTTGAAAGTTTTTACTGTTTTCAGTGTGACAAATGGAATATATTCATAGATTGAAGGAGAAAGAATTTATGATTAACAGAAAATTTTTAAGTGTTATTCTTACAATGTCAGTGATAAGTTCGGCAGCGGCGGTATCATCTTTAAGTATGACTGCATCGGCTGATGACAACATAAGAGGAACAATATACTTTGATTCAACAGGCCCTCTGGACGAGGCACAGCGTGATACATATTACTGCTATATGTGGGGAAGTGACGGCAGCGGAAATATAAGCGAATGGAATACAAAGCCTTTGAAAATGAAAAAGGTTGAGGGTCAGGACAAGCTTTATTCCTATGACGTACCAAAAACGAATTTAAACGGAGAAACAGTCAATGTGGATTTGGTAATATTCTCTGCTTTGGGAAAGGGTCAGACATATGACACGACATTCAGTGATGCATGTATCGGTGATACAGCCTATGTTGTGGAGGGCGAAATACTTGAAAATCCTGTAGACAGTGCTCAGGTAGCCGTTGAATGTGCGTGGAGAAACAATCCTCAGGAGGGGGCACATATCTGTATTACATCAACAGGAAGAGTTCAGGGAGTAGGAATACTCTCAACAGAAACTCCCGAAAGTATTGCGGACTCATTTATTCAGAAATATAATGACGGTATGGCTCGTGGATTGGTGGGCTATGAAGACCCTTCTCTCGTAACAGATGAGGCACGTCAGAGCTATATAAATCAGATTAATGAAATCATATCAGCTCACGAAAGACCCACAGACAGTCCCGAACAGCCTACATCGGCAGCGGAAGAGCCGACGGAAGAACAGACGGAAGAACCTTCACAAGCACCCACAGAGGTGGCTACACAGGCAGATACACAGACAATTTCTCCGACAGCTTCAGCGGCTTCCGAGATACCGTCAGGAAATACGGCAAATACAGCAAATAAAACAAATTCGGCAGGAACAACAGGCGGAAATACTCAGAGCGGAAAAACTGTGGATACAGCCGAAGGTTTTGGCTCAGCCGTAATCGGAAGTGTTCTGATTGCCGCATTTGCAGCCGTTCTTATGACACGTAAGAAAAGAGAGAGATAACTTCCTTTGCTGTTATCTATGCTGAATCTATATATTGTATATACGGGATTTGGAAAAAATGTAAATATATACAATAGTATGGTTAAAACATACAAAAAAATAATAATATATTTTACGATATATGGTTTATGAAAAGCAAAATTTTTTAAAAATCTGTTGATAAATTTTAAAATATATTATATAATTGGTTCAATGAAGTGTATGCTTCGTGTATATTTTAGTATATTACTGGAGGAGAATTAACAATGACGAAGAAGATTTTAAGCGTTATTACAACAGCTGCGGTTCTCGGTACGATGGCTTGTGCAGGTGCAGTAAGTTCATCAGCTTATTCAGGAGAAATTACTTTTGAAGTTCCTGAAACTTGGGCTAATGCAAACAAGTTTTTCTATGCTCATATCTGGAATGGTTTGCCCGGTGGTGCAGGTCTTTACGCTTGGCAGACGGCTGACGAGAAAATGACATGGACAAAGGGTGACGCTACAGCAACATATCAGGTTCCCGATGGTGACTGGAACTTGATTATCGTTTCAGGTAATACAGGTATTCAGACATATGATACAGTTATGAACGCAAACTGCATAGGTGACACATGCTATGTAATGTCAGAGCAGTTTGAGAACCCTGTTGACTCAAAGAAGGTTGCTTACGGTCTTGGCTGGAGAAACAATACAGACTGCGGTCCTCATAAGGTTGTTTCATCACTTGGTAACATAATCGGTAATGCTTTCCTTCCCGGAGAGGACAACCAGACTCTTTATGATAACTTTGTAAAAAAATATGACGAAAACAATATTCCTGACCCTGATAACGACATATTCAACTGGAAAGATGACGGTCAGGTTGAGACAGGTAAGGACTGGACAACAATAAAGAAAGAGGTTGCTGAGAAGCTTGGCGTTTCTTCTGAGGCACCCACAGAGGCTGCTACTGCAGAAACTGCTACAGATGCTGCTACTACTACGTCTTCACAGGGCGGCGGTTCTTCTTCATCAAGTAAAAGTACACCCAGTAGCACTGTTACAGGTTCGGATAAGACAACAACAACAGGTGACAGCACTCCTGTAGTTCCTTTGTTTGCAGTACTTGGTGCTTCACTCGCAGGTGCATTAGGAATAGCTTTTCTTGCTCGCAAAGAGTCAGAAGAATAATTAGTTTTTCGCATACACTTTAATATGGGACGGCTTCTGCCGTCCCTCTTTTTATGTGCAGTTTAAGGGTTTCACCCTTAAAAATTCTGACCAAAGGCTCTGCCTTTGGAAACCGCAAGGGCTCTGCCCTTGACCCGCAAGCCTTTGAAAAGGCTTGACCTAAACTTTATGGTTTGGTTTAAGCGGAAATCAGGTAAACAAGCATTTTTTCAAGCTTATTGTATATTCCGTCAAGCTGAGAAATATCCAGAGGGTTTTCACCTTTTCCTACCTCAACGGTAAAGCTTGGGATATGAAGCTGTTGAATACTCCAGTCCTTAAAGCCGCCGCCGACTGCCATTTCTTCGGGAAAGCTTAAAGAATATCCGCTCAGCTCCGACATTTTTTCTGCGATTTTGAGGCTTTTTGGGGGAGTGCTGTCGCCGTAGCTCCAGTATATTTCCTCGCCCTGACTGTGAAATGCGGTTGCGGAAATTATTTTATTGTTTCTGCAAAAATCCGCAAGACAGTGGCTTTCGGGTTCACTTTCGGGAAATTCTCCGCCGTATCGTGTTTTTGAGGGAAATGCGATACCGTTTTGAAGCTCTCTTTTTTTGACGGTCTGCCAGTCTGCATTGAAATTATGGTTAATATCTACCCCCATAGCGTTGCTTTGCCAGTGAAGTGTATCACCGCCGCTTATTCTTTCCACAAAATCCGAAAGCATTCCTGCTGAGCGGCTGCCGTGTATGCTTATTTCAACACCGTCAGGATTTACACACGGGACAACAGCAAGTGACCTTTTACCGAAATATTCCCATAAATTTTTATCTGACAGCTTTTTATGGTTGATTATTGAACGGCATACATTTATAATGAACATATACAATAAATGACAGGTTATCCATTCCATACCGTGAAATCCTCCGCAGAGCAGGACTTTGTTCGGACTGTTTCCTATGGAAAAGCATTCTAAGGGTCTTTTAAGAACACTGTATCCTATAATTTCTGTGTTTACGAAAAAGAAAGAACCTGTTATTTTCTTTTTCAGAATATTTCTTAAAGCTTCGTCACAGCTTTCGGAGAAATATTTTTTGAAATCACACATAATAATAACACCTCATAATAATTAATCTGATAAGACATTTTTATGAATACTTGTAAAAAAATATAAGGCTATATCAAAAAAGAGGAGATGCAATATTATGGAACTTTACGAAAAAACACTTGAAAGCCGTGATATTTTCAACGGAAGGGTACTGCACATAATGGTTGATAAAGTAGAGCTGCCCAACGGACATATCTCAGAGAGGGAAGTTGTGGGACACCCCGGCGGAGTCTGCATAGCGGCACTTAACGACAATAACGAGCTTTATTTTGTAAGACAGCACAGGTATCCCTATCACGAGAACGTTCTTGAACTGCCCGCAGGAAAGCTTGAAAAGGGTTCTTCACCGCTTGAAAACGGCATTCGTGAGCTTAAAGAAGAGGTTGGTGCAGTCGGAAAGGACTACAGATTTTTAGGTGAGCTTTATCCGTCCCCCGGCTACTGTGCGGAGATAATACACCTGTACTTTTGCAGGATAGAAAGTATCGGAGATGACTGCCCCGATGACGATGAATTTCTGAATGTCGAAAAAATTCATATTGACAAGGCGGTTGAAATGGTTCTTAACAATGAGATAAAAGACAGCAAGACGCAGACTGCCATATTGAAAACAGCATTACTTTTGAAAAAAGGTGTTTTATAAAATAAAAAAATATGATATAATATCATAAAGTTTTTTATTACTGAGGAAGAGGGAGAAAAAACATATGGTTATAAGTCCTATAATAATAATAATTGCGGCTGCAATACTTATAGCGGCGGTACTTCTCTATATAATAAACAAGCCGAAAAATCCGCTGTTTACGGGAATTTTCCTCTTTATGCTTTTATGCTGTGTGATTTTCACGTTTGCCATAAACATAGAGCTTTCTTCATCAAACAGAGTGTTAAGTGCCGACAACAGCTTTTCAAAGGTTCTCACCTCATTCATAACAATGGAAAGTTCCCCCTCAAAGTCGCTGCTTTATGACAGCTTCAGTGTGTTTAAAATAATAGATTTGTCGCTTGTTGCGATATGTGTCATAGCATTTATAATTGAAATGAGAATCCTTTTGAAAAATAATATTCCGAAAGAGCAGGAGCTGAAAAAATGATTATATATGACGAAATAATTGAAATGAAAACTCCAACGGCAGTTGCATTGGGACACTTTGACGGTGTACATAAGGGACATCAGCTTGTAATAGGAAATGCCGTAAAATGCAAGCAGCATAACAATCTTTCGCCTGTGGTGTTTACTTTCAGACAAAATCCTGCCTGTATCGTGAAAAACAAGAAAATCCCCTATCTTATGGATAATGACGAAAAAAATCAGTATATTTCGGAGCTTGGTGCGGAATACCTTTTCAACATAGATTTCAATGTGGTAAAAAACATATCCGCAGAGGAGTTTGTGCGTGATGTTCTGTACAAAAAGCTTAAAGCCAGCAGAGTATACTGCGGTTTTAACTATCACTTCGGAAGCGGAGGAACTGCAAACAGCGAAACACTCAGGGATTTATGCTCAAGGTATGATATGGAGGTTGTGGCACTTCCGCCTGCTATGTACAACGATGAGCCGATAAGCTCAACAAGGGTACGGCACTATCTTAAACAGGGCAGAATAGCCGATGTTACAACTATGCTCGGCAGAGAATATTCTTATAATCTTGTGGTTTGCAAGGGAAATCAGCTTGGCAGAAGAATGGGTACACCTACATTCAATCAGGTTATCCCCGAACATCTTATACTTCCGAGGTTCGGTGTGTATGCCACAGCCGTTACTCTTGAGAACGGAAGCAAGGTCTGCGGAGTTACCAACATAGGAATAAAACCTACAGTCGGAACGGACGCACCTCTTGCGGAAACTTGGCTTCCTCACTATAACTGCGGTGAGCTTTACGGAAAAAAAGTCAGGTTTGATATAATAGACTTCATAAGAGGCGAAAAGAAATTTCACAGTATCGTTGAACTGAAAGCGTCAATTCTTGCAGACGGAGAGAAATCAATAAAAATCTTCAATAATTATTTCGGAGAAAAGAAAAAATAATATAAAAACTTTGACGGAGATAACCATAAAGTTTAGGTTAAGCCTTTTCAAAGGCTTGCGGGTCAAGGGCAGAGCCCTTGCGGTTTCCAAAGGCGGAGCCTTTGGTCAGGATTTTTAAGGGTGAAACCCTTAAACTTTACGGTAATTCTCCGTCAAAGTTTTGTATGAATTTAAAAAATTTCAAGGTTTCTTCAAGGAACTTTCTATAAAATAAACCATAACTAATATCAGAAGGAGTGAATGTTTGCTATGGTAGAGGTAAAGAACCTTGTGAAGCGTTACGGCGACAAGCTTGCCGTAAACAATGTAAGCTTTACCGTGAATGAAGGAGAAATCTTAGGTTTTCTTGGCCCTAACGGTGCAGGAAAATCTACAACCATGAACATTATTACAGGTTATCTGTCGTCAACATCAGGTACGGTCACGATAGACGGCTGCGAAATTCTCGATGACCCCAAAGGTGCAAAATCCAAAATAGGATATTTGCCCGAAATACCGCCGCTTTATCAGGATATGACAGTTAAAAGATACCTTGAGTTCGTCTATGACCTCAAAAGAGTAACCCTCCCTAAACAGGAGCATCTTGCAGAAGTATGCAAGGTAACTAAAATAACCGATGTCTATAACAGAGTTATCAAAAACCTTTCAAAAGGTTATCGCCAGAGAGTTGGTTTCGCACAGGCTCTCATAGGAAATCCCCCCGTAATAATACTAGATGAACCCACGGTAGGACTTGACCCTAAACAGATTATCGAAATGCGTAACCTTATAAGAGGTCTTGGAAAAAAACATACCGTTATACTTTCATCACACGTATTGTCAGAAATACAGGCAGTGTGCGACAGAATAGTAGTTATAAACAACGGTCAGCTCGTGGCAGACGAAAGCACAGAGGAAATAACAACAAACTTTACCGGCTTTAAAAGAATACAGCTCCATATTGACGGAAACGAAAACGTAATACTTCCTGCACTGCGTGCTGTCGAGGACGTAAGCAGAGTAAGAAAGGTTATGCGTACTATAGACGGCTACGGCGAATACATAGTTGAGTCACGTGCCGAAAAAGATGTAAGAAAGGGAATTTTCAACGCAATGGCAAAGGCAGGCTGTCCCATAGTTATGATGAGAAATGCCGAAATGTCGCTTGAAGATGCTTTCTTAAAAATTACAAGCGGAGAGCCTGTAAAAACAAAAGGAGGCAGAAAGTAATGTTTGCGATATATAAAAGAGAACTTAACGCATATTTTACATCGCCGATTGCGTATGTTGTTTATGCCGTGGCTGCATTTTTCGGCGGTATGTACTTCAGAGGAATTGTGTTGCAGGCAGACAGTTCCGATATGTCATACGTTTTTCTCAATATGACATCAATAGTTATCATTCTTATGCCGATACTCACAATGAAGCTTTTCAGCGAGGAGAAAAACAAGAAAACCGAACAGGGACTTCTTACAGCTCCCGTAAACCTTTTACAGATAGTAATGGGCAAGTTTACGGCTGCTGTTACCGTTTATGCCATTCTTATGCTTCTGTTTGTAATATACGGAATTATCATAGGCTTTTATGTAACCCCTGCATGGATAACCATTTTCAGCAATATATTAGGACTTCTTCTTTTCGGAACAGCACTTATTTCAATCGGAACTTTCGTATCAAGTCTTACCGAAAGCCAGATTGTAGCGGCAATAATATCAATAGGAGCAGGTCTGCTTATTTCCTATATCAATACGTTTGCAAGCTCACTCGGAGTTGAGTTCTTGCAGAATATCCTGAAATCAATTTCATTTACAACGCCTTATCAGAATTTTGCCGTAGGAATAATAAAGCTGTCTGACGTTGTATTCTTCCTCAGCGTACCTGTATTGTTTATATTCTTTACAATAAAGGTACTCGAGAGAAGACGCTGGAATTAAGGAGGTGCTTTGACGATGAATAAAAAAGATAACCTTGATGAAGAAATAATGAATACCGCAGAGGAAACGGAAGAAACTCTTGAAGATATTGAAGATGTTACCGAAGAATATGTTCCCAAAGCTGAAACCGAAGCCGAAACCGATGATAATACTGAAATAGCTGAGAAAAAAGATAAAAAATCCGATAAGGAAAAGAAGAGCGGCATTGTAAAGGAATTTTTCAAAAGCAGAAAATTCAGAAAAGGCGGTCTTTCGATAGCATTCACGGCTTTGTTTGTGGTTGTGATAATAGTTATAAATATGATAGCAGGACTTCTTACTACAAAAATACCTGCACTTACATTCGACCTGTCAGCACAGAACACATATGAGCTTACACAGGATACGATAGACTTTATAAAGACGCTGAAAAAAGAGGTTACAGTAACCGTTCTTGCTTCGGAAAGCCAGTATATGGGAGCTTCCGAGTACTATCTTATGGCAGGCACTCTGCTCAAGCAGTACGAAAATTATACGGATAAAATCAATATAAAATATGTAGATCTTACAGCGAACCCTACATTTACAAACAAATATCCCGATGATACGCTTTCGGCAGGAAACTATATAGTAGAATGCGGCGACAAGCACAGAGTTCTTAAAACCGATGATTTGTTTGAAACTTCATATGACAGCTACAGCTATTCAACAAACGTTACAGGTCTTGAAGTTGAGCCTGCCGTTACTACTGCAATTCTCAATGTAACGTCAGACAATCAGACAAAAGTACAGTTTATAGACGGCTTCGGCGATTACAGCTCAGATGCGGCTGCAATAAAAAATCTGCTCGAACAGAACAATTACAACGTATCAGCCGTAAATACTCTTACTCAGGATATTGATTCCGATACTTCCGCAATCATACTTTTTACTCCAACGAAGGATTTGGACGATACATCATTGAAGAAAATCAAGAATTTCCTGAGCAACAACGGTTCTTACGGAAAAAATCTTATATATGTAGCTCCGCCTGTAAAGACGGATACACCCAAGACAGACGCTCTCCTTGAAGAATGGGGTATGAAACTGGGTGACGGTATAGTTGCAGAAACAGATACCTCAAAGCTGCTCACAAATGAGTATGTTATTTCAATTCTTGACTACAGCAACACGGAATACACAGAAGGACTTAAAAATAAAACTCTGAATATGGTCGGCGGATATATAGTACCTGTTGAAATAAAGAATGCAAACACAGCAACGGCTCTTTTGCAGACCTCAGCACAGGCAAAGCTCATTCCCTTTGACGCAAACAGCGACAAGAATTTTGATTTTGAAAAGCTTGAAACAAAGCAGTACAATGCGGTGGCAGCAGGTAAAAAATCATCAAACAGTGATGTAAGTTCCAACGTAGTTGTATTCGGTTCAAGCCTTATGTTCAGTTCCAATGCTATAAAGATATCGTCATACAATAACGGAGCTTATTTAATAAATATGTTCAACAAGCTTACCGATAACGCAGACGAGGGAATAACAATAGACGGAAAAGACCTCGAAAAGCCTTCACTTGGTATAACTACAGACCAGATTGATACGTGGTCATTTGTATGTATGGCTGTAATTCCTATAGTTATTATAATCGTTGCAATAGTAATATGGGTACGCAGGAGGAACAGATAATGTCCAAAAAGAAAAGAAATATCAGCAGTGAAAGCGAAACAAAAGAAATAGAAGCTGTAACGGATATAGCAGAAGAGGACGAGGACTCCATTTTTTACGACAATACGGCAGGAACTATATTTGCAGCCGATTCGGACGCTGAAACAGGAAGCAACAAGGCGGCACAGAAAACAGCAAAAAAACGTGAAAAACAGAAAGAAAACGGCGGAAAGCCCTCTGAAAACAGAAAGCCTGTCATAGCGATAATAGTTACCCTGATTGTCGCAGGATTGCTTATAGGACTGTATTTCTGGGCAAATAATGCTGTTCCAGACAGCAGTGACGAAACAAAGGCTACATATCCCACGGACGAAAACGGAAATCAGTATGCTACAGACCTGAAAGGAAACAAGATAGATTCCCAGAAGGACAAGGACGGAAATATTATAATTGCAGGTGTAGAGGAGCTTATAAACCACGTTCCTGCCGATATAAAGTCTGTAAATGTAACAAATGAAGAGGGAAGCTTTGAACTGCTTTCGGAAACACCTACAGAAAAATCTACAGACAGTGACGGAAAAGAAACAGTGACTACTTCGGAAACAAAGTATACACTGAAAGGTTATGAGGACGCACCTCTTGCATCAGGTATGCCCGATGCAGTAGCGAACGATGCGGCTGCCGTAACAACTACGAATATAGTTGATATAACAGGAAAAAATCCGCAGGATTACGGTCTTGACAAGCCACGTTCTACAGTAAAGGTAACGTTTACCAACAACAATGCAAGGACAATCACTGTAGGAAACGATGCTCCCGATAACAAGGGTACATATATTATGGTAGACGGCGACAAGGCTATATACCTCGTTGACAGTGAATCGGTCGATTCGTTCCTGTATAAGCCGCTCTCACTTCTGAGCAAGGAGGTTACATCATCATCAGAGGCTGACGGTGGTGCAAATCCTAAAAAGGCAAAAATAAGCGGTTCAAAATTTAAGGAAGCTATGGAGTTTGTCACTAATGATGACAAAACCGTATCAGGTGCTTACTTTAAAATGACAGCTCCTGTAAGCTGTTTTGTAAATGTAACGAACGGCTCAAAGGTTCTGGGTTCGCTGCGTTCTGTTTCAGCCGATGATGTGCTTGCATATAAGCCTGATGATGAAACTTTGAAAAAGTACGGTATAGATACGGAAAATCCGTATGCGGAGATAAGTGCTGAATTTTCGGATACTAAAATTCACCTCTATGGTGCGAAGCCTGTTCTTAACAATAACGAAAACAGCAGTACTGCCGATACTTCCGCACAGGTAAGCAGTGTCTATGTTTACAATCCTGAAAGTAAGATGATATATTCAGTTTCATCGGCAAAGGCAGAATGGGCATTGACTTCATACGAAGATATGGTATTTGAGTATGTTATGCGTCCCGACTTACCTTATATAAGCAACATTGAGGTTACTGCATCAGGAAAAACTTATTCGTTTGATGTGAACCACGAGAAAAATACAGACTCTGAGGGCAACGAAACATCATCTACAACGTTTAAGTACGGAGATAAGTCCATAGATTCAGAAAAATTTGATGTTTTCTATCAGAATTTGGAATCGGCTATGGTAAATACTGTCAAGTCAGGAAAAGTTGAAGGAAATGCTGAACTTACGGTAAAGATTTCATATACCAATGACAAGCAGCCCGATACTTATACCTTCTACAAGGGCGATACGGGAAAATATAATTTCTCGGCAGACGGAAGCAATATACTTGGTGATGTATTCGATACCTATGTAAATAAAATTATCGAAGATACTCCTAAAATTGCTAAGGGTGAAACTGTAAACCCGATGTAAATATTTGATTTTGAAGTGAGCTTGGCGGTGTTTCTGTCAGGCTCACTTCTGAATCAGGAAGTTGCGATTGCAGCCTGTTTCGGACGAAAGTCCGAAACAAAATTTCAAGCATAGCTTGAAATTTGACAAAAACAATTGTTTTTGTCGGCTGCAATCGCACTTTGAGCGAAGAACTCAGGTTGTGAAGGGGTATGTTTCAATAGCACGAATATGGGGTCAGGACGTTTTAACGTCCTGACCCCATATTCGTGCTATATTTGAAGAAGTATTGATGGTTTAAGGGTTTCACCCTTAAAAATCCTGACCAAAGGCTCTGCCTTTGGAAGCCGCAAGCCTTTGAAAAGGCTTGACCTAAACTTTATGGTTTTGCTCCGTCATAGTTACTGCTTTATACCTGCAACGACTTCTGCTATAACATCACGCTCATCTAACGGATATTTTACTCCGTTAATTTCCTGATAATCCTCATGACCCTTGCCTGCAAGAATGATAATATCGCCTTTCTGAGCATTATTTATAACCCATTCAATAGCCTTTCGTCTGTCGGGAATTTCAACGTATTTTCCTGTAGTTTTCTTGATGCCCGTAAGAATATCGTTAATAATAGCCTGAGGTTCTTCTGTGCGGGGGTTGTCGGAGGTAATAACGCTGAGGTCAGCCAGTTTTCCCGAAACCTCACCCATAGAGAAGCGGCGTTCTCTGGAGCGGTCGCCACCGCAGCCGAACAGGCATACAAGTCTTTCGGGCTTATAATCTCTGATTGTACTGAGCAGACTTTTAAGAGCCATAGCGTTGTGAGCATAGTCTATCATAAGAGTGAAATCATCGGAAATATCAATCATTTCGATTCTGCCTTTTACTTTGGCATAACGCAGAGCCTTTTGTATGGAAGAGTTGTCTATGCCGAACTGTTTACATATAGCGATAGCTGTCAGTGAGTTATACACGCTGAATTTTCCGGGCAGATTTATTTCAACGTTCATATTTACCTTACCGCTTACGGTATAGGATACACCGAGAGAGCCGTTATTTTTCATAAGCTTCATATCGGAGGCACGCAAATCGGCATTTTCGCCAAAGCCGTATGTAACAATATCGCAGTCGGTATGGTTGATGATATAGTCGGCGTTTTTATCGTCGGTGTTTATTATAGCGTGTCTGCACTGTCTGAAAAGGAGGCTCTTGCAGTGAAGGTAATCGTCAAAGTCCTTATGCTCGTGAGGACCTATATGGTCGGGTTCGATATTAGTAAAGATACCGATTTCAAAAGTAAAGCCTGCTGTACGGTGGAGCATAAGTCCCTGAGATGAAACTTCCATAACAACGCAGTCACAGCCTGCATCTGCCATTTCGCTTAAATATCTCTGAAGCACGTAGGATTCGGGGGTGGTATTGTGAGCTTTTATGACCTTATCGCCGATTATGATTTCGATAGTACCTATAAGACCGCACTTATGACCTGCATTTTCGAGAATGGATTTGACAAGGTAAGTAGTGGTAGTTTTTCCTTTTGTGCCTGTTATGCCTATAACCTTGAGCTTTTCGGCAGGATTACCGAAAAATTCTGCTGCAATACAGGCTAGAGCATAGCGGCTGTCGTTTACTTTGATGACTGTTATGTTTTCGGGAATGTTCTCTACATCGTCCTCAAGAACTATTGTGCAGGCACCCTTCTCAACGGCTTTAAGAGCGTAGTTGTGACCGTCCGATACCGCACCTTTTATGCAGACAAAAAGTCCGTTTACGACAACCTCTCGGGAATCGGAGGTAACACCGTTTATTTCAGTGCCGAGGCTTCCCTGAATACAGTTGAATGCAAATTTTTTCAATAAATTTTCGAGCTTCATATGATTACTCCCTTGAATAGCAAAAGTTTTATAAGATAAATTTACAATATTATACGGTAGTTGTCAATGCGAAATTCCGTGTTGAGGCATATTAAAATTTATATATCAATAATGACGAAAAAACAATGGGATTCAATTTAATTTTATAAACGATTTTGGAATATCTTACATAGATACAGGCGTATTATTAATATAATTTGTACAATATATCTATAAAGTGAAAACGCATTTGGTTAATATCACGAACAGCAGTAGTAAATGTTAGACAGTTTTAAGGTTCAGGATTGTTCACAAAGTCGAAATTGCTGTAAATGATTGTGCAAATTTTACAAAAATAAAGCTTCAAATATGTTAATATAACTAAAATAACTAAAATCTGTTGCAATTGACAGTGGTATATGATATTATAACTACAGTAGTTATGACGATTGTCAGAACTGTCTGTTTATGAATTTAGTGCAGTTTTAACAACTGACTAATCCACTAAAAATTATTTTAATCATTTTATTTATCAAAGAAAGAAGGAAAAAACAATGTTTGGTAAAACAAAAAAAGTTGTTGGCGTTCTTTTGGCATCATGTATGATTGCTACTGCGTTCGCAGGCTGCGGCGGTGGCGGAAATACTACGTCAAGCACGGGCGGCTCATCAGGTAAAACTTCAACGGCTTCGGGAAGTACTGAAGGAAAGTCTGTATCTGTTGACGAGATGATGAAAGATGCAGACTATGCACTCGGAACAGAGGGTAAGGACAAGGAAGTAAGCCTTAAAGTATGGGCACCTTCCGATGCTTTGAAAGTAATGCAGAAGCAGTGTGATGAGTTTGCTAAGAACTTCTCAGACAGAAAAATTACAATCAAGGTTGTTGCACAGGGCGAAGATAACGCTGCTGCAAACCTGATGAATGACCCTTCAACGGCTGCTGATGTATTCGGCTTTGCATCAGACCAGGCATCAAACCTTTATCCCGGTGGATTTGTTGCAAATGTAAGAGGCGACTATGCTAATGCAATCAAGGCAGACCATCTCCAGGGTGCTGTAGATGTTGCTACAAACAGCGAAGGCAAAATCGTTGCATTCCCTGAAACAGGTGACAACGGTTATATTGTATACTATAACAAGAGCCTCGTATCTGCTGACGAAGTAAAGAGCCTTGAAACTTTGATGGCAGCTTGCGAAAAGCAGAAGAAGCAGTTCATTATGAACATCGGAAACGGCTACTATGGTTGCGTAATTCCTCTCACAGGCGGCGGTACATACAGCCTTGATGCAGAAGGAAATCAGCTCCTTAACTATGATAAGGACAAAGTTGTAAAGAGTGCTAAGGCATTCGCAGACGTTCTTGCTAACAACAGCTATTTCTCATCGGCTGATACAGATAAGGTTCTGGCATCTAACCTCAGACAGAAGAAAGCTCTTGCAGGTGTATCAGGTACATGGAAGCGTGCAGCTATCGAAAACGCTCTTGGCGATGACTTTGCTTGTGCTAAACTGCCTACAATCAAGATAGATGGCACAGATACAGATATAGTTTCAATGTATGGTTATAAGCTTATCGGTGTAAACAACAACAGTAAATATCCTCGTACATCACAGGCTCTTGCATACTATCTCTCAGGTGAGAAGTGTCAGGAAGAGAGAGCTAAGTCAGAAGATCTCGGCTGGGGTCCTTCAATAACAAAGCTCGTAGAGAGTGAAGTAGTTACAGGCGATCCTTGTCTTAGTGCTATGTATGCTCAGCGTGAGCATTCAGTACCTCAGATAGGACTTGCAGGTTCATTCTGGGATCCTACAGGAGCATTCGGTGCTTATGTTGTTGAGAAGAAGAACGACCTTTCAGAGGAAGGAATTAGCAAGGCTTACGACAATATGTACACAAGTATCACAGCTAAGTAATAATATTTCAAAAGGGTAAAATGTTCTTTGAAGTTCAGGCAGTCCGAAATGAAAAATCGGACTGCTTGAGCAGTTAAAAAATATATATTTGAAAAAAGGGGAGTGAAGTAATGAAGTATATAGACTATGTGCAGCTTAGTCCCATAGAAAAGCTTACTTACAACTTAGGTAACTTCTTCAAGGCTATTCCCGGTGCGTTGGCAGGCTTTTTCAGTGCAATAGGAAAATTTCTGAAATCGTTTATTCACGGAATAGGTGAGTTTTTTAAGGACTACGCAGCTTATTTCAAGACCGGCGGTCTTATGACAAAGCTTTCATACGTTATTATGGGAGCAGGCTGTGTAGCTTACGGTCAGGTTGTAAAGGGTATTATATTCTTTCTTGCGGAAATTTTATTCATTGTTTATATGGCTACTTTCGGAGGCGGCTATATATCAAAATTCGGAACATTGGGTACAGTAGGGTCACATACGGAAATGTCAGATGATGGTTTTGAAATCAACGTACCCGGAGATGACTCAATGCTTATTCTCCTGTTCGGTACTTTGACACTGGTTCTTATTGTAGTATTTATAGCTATATATATACTCAATATAAAGGTTGCAGTAAACTGCGAAAAGATTGTTAAATCAGGTTCAAAGCCCAACACAATCAAAGAAGATATAAAACTTCTGACAGATGAGAAGTTCCATATCACACTTCTTACCGTTCCTACAATTCTGGTAAGCTGCTTTACAATATTGCCGTTGATATTCATGATATTGATAGCATTTACCAACTTCGACGGACAGCATCAGCCTCCTAACGTTCTCTTTACTTGGGTAGGTTTCAGTAACTTCGGCAATATCTTTGTCGGAAACGAAATGTATGCAAGAACATTCGGAAACGTTCTTGTATGGACATTTGTATGGGCAGTTGTTGCTACATTCTCATGTTACATACTCGGTGTAATTATCGCCCTTATGATTAACAAAAAGGGCTTGAAATTCAAGGGTGCATTCAGAACCTGCTTCGTACTTTCTGTAGCAGTTCCTCAGTTCGTAACACTTCTTCTTATGGCTCAGATGCTTTCACAGGACGGCGTTGTAAACGTTTTCCTCCAGAATGCAGGACTTATAAAAGAACCTATACGTTTCCTGACGGATACAAGTAATCCTAACCTTGCAAGAGCTACAATTATTCTTGTAAATATCTGGATAGGTGTACCTTATACAATCCTCAGTACAACAGGTATTCTCCTTAACATACCTGAAGACCTGTATGAATCGGCAAGAATAGACGGAGCAACACCTGTTGTTCAGTTTACAAAAATTACATTGCCTTACCTTGTATTCGTAACAACACCTCAGTTGATTTCAACATTTGTTGGAAATATCAACAACTTCAACGTAATCTATCTCTTAAGCGGCGGCGGTCCTCAGAACAATGCTTACTATGGTGCGGGTTCAACCGACCTGCTCGTTACATGGCTGTTCAAGCTGACTATGGATAAGCACGATAACAACCTTGCTGCTTCAATCGGAATTATAGTATTTATCATTTCAGCTACATTGTCGCTGGTTACATTCAATAATACTAAGTCCGCTAAAGATGAGGGGGCGTTCTCATGATAAAGAGCTACAAGACAAAAAGACTTATAGGCGATATTGTAGTATATACAATACTTACAATTCTGTCTATCATATGGGTTCTGCCCATCGTCTGGATAGTTATGACATCATTCTCAGGTGAGAAATCAGCTTTTATAGACCACGTTATCCCCAGCACCTGGACATTCAACAACTACATTGAACTGTTCACAAAGACAGAAACATTCAACTATCCCAGAGCTTTTCTGAATACGCTCATAATCTCCATATTCTCATGCGTTATCTCAACTCTGAGCGTACTTATGGTTTCATACACATTCAGCCGTCTGAGATTTAAGTCAAGAAAAGCATTCATGAATGTTGCAATGATTTTGGGAATGTTCCCCGGCTTCATGACTATGATAGCTATTTACTACATTCTTAAAGTAATCGGCTTGTCACAGAACATTGTAGGTCTTATCATTGTATATTCGGCAGGTGCTGCATTGGGTTACTTCATTTCAAAGGGCTTCTTCGATACAGTTCCTAAGGCATTGGACGAGGCGGCTACCATAGACGGTGCTACCAAGAATCAGATTTTCTGGCAGATTATACTTCCTATGTCTAAGCCTATTGTTGTATATACCGTTATCACCTCATTTATAGGTCCCTGGACAGACTTCATTCTTGCAAGAATGTTGATACAGGACGCTTATGACCAGTATACGGTTGCTCTTGTTCTCTGGAATATGACCGATAAGACAAAGGTTGACGAATTCTTCTACAGATTCTGTGCAGGTTCGGTAATAGTTGCAATTCCTATAACAGCTGTATTCCTCAAGATGCAGAAGTTCTATGTTGAGGGTATCACCGGCGGTGCTGTAAAGGGTTAAAAAATCCTTTCTGTATGTGCCTTGTATACCTTGTATAACAAATAAAACAAGAGGTGAAGGCTTTGTTCTTCACCTCTCTCTTTATATAAAGCACTTGTATATTCAGCTATATAATGCCGACTGTTTACAAGTGCTTTTATACTAAGCTCCGAAATTACGCATTACACAGAAAAACATACAAATGACTTGTTTATATTATGTGTTTTTCTTTTGCAATTATACACTGAAATAAAAATTTATAAACTTAAAGGGCGTTGCTCTTTAAAATCCCACCAAAGGCTCTGCCTTTGGAAACCGTGAACTTTTGAAAAAGTTCAATCAAAACTTTTATGGCTGTGAAATCAGAGTTGTTGATGTAACTGAAAAAATAATAAACCATAAAGTTTAGGTCAAGCCTTTTCAAAGGCTTGCGGGTCGAGGGCAGAGCCCTCGTCAGGATTTTTAAGGGTGAAACCCTTAAACGGAAAGGAGAATTTCAATGATAAAAAAGCTTATAGCTATAGCTATGGCGGCGGCATTGTCGGTTTGTGCTTTTTCTGCGTGTTCTACGGATAATAATAACACGTCATCTTCATCACAAAACACATCTTCAGGAAATGTACAGCCGCAAAAGGCGGTTCAGTCTGCGGATAACTACAGAAACTTTTATCAGATATTTGTAAACAGCTTCTGCGATTCAAATGACGATTCAGTCGGCGATATTCCTGGAATTATAAGCAAGCTCGATTACCTTAACGACGGCGACCCCGAAAAGGGGGACGATATTGGTATAGACGGTATATGGCTTACGCCTATCGCCAAATCTTCATCTTACCATAAATATGATGTCGAGGACTATTGCTCAATCGACCCCAATTTCGGTACAATGGAGGACTTTGAAAAGCTTATCGCAGAATGTAACAAAAGAGGTATAAACGTTATAACCGATTTGGTTGTGAACCATTCTTCAAATAAACACGAGTGGTTTGTCAAAGCCTGCGAGGAGGTAAAACAAGGTAATTTTGACGGCTATGCAAAATATTACCACATTGTCAAGGAAGAAGATAAAACCACAGGTTATCGGCTTATTGAGGGTACAAACTATTACTATGAGGCTAATTTCTCCGATACTATGCCCGAACTCAACCTCTCTAATCCCGATGTAAGAGCCGAAATTAAAAAAATTATGAAGTTCTGGTTCGATAAGGGCGTATCAGGATTCCGTCTTGACGCAATAAAATATTACGATACAGGCGGAGATGACGGAAAGGATTTCTGCAAATGGATTTCCGATACTGCACACGAACTTAAAAAGGATTCCTACATTGTCGGTGAAAACTGGTCGGGTACGGGACAAATATCAGACTGGTATTCAACGGGTATCGACAGCCAGTTCAATTTCCCTATGAGTTCCGCTATAGGCGATTACGTAACTACGGTACGTACAGGAAACGTCAAAAAACTGTATACCACTATGCAGTCATGGCAGAAGAATATCAGGTCGAAAAATAAAAATGCCATCGACAGCCCCTTCCTTTCTAACCACGATATGGTAAGAAGTGCGGCTTATCTCGTTAAAAATCTCGAAAACGAAAAGCTTGCGGCTATGCTGTATATGCTTTCTCCCGGAACTCCCTACATATACTACGGCGAGGAACTTGGAATACTCGGAAGCGACAAGGATAATGACGGCACATACCGTCTGCCTATGCCTTGGGAGGGTGATGAGCTGGACAAAATCAATGTTCCTAATATCGTCGGCATAACATCGGCAGAGGATTATGTTGTAACTACCGTAAAGGACGCTCAGAAAGATGATAATTCACTGCTCAAAACCTATCAGCAGATTATAAAACTCAAGCTTCAGAACCCCGAAATTGCGAGAGGTACTATAACAAAGGTTATCGAAACAAGTGAAAGTTATGCGGCAGGCTATGTTACAGAGTATGACGGAAATAAAATAATTGTATTCTGTAATGCCGACAAAACCGAAACTTTTTCAGGCGAAATAAGCAAATCCGACTGCGATTACAGCGGTATTGCAGGTCAGGTGACTGCACGTGATGTCACGGATTCAGAACAGGCTAAACTGGAAGGTACTACCATTACCGTACCGCCTATGACTGCTGTTATTCTGCGTTGATTTTTATATTATTAATATATGCGGCGACCGTACAGCTTACTGAAAGCTTGTGTATTTTTCAGCTTAAAAGCCGCTTTGATTTATGAGGAGGTTCTTATGATGAATTTAGCCGTATGTACATCTGTTACGGCATTGATACTTACATTTTTTCAGGCTGCTGTTACATTCTTAAACCTTTGCGGTTCGTCTGTTCCTGAAATATATTCACGGCTGCCCGGAAACAAAATATTTAACTTTCAGCTTGCAGCCGAAGCAGTTCTTGTAGTGCTTTCTGTTTTAGGCCTTGCCGATGTAGCAGGACTTGGAGTTTGTCTGTCTGTTATTCTTGGCTGTATGGGAAGCTCAACTATATTTTTGGTTCTGGATTTCTGCGGAAATATCGTTCCTCAAAGATATAAAGGATTGTTTTCGTTTGTCACAAAAACTCTTACAATAGTGTTAATGCTGGAGCTTACGCTTTTTAATTTCAATACCTATGACTTCCTTTCAGGCGGTTATGAACAGACAGAAGTGGATTTTTCCAAAGTTTCCGTAGTAAACGGAAATCTGAATACGGACAAATCAGTAACGCTTAACGGAGGTTCGATAGAACTTGAAAATGTAGGAATACCCGTAGGTTCAATCAGCGTAAATGTTTCAACCGAATTTTCATCGTCCGTTGACTTTAAGCTCAGGTATGCCGATGAAACAAACGCTCAGTACAGAGCAGCTCCTGCGGAATTTTCGGTTATAAAGAATAACCGCCGCTCAGCTACAGTACCGCTTGCATTTTCGGGAAAGGTTTCAAAGCTTATGCTGAGCTACACAAAGCCGTCAGGACAGGAAAACAGTATAAACATAAAGTCGGTTACGCTGAATAAGCCTGTTGAGCTTGAATTTAATTTGCTCAGAATTGTAACAATTCTGTTCTTTGCCTTGCTGTGTTATCTGCTTCTGAATACAGATGTATTCAGAAAACCCGTTAAGAACAGCGGACATAATATGAAAGCCGCTGCATTGGTTTTGTCGGTAATATTTGTGTATACAGCATTTGTTTCAATTACTCTTTACAGAAATGATAATCAGGCTTCCCTTGAAGAAGAATTTTCACTTTCAAGCGGAAATCAGATTACCAGAGAGCTTGTGGACGCATTTGAAAAAGGAAATGCGGAGCTTGATATTCAGGCTGACAGCAGTCTTACATCTCTGGAAAATCCATATGACTGGAGTCAGCGTGAAGAACATAACGCCGTATACAGTTGGGATCACGTTTTCTATAACGGAAAATATTATTCCTATTACGGAATAGCACCTGTCATACTGCTTTTTATTCCTTATCATCTTATAACGGGATATTATTTCCCTACAGTATGGGCGGTAATGCTTTTCGGAAGTATAGGAATAGTATTTCTGATAAAGCTTCTGAAAGCCATACTTGAACGATGGTTCGGCGAAATTCCTTTCGGATTTGCCGTATCGGCTATGGTAATTATATTATGCTCGTGCGGAGTGTGGGCAAACTTTGTTACACCTAATTTCTATGAGATTTCCCAGACATCAGGCTTTGCCTTTGTGACGGCAGGTGCATATTTTATGATTACATCTGAAATAATAAGTGATGACAAAAACATTAATTGTACTAAGCTGGCAATAGCAACATCTTTGCTGGCACTGGCTGTTCTGTGCAGACCCACACTGGCAGTATATTGTATGGCGGCACTTTTGTTTATAGCTTTTGGTTTCCTTAAAATAAAGAAGCAGTTTTCCGCTGATACCTCGAAAAAGAAAAAGGACAGCAAAAAAGGTGATATGTATATAAAATATTTCAGTTGTGCATTGATACCCTTTGTTGTTATAGGAAGCATACAGATGTACTATAACTATGTACGCTTCGGTTCTTTTACGGATTTCGGAATTGACTACTCGCTTACAATAAATGACTTTACACGGGCAGAATCACACATATCGCAAATATTCATAGGATTTTTCAACTTCCTGTTTGCGATGCCTTTGGTTGATACTGTATTTCCTTTTATCCATTCCAATTTTACAAAGCTTGATACAAACGGATACTATTTTGTAGCTAACACTATAGCCTGCGGAATTATATTCAAGGCACTTCCTTCACTGTCATATCTGTATGCAGGAAAAGCCTACAGCTTTTCATCAATTAATAGCAGAAGGCGAAACCTTATTCTTATTCTTGCAGTTTCGGTAATAGCTCCGTTTATGATTATATTCTCCATAGCTGAGAGCGGTTACGGTGTTCGTTATGCAACCGACTTCGACTGGCAGATAGTTACGGGAGCATTTATTATTGCGTTTACCGTTTACAGCTCGATAAAAAATGACGCTGTTAAAAGAATACTCGGAAAGCTTCTTGTATTTTCAGTGGTGCTTAGTATTGTGGTATTTTTTGCACAGCTTTATGAGCATCACCTTGTGAATGTCAGAACCGTACAGCTCCATGCCGGTTTTATGAATCTGGCAAGGTGCTTTGAGTTTTGGAAATAAATAAAAATGAACAGGAGTTTTTGTTATAAATGTACATATAATCATAGGTTTTGTATAAATGACCAAAAATATAAATAAAATTTTTGTTCTTTTTATACTATACTTTTTGAAGGTCAGGTGATATAATTTATCTGTATGGATAGTCGTCAGATATGTACGGCTAAATATAAAAAGAAAGGTGGATTTATATGACATATGATAAAATACTTGCCGAACGTAAGGGCAAGGTTGTCTATAAAATAGGCGACAGCGTTGTAAAGCTTTTTGAAAGTGAGTTTCACCCTAAATCAGATGTTCTTAACGAGGCTTTGAATCAGGCAAGAGTAGAGGAAACAGGTCTTCCTATTCCTAATCTTACAGCAGTTTCTATCATAGACGGAAAATGGGCAATTACTATAGATTATGTCGAAGGAAAAACATTACAGGAACTTATGAACGAAAATCCCGATAAAATTGATGAATACCTTAATATGTTTGTCGATTTGCAGCTTGAGGTTCACAGTAAAAGAGCACCTCTGCTCAATAAGCTTAAGGATAAGATGAACAGAAAAATTTCCAGCCTTCAGGATGTAGACGCAACTACACGTTATGAACTGCATACAAGACTGGAGTCTATGCCTAAGCATACCAAGGTTTGTCACGGAGATTTCAACCCCAGCAACATAATAATAGATGATAAGGGTGAGGTTCATATTCTCGACTGGTCGCATGCTACTCAGGGAAATGCAGCAGCAGATGCAGCAAGAACATACCTTATATTCTCATTAAGACAGCCTGAACTTGCTGATAAGTATCTTAAACTGTTCTGTGCAAAGAGCAATACTGCAAAGCAGTATGTTCAGCAGTGGCTTCCGATAGTGGCAGCATCACAGCTTGTAAAGGGACGTGACGATGAAAAAGAGTTCCTTATGAGATGGATAGATGTTGTTGAATATGATTGATTTATAGTTTCAGCGATTATGCAGATGTTTTGCGGAAATCCCTCAACGGGATTTCCGCTTGCTTTTTATTTTTATATTTGGTAACAGATTAAAGCTTGTTCTGTGCTGAAACGAGGCGGCGATTGCAGCCCGTTTCGGACTTTGTCCGAAACGAACTTTCAGGCAAAGCCTGAAAGTTGTCAAAAGCGAATGCTTTTGACGACTGCAATCGCCGCCGTCTGAGCGAAGCCGCAAATTTTATTTTGCGGTATATTGCTGTTTATTCATTACCTGATTTTTCCGTGCCTGATATTTCTGCTTTGTCTTTTTTGTGTCCGTGACCATTCTGCATTTCATCAGCACTTTTTTCGGATTTATCGGCAACCGCTCCTGTGAGTGCATTAATCTTGTAGGAATAGTGCTTGTCACCATAGATAAAGCCTACCTTGTAAACCACAGTACCGTCATCAAGCTTTGATACATAAGTTCTGATTTTTTCAACCTTGTCGGAAGATATTCCTGCATCTTTAAGAGCCGCAGCCTGTGCCGTTTCCTTGCCTATTGCGTTATCGGGTTCGGCAGTTTCTTCCTTTTTTCTGTTCTTGCCGTGTGATTTTAAAGCGGCGTGTTCCTCAGCACTTTGCTCGGATTTATCGGCAACTGCTCCAGTGAGTGCATTAATCTTGTAGGAATAGTACTTGTCACCATAGACAAAGCCTACCTTATAAACCACAGTACCGTCATCAAGCTTTGATACACGGGTTCTGATTTTTTCAACCTTATCGGAGGCTATTCCTGCATCTTTAAGAGCCTCAGCCTGTGCTTTGTCCTTGCCGATTGCATTATCAGGCTCGGCAATTTTTTCTTTTTTGCCGTGTCTGTTTTTCTCGGAAGCCTGCGATGCAGCTTCTGTTGCGTTTGTCTTACCGTTTGTTGTTGCTGCAAATGCTGTTGCGATACTTCCTGTAATCATTACCGATGCCAAAGCAAGTACAATCAATGCTTTTCTTCTGTTTTTCATTTTAATCATATCCTTTCAGAGATTGTTTATATTGTTTATCTGACTTACTGTTCTGATACATTTACAATCCGTCAGTAAACTTATTGTTGGATTTGTTTTCTTCTGTATGCCTGTAATATACAGGTGTATTTAGGATTTTGTAAGGAATGTTTTTGGAATTTCCGTGGAATTTTATTGAATATTTTTTAATCCTCTATGCAGATATGTTGTTTTTGTGTATAATAAGGACACATAAAATCTATAAGAGGGTAGAGTTATATGTACAGAATGTTGGTAGCAGATGATGAGCAGGATATATGCAGACTGATACAAAGATATGCACAGCGTGACGGCTTTGAGGTTATTGCTGTCGGGGACGGCAGCGAAGCCGTTGAGCTGTGCAGAAAGGAAGATTTTGACATTATCGTTATGGATGTGATGATGCCTGATACAGACGGCTTTACCGCCTGCCGTATGATAAAGGAAATAAAGGATATTCCTGTTTTAATGCTTTCGGCAAGAGGAACGGAATATGACAAGCTTTTCGGCTTTGAGGTAGGTGTTGATGATTATGTTACAAAACCGTTTTCACCGAAGGAGCTTATGGCAAGAATTAAAGTTATAATAAGCCGTCACAGTAATTCAAGACCAAAAGACACTCATAAAATAACAGTCAGCGGAATTGAAATTGACACTCTCGGACACAACGTATATATTGACGGCGAAAAAACAGAGCTTACCGTCAAGGAGTACGGAATACTTCTGTATTTCATAGAAAACAAAGGTATAGTTCTGTCAAGGGACAAGATACTGAATGCCGTATGGGGCTATGACTATTTCGGAGATGACAGGACAGTTGACTGGCAGATAAAGCTTCTCAGAAACAAGCTTGGAAAATACCGCAATAACATTCAGACCATAAGAGGGGTAGGTTATAAATTTGAAGCTCAGAGCTAAATCCTTCAAAACGAAGCTGTGGCTGTATTTTATGCTTTTTGCGGCGATAATTTTCACGGTTCTGTGGCTGCTGCAAACTGTATTTTTACAGAGTTTCTACAACAGAATGCTCATTGACAATACGAAAAAAACAGCCGAAATGATAGCCGAAAACAGTAACAGCGAAGATATAACAAGCATTATTGATTCCGCATCTGTCAAAAATTCTTTACTTGTATATGTAACCGATACAGACGGAGAACTTCTTTATTTTGCTGATGAATACAAAGGCGGACATAAAAGAGAACACCTCAGCGACAATACCATCAGTTCGGACAGCGGAGAAAATACAAACGGTAACAGAATCAAAAAAAGACATTATCTTGAAAGCTTCCGAAATCTGCCTTATGATTTTGAGATTGTTCTTCAAAGACTGAATGACAGCGGCGATACGCAGTTTGAATATACCACCGAGAACTTTTATAATTACGGTACATACATTGATTATTACGGTACGGACGGAAAGTCAATACTTTATGTTCAGACAACACTCGACCCTGTAGGTGCGGCAGTTTCGATAATACGGTTTCAGCTTATATGGGTGACTTTGTTTTCTCTGATTGCAGGCTTTATACTTGCGTGGTTTATTGCAAAAAGTTTTGGCAGACCTGTGGCACAGCTTTCGGAAAAAGCAAAATATCTCGGAGAAAGCAATTATCCCGAAGAATTTCAGGAGGGTTTCTGTACAGAACTTGACGATTTGAGCCGTAAGCTTGACAAAACCTCTGACAAGCTTATAGAGGTACGTAATTTTCAGACAGAGCTTCTTGCCAATGTATCGCACGATTTACGCACACCTCTTACAATGATAAAGGGATATGCGGAGTTAATAGGAGATACCTCGTGGGACGATGAGGAGCAGTGCAAAGCTGATATTGCAGTGATAATCCGTGAGGCTGACCGCCTTACCGAACTTGTCAATGAAATACTGGAATATTCCGAACTGAAAACGGGTGATATTCCTCATAATTCCGAAAGATTAAATCTCAGCGAACTGACCGCAAGAGTATGCAGAAATTTTGAAGATTTGTACAGGGGAAAGGAAGAAACAATAGAAACCCATATAGAAAACAGTATTTATGTAAACGGAACTGTAAACAGGCTGGAACGTGCCGTTTACAATCTCATAGACAACGCATTCCGTTATACCGACAAAAGCCGAAGGGTTACTGTCAGACTTACATCGGACGCTTCAAGGGCAAAAATAGAAGTGACCGACTACGGACAGGGAATACCGAAATCCGAACTGGAAAACATATGGGAAAGGTACTATACATTCCGACAGAGAAAGGGCAGAGGTGTTTCGGGACTGGGACTTGCGATAGTAAGACAGACAGTAGATATGTTCGGAGGAAAATGCTATGTACTTAGTGAAGAGGGCAAAGGCAGTACATTCTGCATAGAGCTTGACAAATGCTGATATTAGAGCCTGTTTAATATCCTTCCACACGCATCTTTTTGGCATATTTTGCCGATAACTGCGTCAAAAATGCTCGGAATACGTCAGTATTCCTGTGCTTTTAATCGGTTCAATAAACAAAACAATTAACCTGATTTTCGGAGGTGCTTTTTATGAAAGACAATAACATTACCTCAACCCAAAATGAAGCTTTTGAGAAAGAATACTGCGATACACTCAACAGACTTGGTAACGATAACCGTATGCTCAAAGGACTGAGATGGTTTCTCGATACAGCATATAACAGGGCATATAATAATACAGAATGTACGGATTCAAAGTCTGTTGTAATACTCGGAACGTCAGTTCCCGAAGAGCTTGTTATAGCAGCAGGTGCAGAACCTCAGTGGATTATAGGCGGAAGTCTTGCTTCAACGGTATGGTCAGATGAGCTTGTACCCAGAGATACCGACCCTGTAAGCCGTTCTGTTCTGGGATATATCAACAGACCTGACGGCAGCGGATTTTCCGATACACTGTTTATTATTCCGCTTGTAAGCGACAGTATGCGTAAGATAGCCTATGAGCTGAAATCAGAAGGAAGAAATATCTGTCTTGTGGATATTCCTCCCGACAGAAATGACACATACTCGGTTCAGAAATACGCAAAGCAGATGAAGGCTATGTGCAGTGCCGTTTCCGAACATACCAAAGCAAGAGTTACAAGACGTTCTTTAGTGTCAGCTATGAAACTTATATCAGCAGCAAGACGTTCCCTGCACAGATTTCTTGAAGTATCAAGGGGACGTACCGATATAATTACGGACGCTGCAAGATTATTTGTCCGCAATTCATATTATATGACATCTTCCATAGTCGAATGGACACGCCGCCTTGAAGTGCTTACGGGAGAGATAGAGTTTTATGCAGTCAGAATGAAAAACAATGAGCGTAACCGACCTTGTATAATGCTTTTAGGCTCACCTGTAATCTTTCCTAATTACAAGATACCGTTTCTTACACGTGAATCAGGTCTTGCAATCTGTGATACAGCAGACTATATCACACTGAAAACCAATATTGTATATGGTGAGAGTGCTATGCGTGGCAGACGTGACAGACTTATAGAAAATATTGCGGAAAAGTGGTATGCGTATGACTCTTCTCCGTCATTTGTAAAAAATGATGTCCTGTTCGGCTATGTATCATGGATTATACAGAAGGGATATACGGAGGGTATTATATACCACGTACTTAAAGGACAGATTGAATACGATTTTGAGCTTGAACGTTTTGAAAATATGCTTGCAGAATACGGTATACCTGTTTTCAGACTTGAAACAGACTACCAGTATCAGGACGTTGAACAGCTTCGCATACGTATGGAAGCATTTTCTGAAATGCTTGTTCAGAGAAGATACAGGGAGGTCAGGAGAGCATCATGAAATCGAGAAAAAAAATTATAATAACATCTGCTGTCTGCATAGGTATAGCAGCACTTGCATATTTTGCGTGGCTTTTTCCGTTTTACGAGTTTTCCGTAAACGACTACGAAACAAGCATAGAAAAGCTTATGTCGGAGGATTACCTGAAAACTCTTGTACCGCTGTTTATTATAATCGCACTGTCTGCGGCAGGAATTATACTGGCGGTATTTGTAAGAAAGCAGCTTGTCAGAACTGACAGTCACCGTTCAGAATTTGCTTATGCCCGAACAGGCAGGGCAATCGGGAAAGCTCCTGAACAGAAGCCGGCCCTGTTTATGGTTGTAAGATGGATTGCTATGATTGTTTTCTTCTTTATGCTGATATGGGGCGGTCTGATTTTCGGACTGAAAATGTCAAGTGTGAGTATTCCCGTACTTTCCTGTCCATGGAACACGGAGCAGATGACAGAATCAAGCTGCTATTATATTTCACACCTTAACGAACTTTTTGAACTGCCGATTCAGAATATTCTCATATTCTTTGGCAGTACAATAGGCTTCACACTTCTTCTGGGACGTGCAATATGCGGATTTATATGTCCTATGGGTCTTATTCAGGATATTATGGATAAAATCCGTCAGAAAACAAAGACCGAAGGAATAAAGATGAACGACAAAATGTATGAGGCACTTACACCTGTAAAGTGGTTTATACTGCTTATATTTGTAGGATTGTGCTTTATTGGCGGAAATTTCTGTAACTTCTGTCCTGCCGTAGCTGTATCGCCGATACTTGCAGGAATGAGTACCAGCCTTTATGTAAGCGGATTTCTTATGGTGCTTGTTCTTATGGGAGGATTTTTCAAACGCAGAGCATTCTGCACAATATGTCCTTTGGGTACTGTAATGGGAATGCTGCATAAATATTCACTTTTCCGCATAAAAAAGGACTGCCAGTCCTGTACAGAGTGCGGTGCCTGTTACGAAGCCTGTCCTATGGGAATAAAAATCATCTATACAGAGCGTGAAAAAGCCGATGTTACCCACGCAAACTGCATAATGTGCGGAGAATGTGTACGCTGCTGTCCCGAGGACAAGGCACTGTCGGTAACATTTGCAGGCAAAAGCCTGTATAAATCTTCAAGAAAGAAAATAATGTCGGGATATGAACCCGAAAAATGCGGGAGGGATAAAAAATGACTGTAAAATCAAAAGCCGATACTCTGAAAGAAAGACAGGACAGACGTTTTATCAATAAGGAAACTCATACCGCAGCGAAATATCTCCGCCGTCTTGAAGAACTTTCCAATGCTCCCGATGGTATAGAACAGTTTTATCAGGTACTTAAAAACATCTATGTTGAAATGGGTCATACTGAAACAGGAAATCAGAAGACAGTAGGAACATACTGTGTAATGACACCGCCCGAGCTTATCTATGCGGCAGGAGCTGTACCCGTAAAGCTTTGCAGCGGAAACTATACCGCATTTTCGGTAGGCGACAGCGTAGCTCCGAGAGATGCCTGCCCTCTTGTAAAGGCTGTGGCAGGTTTTAAGCAGACAGGCTTAATGCCGGTTTATGAGGACTGTTCAATGATGATTGTTCCCATAACGTGCGACTGTAAAAAGAAAATAGCCGGAATGCTTTCCGAAAACTGTAATGTGACAACCCTTCATATTCCTGCATCACGTAATGACGAAGATATTGAGGAATTTACGGAGCAGCTTTATCAGCTTATGGAAAAGCTTGAAAAAGCTACAGGCAGCCGTATCACATTTGAAAGTCTTTCCGAAGGTTTCCGCAAGGTAGGATATGCACAGTATGAGCTTTCGGAATTTATAAGACTTAAAAAACAAATTCCTTATCTTATAAGAGGCAGTCACGCTATGGCGATAATGAATGCCGCAGCATATATGCCTGCGGATATGTGGGGAAAGGCACTTCACAAGGTAAATGCGGCACTCAGAAAAAATATAGCCGAAAACAAGACGGTAACAACAAAAAAGCTTCCCAGAATACTGCTGACAGGTTCACCGATAGTTTTCCCGAATATAAAAATTCCGCTTCTTATAGAGGAAACAGGCGGTATCGTTGCCGCTGACGAAACCTGTATGGGTGAACGTGGTATGTGGGATCCTGCCGTTATTACGGATTACAGCTTTGACGGTATGATAAGAGCCTTGGCAAACCGTGCAGTGCGTCCGTGTCCTTGTCCTACCTTTGCGGATAACTCACAGAGAATATACCGTCTGAAGCAGCTTATAGAGGAAAATCAGATACAGGGTGTAATATATCACGTTCTGAGAGGCTGTCTTGTATATGACTTTGAGTACAGACGCATTGAGTACGAACTTGGTAAACTCGGAATACCTGTAATAAGGCTTGAAAGCGACTACAACGAAGAAGATATTGAACAGCTCAGAATACGCATAGAAGCATTTATAGAACTTATCAAACTGAAACAGACACCCGAAAAACGAACAACAGTACGCAGAGATTTCTAAGGAGGGAACATTATGAAAAAATATTACATAGGACTTGACGGTGGTTCAACATATCTGAAAGCTGCTCTGATAGGCGGAGGTCGTGTTATTGATACTATGGTTCGCAATACGGGCATAGACAATGACGGCACTGCAAGAAAGATAGCAAAAGAACTCTGCGACAGAAATTCTCTTATGCCGTCAGATATAGGCTACATTATGGCGACAGGCTACAGCCGCAAGGTTTTAGAGGTTGCCGATTATGATATTTCCGAAATAACCGCACACGCTTATGGTGTCCGTCTTACTGCTCCGAAAGAATACCGTCCGGGAATGATAATTGATATAGGCGGACAGGATTCAAAAATAATTTATCTTGACCAGAACTACGGAGTAAAAAATTTCAGTATGAACGATAAATGTGCGGCAGGTACAGGCAAATTTATGGAAGTTATTGCTCAGATACTTGAAACGACCATAGACAATGTAGGGCCTCTTTCGCTTAAAGCGACAAATCCCTGTGATATAAACAGTACTTGTGTTGTATTTGCACAATCAGAGGTTATTTCTCTTGTTGCCAGAAAATACGACCGCTGCGACATACTTGCAGGAATGCACCAGTCTATGGCAAAGCGTATAATAAAGATGATGAAAAAGTCCGAAAAGGGCGGAGATATACTGATGACAGGCGGAGGTGCATTGAATATAGGGCTTCACCGTGCCTTTGAGGAGGAGCTTATGAGAGATGTATATGTTGCCGAATATCCGCAGTTCAACGGTGCGATAGGTGCTGCATTAATCGCAAGTGAAAGAGGGTGAAGAAATGGGTATCAGTTTGTTTCTGGAAAGTCTTACGGCGGCAGCGTCTGTCGGAACAGGCTGCGGAACGTGTTGCGGTTCGGGAATAAGTGCGGCACTGTATGGTTATCTTACAACGCATATGAAAAATATGAAACAGTCGTTTTTTGCATTTTTTGAATTTTTCTTCGGAAAATTCATCGCAGTAATTGCCCTTTGCTGTATAGCTTCACTTGCAGGAAGGAATATTATTGATGAAACAGGCTGTATTTTCGGAATAAAAACCGCCCTTATAGTTGATATTGTAATGCTTTTTATGGGTATATGGCTGCTTGTCGGCTGGATAAGGGAACTCAGAGGTCATAAAAGCTGCAAAAGCTGCGGCGGCTGTAACGGAAGTCACTCAAAGATGACAGAATACAAGAAATCCAATCACGCTGCTATGATTGGAATGGGAATAGGCTACGGAGTTTCGCCCTGTGCACCGCTTATTCTTATGACAGGCTATGCCGCATCTCTGCCGACAGGCTATGCCGCACTTCTGGGAGCGGTGTTTGCAGTTGCAAGCACACTTTCGCCAATGCTTTTTATGCTGCTTATGTCGGGAGTTCTTGCAGGAAAGATGTATAAGGAAATACCGCAGTATCTGAAATGGTTCAGGCTTGCGTGTTACATAATGCTGATTATTGTTTTTTCGGTCAGCTTGTTTCGAGAGGTGATTGCATTATGAGGAAAAAGAGTATCACAGCTTTTGTAAGCGTATATATTGCATTGTGTGTGGCTTACGGTGTTGCAGGAAGAATGATGTCCGCTCCGAATTTGGAGACTGCCGAAACTGTACAGACTGAAACATATCAGTACGCAACAGAAATCGCCACACAGAACAACAGTTCGGAAAGTGTTCAGCCTGATGAACCCACCGAAACAACAAAGACAGCGGCAAGTGAGCAGGAGGAGCAAAGCAGTACGGAGAGTATTTTTTCTCCTACAGAAATTTACGAAGAAGCCGCCGCTTCAATAACCGAAGCTGAAACGGAAGCAATAACAGAAGCTCCTACAGAAATCCGTGAGCAGACAGAAAGCGATGAAACTTATCAGGAAGTTCAGATAGAGCCTGAAACAGAGCCTGCACAGAATGTACCCAGTCTTGAGGAATTTCTCAGAAATCTGCGTTGCAGCGGTTGTCGTCATAACTGTTCGCTGTTGTCGCCAAGGTGTATGAACGGAGCGAGAAAAGCAAGTCAGGCAGAAAGCGAATATCACGAAATGTACAATATATAATGTAGGGAATTGCAAATTAATAAATTTCAGTGCAGAAACTTGTCATTCCGAATACAGTGAGGAAATTTTTTAAGAACCTTCACTTTGTTCAGAGTGACAAGTTATTTTTTTATTAAAGTTACATATTTGCTTATACGCAGTGTTGAAAATATTTACATCTATAAATGAGTAAATTTATTGTTTTTCGTGATTATGCACAATAAATATACGCTGTTTGTCACCCTGAACGCAGTGAAGGGTCTTAAAAAAGATTCCTTCAGATTTGCTCATTTATAGTTTACATATGAACCAAAAAGATAAAACGGCTAAAATTTCTTTATAAAAATTCAAAAATACTCTTGAAAATTTGCAAATCAAAATATATAATTAAAACTGATAAATAGTTTAAACTTTATGATTTTGCCGACCTCACATATTATCCGCAACGCAGAGCGGTTGGTGAAACAAAAACAATGCTGAAAAAATATAACAAACTTAATACAGTACGTTAAAACAGCCGTTTTGTTCCGTATATAAAGAAAGGGATAAAATCGGTGTTTTGGCATACGTATTAATCTTATGGCAGGTCAGCAAGAAAGGTTGTGTTGCCGACAAAAATCTATTTTAAGGTCAAGAGTAAGACAAAAATTCAGACATTCAAGGAGGTAAGAAAATATGAATGTGAGAAAAGTCAAGCGTATGTCAAAACGCACAGTTTCCACGTTACTGTCATTTTTAATGGTTCTGTCGCTGTTTACTGTTGTTTTTACTGTTCCTGCTTCTGCTGATTTCTATGTAGATGCTAATGCAATAATGTTTTTTGATAACAGTAAAACGCAGTATGATACAGTTTACTATTTTTATGGTGGTAATAGTACTCACCAGATACAGATGAAAAAAGTAGCAGATACTGATATTTGGGCAGTACGTCCTGAGTGGGGTTACGGTAGTATTAGTAATTGGAGTAGTTACGGTATCTTTTTTGCGGACGGCACTTATCCAGCAGGTTATACAAACGATTATAATACTAACAGTAATGGTATTACAGTTATAAGTAAGCCAATAAACAGTGGTACAGATTCCAATGGTCAAGAGCTATATAGTGTAAAATTGGCTGTAGCAAGTGCGATCCACGGTAATCATAACGAAACGTATCTTGTCAACTTTGACAATAATACGACAAACATAACAGGAAATCAAATTGCAACACCACAGAACGGATATAGAAAGTGGGCAAAACTTCAAAAGCAAGATATCACCAAAGTAGATTATCATGCTTTATCAGGTG
>ONBJ01000091.1 GCA_900316025.1 uncultured Eubacteriales bacterium
TTTGGTATTTATTTGTAGTATAATTTGCTTGTGATAATCATTGGGCAATGTGCGCTGTTCGTGTAAAATGAGGTGACACATAAATTTTTATCAATTATATTGATAAATCAGAATATATGTGTTATAATATTTTATGCTTGCCACTGCACATATTAATATTGATTAGAGGGAAATACAATGCTTAGTCAAACAATAAAAAAAGAATAGTTGCTGATTCAGGACTTAGTTATGATCAATGCATTCGATTGAGTCCGTTTGCAGAAAAGAGGGTGATTGAAGGTATCACAAGAAAAAAACTATCCATATCAAAAAAAAGAGATGATAGAAAAGTTGGTCGTGGAAATCCACTTATTGCTCGTCGAAGAGTAAGGACTATTGAAGAAGTAGATAAGGGGTTGTCTGAAATACGATGGGATTGGAACCAGAAAAAATAAGCAGTTATGTTCTGACAGAACAACAGCAAGAGAAAGTAAATGATATCTATAAAAAAATCTTGAGGAGATA
Organism: uncultured Eubacteriales bacterium; assembly: GCA_900316025.1. GTDB lineage: Bacteria > Bacillota > Clostridia > Oscillospirales > Acutalibacteraceae > CAG-964. Next base: position 505 of record ONBJ01000091.1, read on the forward strand.
GTCCCTTTACTTGTGTGTCGGGCATGACACTAATCTAACGGGTGAAAGTCCCGTCACGGGTAGTTACCGCCAAGTGTAGTGAACCGCAAGCTGTTTCCAGTAATGGAAACATGGGAGGAAGCGGTGTAGCAAACCTTTCGAGCCTACGAACAGAAACTTGATATAAGGCTAAATGGTGGATAAGGTTGCAGAACAAACCGAAGTCCAAAAGGTAAACGTAAAACCAAAGCAGTAAATCAAGAGGTTGTGGAGGGAAAGATTAGTGCCTTACCCCGAGAGACCCGTTCGGCGTGAAAACGTGCGAAAAAAGCTTACGAACGGGGGTCAGCTGAGGTCATAGTAGGAGACAGCACCGGTCTCTGAAGGACTTAATGTGAATACAGTGCAAATCGCTGTAAGCAATGTCCGAATAATCCGAATCCGAGGATATATCTAAAGCAAGGGAACGTAACCCTTGACGGTAAAAGGGCGGTGGGAGTATTTTGGATAGATTTACAAACAGAATGAGGAGCAGCAAATGGAATTGATGGAAAAGATTTTAAGTAGAGAAAATATGCTGAGTGCGTTAAAAGCCGTCAAGCGAAACAAGGGTGCTGCGGGGATTGATAAAGTTACCGTAGATGAGCTTGATGAGTATTTCAGAAGAAACTGGACAGAAATGAAAACAGCTATTCTTGAAAAGAAATACAAGCCTCAGCCTGTAAGACGGGTATATATCCCCAAGTCAAACGGCAAAATGAGACCGCTTGGAATACCGACAGTGGCAGACCGAGTTATACAACAAGCAGTTGCACAAGAGCTTGTAAGAATTTTCGATACAAGTTTCAGCAATTACAGTCACGGTTTCAGACCGCAGAGAAGCTGTCATACAGCGATGGAGCAGGTACTTCAAAACCTGAATGATGGTTATGAATGGGTAATAGACCTCGATATAGAGAAGTATTTCGATACTGTAAATCATGACAAGTTGATTTCAATACTGAGAGAAAGAGTCAATGATGCAACAACATTACACCTTGTCAGAGGATTTCTGAAAGCAGGAGTAATGGAGAACGGAGTTATCTGTCAGAATGATGAAGGAGTACCGCAGGGCGGACCGCTTTCGCCGATACTTTCAAACATCTATCTTGATAAGCTTGATAAAGAGCTTGAAAGCAGGGGACTTCGGTTCGTACGTTATGCGGATGATGTCAACATATTCGTCAAAAGTGAAATGGCGGCGGATAGAGTGATGAAATCGGTAACAAGTTGGCTTGAGAGAAAGTTATTTCTGAAAGTAAGTGCCACCAAAACAAAAGTTGTAAGACCTATGAAAAGTGAATTTTTAGGCTTTGGCTTTTGGAAAGGTACAAAGGGATGGAAGTGCAAGCCGTTGAATGACAGAAAGAAAAGACTTTACAAGAAATGTAAAGAAATTCTGGTCAGAAAACGTGCGGCAGCCAGACCGTTATCAGTCACATTCAACAAGCTCAATCAAGTAATAAGGGGCTGGATAAACTACTACCGGATAGGAAGTATGGAGGGCTTTCTTGATGAGTTCGGACAGTGGCTCAGGCACAAGGTGAGAGTAGTCATAATCAAGCAATGGAAACGACCGAAAACGATATATCGCAATCTGATGAAGCTGAACAGAATAGGAAAATGCAATATGTCAGACGAAGATATATTCAAGGTTGCAAATTCAAGGCTTGGCTTATTCAGGCGGTGTTCTATGAACGTTGTGAATTATTTGCTTTCACCTAAGCTTTTGGAAAAGGCAAACAAAAAAGAGGGAAGACCTGCTTTAGTCAACCCTCTGAATTACTATCTCAGTTAGTTGTAGTAATATCTGTATTCATGTAGCGCCGTATACGAGACCCGTACGTACGGTGCAATGGGAGGTTGAGGGACAAAGTGTCCCTCGGTCTACCCTATTATCACTCTTTTTATGCGTCCTTTTGAGAATTAGTCGCTTAGGTATGATTTCTACATAGGTATAGAAAATGATATTGATTTTGCTGAGGTGGTGTGTTATACTTCAGTTATCATTAAATGCAATATACTGTGATTTGGAGACGAAATATAATGAATATAAGAAGATTTCAAATTGAAGACGCAAATGAGCTTGCAGATGTGATTGCTAAAACCTTGAGAACAACTAATATCAAGGATTACTCCCTCGAATACATCGACTACTGCAACCGGCTCGAATACAAGGATCCGAAGAACGTCTTTACCGCGCCCT
>ONBJ01000054.1 GCA_900316025.1 uncultured Eubacteriales bacterium
CCGCATGGAAGAACAGATTTTAAGCTATGTGGATAATATAACAAAAATAACCGCTGAGAAAGAGCGTATAAGTATAGAACTTTCTTTGGCAACAAAGATACAGGCAAGTATGCTTCCAAATGCTACTTATCCTGAGCGTGATGATTTCGATATATTTGCTTCTATGACACCTGCTAAAGATGTCGGCGGTGACTTCTATGATTTCTTTCTTATAGACGATGACCATCTCGGTATGATTATGGCTGATGTTTCAGGTAAGGGTATTCCTGCGGCACTGTTTATGATGGCATCAAAGATACTGCTCCATAACTTTGCCCTTGAAGGCTTTGAACCGTCTGAAGTTCTCACAAAGGCAAATGAACAGATTTGCAAGAACAATAAAACGGATATGTTTGTGACTGTCTGGTACGGCATTCTGGAGATATCCACTGGTAAAGTCAAAGCGGCAAACGCAGGACACGAATATCCTGTACTGAGCAAAAACGGAAAGTTTGACATTTTCAAGGACAAGCATGGTTTTGTACTTGGCGGTATGGAGGGCGTGAAGTATCGTGAGTATGAATTTGAGATGGAACACGGAGATATACTTTTCCTTTATACAGACGGTGTACCTGAAGCAACAAACAGTAAAAATGAAATGTTCGGCAATGACAGAATGATTGCTGCATTGAACATCGATGCGGAAACATCATCAATGAAGATTACCGATAATGTAAAATCAGAGGTAGACAAATTTGTCGGCAGTGCAGAGCAGTTTGACGACCTTACAATGCTGTGTGTGAAGCGTATATAAACAAAAAATGTACTGTGAAAGTAAGTTCTGAAACCTCTGCATTAAAAAGTAGAAATATCTTTTCTGATAAAAACAACCGACAGCTTTTACTGTCGGTTGTCCAAATTTTTATCTGTTATCCATTTACAGTAGAATGGAAATCTCTTTCTTCATCAAAAGTAATGTTGGAAAGAGCGTCATCTTTCTGACGGAATACCTGACGATAATTTTCGGTTAAAGTTTCATCACTGAGATTAGCTCTGACATCGCTGGTATTAAATAAGGAAAGATACAGCGTATTTCCGTTTTCATCGACAAAATAACCAAGATTTTTTTCGTTGTTTGATTCGTCTATCGGTTCTGTGGTAACACGAAGTTTGAAAATCAACCCCAAATTTTTATCTGAATTATAGTTGGATTTCTCGACGAAAGATAAAGTGCGTCCGTCTGGGCCGTTGTTGTTCAGGACAACGATATTATTATTCTGCCAGCTTTCAGGGAAAGTCATTGTCATTCCCCATAAAGTATCACGGTATTCGGTGTTGGTAAGAATACTTCCGTCCGTGCGTGATGTTTCATTTTCTACAAATGCTTGCGTTGGTGCTTGTGTCGGTATATCAGTAGTGATTTCTTTAGGAACGGTAGGTTTTTCTGTAACAACCGAAAATCCTGTGTCGGTTGTTTCTGTTGTGTTCTGTGAAGTTGTTTGTTCGGTTGTTTTTGCAGTTGCTTTTTCTGTGGCTGTTGTTTGAGTAGCTTTTTCGGTAGTAGACTGTGTAGTTACTACTGTGGAAATTTCTGTCGCTGTTGTAATATCAGAAACCTTGTCCGATTTTGAACAGCCTGTGAATAATGCACCTACTACGAATGCTCCCATTAAGATAGTAATCATAACTCTTTTTTTCATGACAATGTACCTCCGTAATTTTTGATACAGCAAAAATATTAATGTTAAATTTTATCAGTGGTTGGTGTACTCTCTCTTGAGTACACCTATATATTAGCACAGAAAAATCTTCCTGTCCATATGCAATATATTTCCTGTTTGTAGTTTAATTTACAGATTGTCTACAAGGTGTAGTCTAATTTACAGATTGTAGACAAATTGTAACTTAATTTACATCATCAAAGCAAAGTGTTTGTTGAAAAGAGTATCATTTTATACTATCATTGACAATATAAAACAGGTATTCACCAAAGACCTTGAAAAGGTAACTTACATCTATGTTGGTAAGCTGAATGAGGATTTGTGAAATTGTTCAAAATTCCCTATTTATAATTGACATTAGCAATTTATAATGTTATATTATACATACAACCGTATAAGTGCTTGGCAAGGTTTAAGGTTTTCAAACCTGTAAATAAAATATAAAAAAAGTGAGGTATAGTAATGAAAGACAAATTGTTAAGGCGTTCAGCAGGTGCTGTTGTGACACTTGGACTGATTTCTTGTATTGGTCTGTCAGCATTTGCATCGCCATCAACCCAGCTTCCGCATTTTGAGAAAGACAATGCTCTTATCATCACTACGGATAAGACCACGTACAAGGCAGATGAAGATGTCAAGGTAAACATCACTTTTACCAACACATCGGCATCAAAAATTGAGAATGTCTTGTTGAAAACAGCATTGCCGAACGGTCTGAAAGAAAAAAACAATCAGGATTTGCAAGTTTCTACGGAATATGTGGAAAGCAACGGCAAACTGTCGTTGGACTTTGTTCTCGTGGAAAACAAGAATGATGACAGCAAAGAAACCACACCAACCACACCAGCTACACCGACCACACCAACGACTATTACCGACAACACAAAACAGCAGAATACAAACACTAATAACAATATGACAACCAACACCACACAGAACAATACGAACACAGCGGTAACAACAACAGATTCCAACGGCAAAACCATTGTTACAGGCAGTAGCTGGTCTTATGTTATCGGTTTGTCGGTAGTGATGGCAGTAGCCGTTATTATGATTTTCGCCTTGAGAAAGCGTAAAAAGAACAGCAGTGTATTATCATTGTTATTGTGTACCTGTATACTTTCCGCTACCGTTTTACCTGCAGTAAGCGTTTCAGCAGAGAGTGATACCAGTGCTTTTTATGGTTTCGGACAGCAGAAAACGATTACCATTAACAGCAAAGACTATACTATCGAAGCCGAAGTTAAAATCAACTGTCCTGATGAGGTAACGCCTGAAAGTCCGACAGATACCCCCTCTGTTGACGGCCCTTATACACTGGAAAATATCCGCAATTATGTTGTTGGTATTGATGAACCTGTTGAACTGATTGACGGCACAAAAAAGACTTTGATTAACTTTGACAATGCGGCAACTACCCCTGTTCTGACTCCTGTCATGAACGCAGTCAACGAAGAACTGAAAATGTATGGTTCTATCGGTCGTGGATTTTCGCAGAAGTCCGACCACTCCACCGATGTTTACAATGATACCAGAGAAAAGATAAAGCGTTTTGTGGGAGTACCCGAAGAGGAAAGCTATCTTTATACTTGTGTCTATGTCGACAATACAACAGACGGTCTGAACAAATTAGCGTCCGCTTTGATTAAAAGCAAAGATGACATTGTTCTGACAACAAGAATTGAACATCATTCCAACGACCTTTCATGGCGTGAACGCTGCAAAGTAATTTATGCAGAAGTAGATGAATTAGGTCGTGTCAAGTATGACGATATGGAAAGACTGTTGAAAGAAAACAAGGTAAAATATGTTTCCGTCACGGCAGCTTCCAATGTTACAGGTTATGTTACCGATGTACACAGAGTAGCAAAACTTGCCCATAAATATGGGGCGAAAATCATTGTTGACGGAGCTCAGATTGTTGCTCACCGTCAGTTCTCTATGGCAGGCAATACACCCGATGAAAATATCGACTTGTTTGTATTCTCCGCTCACAAGATGTATACGCCTTATGGTGGCGGTGCAATAGTGGGTTTGTTTGATGAACTTAATAAAGGTATGCCTGACGCTTACGGTGGCGGTACGATTGATATTGTCGGTGACGACTGGGAAAATTACAAACAAGCACCCGCTTCTTATGAAGCAGGTTCTCCTAACTATGCCAGCGTTGTCGGTTTAAGCAAAGCGATTGACATTTTACAAGAAGTCGGCTTTGACAAAATTCAGGGACACGAAAAGGCTCTCAACCGCAGATTGATTGACGGACTGAAAAAGTTAGATAATGTGATTATTTACGGTGATACCGAAAATATTGATGACAGAGTAGGTGTGGTTACTTTCAATTTCAGCGATATAAATTCCTATTTGCTGGCACAAAGATTAAAGGAATACGGTGCTGTTGCGACAAGGCGTGGTGCATTCTGTGCTCACCCCTATGTATGGCGACTGATGGGAATCCCTGATGAACAGGTACACGAATACGAACATTGTGCGGATATTAAGACACCGGGAATGGTGCGTATCAGCTTTGGTATTTACAATACAGAAGAAGAAGTTGACCAGTTCCTTGCTCTTATGCCCGAGATTATGGAGAAAGCAAAAGATACCTCAGGTATGATAGGAGAAATTAATCCCGCTTTCTGACGACAAAACAGAAAGTCCCCCATAACAGAAAACTTCTGTTATGGGGGACTTAAGAAATTTATATCAATAAGTTCCAACTGTGCGGTTGAAAGCCAGATAGTTACTGACAAAATTTGGGGAGTTTAAGGGCTTCGCCCTTAAACTCCCACAAGGGGCTGTCGCCCCTTGACCCCACCCACTTTTTGAAAAAAGTGGACAAAAACTTTTAATTGTCATAGCTATACGATGAGAAAATCATTCCAACTGCACTAAATTTATGGAGGTTTCTTTATTATGGAAAGTACAAAGAAAAATCCCGCAACATTGTGGAAAATTGTATCAGCAACTTTAGCTGTCGCACTGGTTGGTGTATGCTGTACTTGGGGGTTTACCGCAAACAATAATCAGACAAATTTATCCTCAGTAAACACATCGGCTACTGAAACAACATCGCAGACCAAAAAAGCTGACACTCTGTCGCTTTGGACGGAAAACGCACCTTTAAAATCAGAACTGACAACATATATGAAAGCTGTCACCGACAAAAACAGTGCCGACTTTATCCCTGTTGAAAACCGTATTGCTGTATTTGATATGGACGGCACGCTCTGTTGTGAAACTGACCCAGGCTATTTTGACCACAAACTTTTGTATCACCGTGTGACAGAAGACCCTGATTACAAGGATAAAGCAAGCGAAGAAGAAAAGGCAACCGCAGAAGAAATCAAAACCTATTTTGACACAGGAAAATATCCTGAAGGATTAGATGTCAGACACGGTACGGCGGTAGCCACAGCGTTCAAGGGTATGACAGTAGATGAATTTGACGCATATGTCAAAGCCTACAGAGATACACCAATGAACAGTTATACCAATATGACTAACGGACAAGCATTCTACAAACCTATGCTTCAGGTGATAGACTATCTTCAGGAGAATGAGTTTACAGTATATATTGTCAGCGGTACTGACCGACTGATTACCCGTGGACTTGCGGAAGGTGTAGTCAATATTCCGCTTAGTCAGATGATTGGTTCTGATGAAAGCCTTGTTGCCAGCCATCAGGGAGATGAGGACGGTCTGGAATATACTTTCTCAAAGGACGATAAAGTCACCACAGGCGGTGAATTTCTGATTAAAAATCTTAAAATGAACAAAGTCAGCATTATCGAACAGGAAATCGGCGTACAGCCCGTACTTTGTTTTGGTAACAGTTCAGGGGACGCTGCTATGGCGAACTACACTATCAGCAACAACCCTTATAAAAGTATGGCATGTATGCTTTGCTGTGATGATACCCAGCGTGAGAACGGCAACATCGAAAAAGCAGACAAAATGCGTGCAAGCTGTGAGGAAAACGGCTATACAGCGATTTCTATGAAAAACGACTGGACAACTATCTATGGTGACGGTGTAACAAAAAATAAATGAAATTATCTTACCTAACACAAAAAAGTTTTACCTGTGCAGTTGGAATGATATTCTCATTGTATAGTTTTGACAATTAAAAGTTTCGGTCAAGCCTTTTCAAAGGATTGTGGGGTCAAGGGGCAAAGCCCCTTGTGGGATTTTTAAGGGCGAAGCCCTTAAACTCCTCAAATTATCAATAAAGGAGTGTGACACAAATGAAAAAATCATTTCTGTATCATTGACAGTCACTATGCTTTGCGGTGTTGCTGTCTGTGCAATTTCCTCGCCTGCTTATGCAAGCGAAAATAGTTATACGGAAAACGGTATTCATTATCAGCTTAACAAAGATTTCAAAGCGACTGTTACAGGCTGTGATGAGGGACTTTCCAAAATAACCATTAACAACATTCTTGCCAACGGATACGATGTAGAAGAGATTGGCAAAGAAGCCTTTCAGGGAAACTTGGATTTGGAAGAAGTAATCTGTAAAGCAAGTCTTAATTCAGTAGGTGACTATGCTTTTGAATGTTGTTCTCATTTAAAAACGGTCACCTTTGAAGATACGGTGAATTATCTTGGAAATAATACCTTTGCACTCTGTACAAGTCTTGTCAAGGCAGAGTTGCCAAATTCTGTCAGTCAGATGGGCAACGGTGTTTTTCTGTATGACAAAAGTCTGAAAAGTTTTGATTTTCCGTCAGAACTGGAAAAAATCGGTTATTATGCGTTTGCTTTCAGCGGAATGACTTCTGCTGAAATGGATACAAAAATGACCGTCATTCCCGAACGGTTATTTTATCAGTGCGAAAATCTGACAGATGTCACATTTCCCATAGGCGTAACGGCAATCGACAATTACGCTTTCGGCAGAACATCACTTGCCAACGTTCACAAATTGCCTGATACTGTCCGTGTAATAGGGGACGGTGCTTTCAGCGATTGTCAGCTTAACAATCTGACAATTTCCTGTGTAAATATCGGGGAAAAAACCTTTCAGAATTGCAGTCAGCTGAATAATCTTACTTTCACAACAACACCCGAAAAAATTGACGATATGGCATTTAAAAATGCGGTTATCACAAAGTTTTCGATTTTTCCCGAAACAGAACTTTCCGAAAAAGCACTGTATGAACTGAAAACAGATGAATTTGTTGTAAAAGATAATGATTTAAGATTTTCGACTGTTGACGGTGTTTTGTTTTCCAAAGACAAGAAAACACTTCTTGCTTTCAAAAACAATCTGCACAGTATGGAAAAAGTTACCTATGTCGTTCCTGACGGTGTAGAAACGATTGCTCCTTATGCTTTCAGCCAAAGCTATTATATCGGAGAAGTGGTATTACCCGACAGTTTGACTTCCATAGGAGAATATGCCTTTGCCAACAGCTCTCTGGAAAAAATCATTTTTCCCGACAGTGTCAAAGTCATTGGAGAACGGTCTTTTGTCAACTGTACTTCTTTAAAAGATATAGAACTCGGTAAGACAGAAAAAATCGGAGAGTATGCTTTTGAGTATGCGGGCGACCCTGAATACTGGACGGATAAAACAGTCAGGTTACCTGATGTTATGACAGACTTTGATACCACTTCTTTTATGAATACATATCTTTCGATTGAAGCAGACGGCGGTCTGAAAATCAAAGACGGTGTTGTCTTTACAGCGGACGGCAAAAAAATTCTTGCGGTAACCAGTCAGTTTCAACAGATAGAATATATTGTTCCCGCTGAAGTGACAGAAATTGTTCCCTATGCTTTTCAGTCAGCCAAAACACTGGAGAAACTTTATGTTACTCCCAATCTGAAAACTATCGGAGAATATGGTTTCGGATACAGGAATGAATATGGTGCTGTACATCTGGCGGAAAATGTTATGATTATCGGAGCAGTATCAGAGGGAGTAAGAACATACGGTAAAAAGAATGATGTCGGTATTTTTTCAGAAATCCCCTCAATCAATCTGGATTTTGTTGAACTGGAGGGCGGACAAACTGCAAAACTGACAGTCAAAGGTGCAGACAGTGAAGATGTTATTTTCAGTTCTTTCCATAATCAGATTGTGGCTGTTTCATCAGATGGTACAGTTACAGGTCTGCGTGAAGGAATGGAAAAAGTTGTTGCTTCTGTCGGTTCTGTTTATTTTACCTGCTCTGTAATGGTAAATTCTGACAGCGACATTCCCTATACTGACTTTGATGAAAGCGGTTACCTGAAACTGACTGCTGACGAGTATCCCTCTTGGAAAGCGAATTACAAGACGGTAAACCGTTACCTTACAGATAAACTCAACACAGAATACGATGACAAAATTATTGAGATGTATCAGGGAAGCGGTTACTATACATATATGAACGGTGCTACCGACAAAACTATCTACGAAAACCAGCTTGGTACGGAAAATTACGGTGAGGGATATGAAGAAATGTTTATGGCAATTAATCATGCCTGTGGTACAGAACTTTCCCGTTATCAAAATTCCGACAGTATGGTGCTTTACAGTGGTGCAGGCAGTGACATTGTTCAAAGAATTACAGGCAACGGTATTACTCTTGCTGAATTAAAAAATTCTGTCGGCAGACAATTTGATGTTCCTATGTATACCAGCACAACACTTGACCCGTATGTTTCCAACAACTTTTATCAGAAAGGCGATGGTGTAACGCTTGTCATCTATGCCGACAAAGAAACGCTTGCCACATATTCGGCAGGATATATTGCTGCTTATCACCCTGAATTTGAGTACGAATTATTGCTTGCTCCGGGACAAAGATTTGAAGTGATAGATGCGGGTATCCGCTATCTGAAAACATTGGGATTTAACGGAGAAGATTATGCCTATGGTAATGAACGGTATGTCAAACTTAGGCTGCTCTCTAATTCCAATAAAGAAGAACCGATAGAAGAACCGACAGAAAAATCCACAATACCTTCTACGGAAACACCGACATTACCTGAAAAATCCACAGAAAGTATTACAGAAACAGTTTCTGAAAAAACAACCTTTGTTCCGACATCTCCTGTACAGAACAACATCAAAACAGAGGTAACAGAAAAGACAACTACACCGCCAATCAACAAAGGTTCTGTTGACACTGGCAGTAAGGCAATACACCTGTTTTTCCTGACAGTTGTTGGTATGGCATTTGTGGTGGTCGTGCTGTATCGAAAGAAAAAATATTATCAGTAAGCTGTGACAGTCAAAAGTTTCCATCTGTGCAGTTGAAAATCAAATAATTACTGTCAAAATTTGCTTACGCAAATTTTGTTTGGAATTTTGGGTAGTTTAAGGGCTTTGCCCTTAAATGTCATAGCTATACAATGAGAAAATCATTCCAACCGCACAGATGGACAAATTGTTGTTCTGTGGTATCATCAGCAACACAAAAAGGAAGGAGATAAATAATATAAATATGGATGAAAAGAAAACTGACCGCAGGTCATTAAAAACACAGAAATTACTTAAAGAGGCACTTGCAGAACTGTTGACAGAAAAGGAACTAAGACAGATAACTGTTCAGGAAGTATCTGACAAAGCAGATATTCACCGAGTGACTTTTTACACACATTATTATGACATTTACGATTTGTATGAGCAGTTGGAAAAAGAGATACTGTCCGAACTGGGACTACTGATTCTGAAATTCCACGAAAATACAACAAAGAATTTCGGAACGGAGATAGTAGAATATATAGAGAAAAACCCGAAAATATTCAGAATGATATTCAGTCCCCATAACACAGGTGAATTAAGACATAAATTCATTAATATGACAGAGGGAGTATTCCGTTTGGTTCAGACAGAGAAGAATCCTGTTGCCCTGAAAGACATCAGACTGGATTACTTATCTTCTTTCTGGTCGAGTGGTTGTATCGCCATTTATGAAAAATGGGTGCAAAGCAATTTTTCACAGTCAAAGGATTTTATTATCAGAACTATTGCCGAACTGGATAAAAATATGGAAAAGTTTATTGCCTCACAGCTTTAAAAAAGGGTATTGTTCCCTGTGTTTCATTTACAAATGCGATAACTTCTTTCTCTTGTCAAAGGTAGCAGTAAAATGCTGTATATAAGAAATTGGGATTTTTTAAATTTTATCAATAAAAGAAAGGTAGGTGAGTACCGTTACTGAAACTTTTTTCAGTAACGGAATAGTAATGGAGTTTGATTTACAATATTTGTTGTTTTTGCAAAATCTGAGAGAAACAACGGGCGGTGTCTTTGACGAATTTTTTAATGCACTGTCAAAGTTTGCCGTTGACATTTTACCGTTTTTACCGTACATTATTTTTTGGTGTCTGAACAAAAAGTTAGGATACCGTTTTCTTGCGACAACATGGGTCGGTGAAGTTCTGAACGGTGTTATCAAGCTGACGGTTTGTGCCTATCGTCCGTGGATTCGCAGCGACAAAATTGTACCCGCAGGCGATTCCAAAACGGCGGCGACAGGGTATTCTTTTCCAAGTGGACACACGCTTGCCGCTACTATGCAGTTCGGTAATACGGCAGTATGGCAGTGGAAGAAACGCAGATGGCTTGCCATTCTGTGTGGCATATTGATTTTGCTGATTGGATTTTCAAGAAACTTTTTGGGTGTTCACACACCGCAAGATGTTCTGGTTGGTCTGACAGAAGGTATTGTGCTGATTGCTGTTGTCAGTATTGTGGAAAAGCGTATTGACGGCAATGAAAAAGTACTGGATATTATGACTTTGATAGGTGTGCTTGTTACCATCGGAGTAATTTTATACATCACTCTGAAGTCCTATCCGATGGATTATGACGCTGACGGCAACTTGCTTGTAAAACCTGAAAAAATGATGAATGACGCTTTCAAAGCGTGCGGAGGATTTTCGGGACTTTTGATTGGCAGCTATATCGAAAGACATTTTATTCACTATGAAATTCCGCAAGGTTCAGCTAATTTACCCATTTTGACCTGTATTGGTTTTGCGATTATGTTCGCATGGAAAGAGTTGTTTGCTCCGGCAACAATAGTTCCTTTGCTTGGCGGTCATTGGGGCAATATGGTAGCAAGAGGAACTATGGTGTTGTTTGCCGTTATTGTCTGGCCGTTAGTGATTAGAAAAATTTGTGCTAAGGAAAAAGTATAATTAAAACTATTGGGGGCAAGAGCAATGTCGTCTTAAGATTCCGAACGAGGTGAGGAATGACAAATGATAGTAAGAAGCAGTTGATTGTTCCGTCAATTTTATTTTTGCAGTAACGAAAGAATTCAGCTTATGAAAAACATAAACCGAATTCTTTCGTTTTATTGTGTTCGATAAGGAATTGTTATAAGCAACAGTTATCTGAAATTGGCTATCAAAGAAAGGTCATCTTTATCTGTGAGAATTAATCCTTGACCGTGTCTTGACATTGCTCTGCCGAAAGACATATATCCGTCATATTGCCAATCAATGGTAATTCCCTCATCTTTTGCTGTGAGTTTTCCTGAATAGCAACAACCGTCTTCCATTTTGACAGCACCAAGTCTTAATGTTCTATGGTCAATATATAAACCTATATTAGCACCATAAGAACCCAGTCTTGTTATTTTGTCATTTTCAATGCGGTAAAATTCATAGTGCATAATACCGTATTCATCTTCGCTGACCGTTACCAGTTTGTCGTTATCATCGTCATGTGTCTTGACTATTGTGTAAGAATGTACATTGTCACGCAGAATAATCTTTTTCATACTGTCATAACAAGTGTCACTTTCCTGAGTAGCATTGTCTACTCTGCTGACATTGAGATTTTTGTCAACATAAAGTTTCATCGGAACTCTTACCCACTGGTCTTGCATATTGACATACATCAGCACAGCGTTGACATAACCCTCTTCTACACCTTTTACATGGAATGTGTATCTGTAATCGCTGAAATCATAATCACAATTTACTGTTACATTCAGGCTGTCGATACTGTAAGTCCAGTCATAGCC
>ONBJ01000026.1 GCA_900316025.1 uncultured Eubacteriales bacterium
CTCTTTATCTCAAACATAGCATAAACAAAGCCGTAAGTCAAGGAAAAAGTCAGCCTTACGGCTGACGGGCAATTCATCCCCCCGCCTCTAAGGCGGGGGACTTCTTGCCCATTTAGGTTAAAGTATCTCACTTTTAAAATTTTCCTTTTTAACAACTGTTTCGCTCATAGAAAACACCCTTTCATAAAGTATATGCCAAGTATATCAGAAATACAAGTTATGTTCTGCAACATAGTCACACAAGAATAAATAATTTTTTCTATATACTGTCAGCTTGCCATACTGTGTACATTATGGTAAAATAAACCACGTAACGAAAGGGGTGATAATCGGAAAAAAACATCTGTTAAAAAGGCTTGAAGTGCAAAATATCCGTTTATATTTATAAGGAGAAAAAAATATGATAATCAATTCAGGAAAAAATATATTAAAAACAGGTTGTATTATTCTGGCAGGCTGTATTGTCTTATCTGCGTCAGGGTGTTCACAGATTGCCAAAATCGTAAACAAAAGCAGTTCGGACGACAAAAAGCTTGAAGACATTATGGAAAACAAAAAATGCGGTGATAATGCCGAATATACTCTGGACAGCAGCGGCACACTCACAGTAAGCGGCAGCGGAGAAATATATGATGCTGACGATTATCTTCACGGCTGGGCATTTCACAAGGACGAAATAAAAAAGATAGTCATTGAAAGCGGTATAACATCTGTTGGTGACGGTGCTTTCGGTGACTGTAATGTTGAGGAACTTGTCCTTCCCGATACTGTAACACATATAGGCGATTTTGCTTTCACAGGCTGCGACCGTCTTAAAAGTGCCGACATACCCAAAGCCGTAAAGTATATCGGAGTGGAATGCTTTATGAACTGCGAAACTCTGGAAAGCGTCAATATTCAGGGCAGTATAGAAAGAACACCTTCGGGAGCTTTCAAGAACTGCCTGAAAATCAAAAGCGTAAAAATTCCAGATACGGTAAAAAGCATAGGTGCAAATGCGTTTTTCTCGTGCTATGAGCTTTCGGAACTGAATGTTCCCCCGAAGCTCGAAAAAATAGAAGAAAGTGCTTTCTATTACTGTACAAGCCTGAAAACCTTTGACCTGCCCGATACTGTCTTTGAACTCGGTGAGATGGTATTCAACAGTTGTAAGTCACTCAAAAGAATAAACATTCCCTCAAAGATACAATCTCTCGGAACATCTGCATTTATAGGCTGTCTTGCTCTCGAAAGCGTAAAACTTGAAGAAGGGCTTAAATCAATAGGTGACGGTGCTTTTTCAAGCTGTACGGCTGTAAAGGAAATTACTGTTCCGTCAAGTGTGACTGTTATTGAAAGCGGTGCTTTCGGAAAATGGACGGCAGAACAGACTATCATAGTAAAAGGAAAAAGCTCTGCTCCGTCAGAATGGGCTTCCGAATGGAGCGGTAACGCTAAAGTTATATGGAACTGAAAATTTTCCAAATGATTTTCTAATTGTATAGCTATGACAATTAAAAGTTTTGTCCACTTTTTCAAAAGTGGTGGGGTCAAGGGGCAAAGCCCCTTGTAGGATTTTTAAGGGCAACGCCCTTAAACTCATCAAACATATAATCGGCATACATTAGTATGCCGATTTTTATATAATTATTTATATAATTTTTTATATTAAAAATTATATAAATATCATAACCGAACAAAGCAGAAATCAATCAATTATTTTTACTTTTTCATATATTATATAACTATTTATATAACTTTTTATATTGATAATTATATAAGTAATTATATTATTGTTTATTCACAGCCGACTGACTTTTTTCAGGCTCTATTATATTCCCTGATTATTTCCACATCATACACGGCATACCTTAATCACGTTCATAACTGCCCTTAAATGCCCCTTGCAGACGTTTTTTATGCTCAGGAATATAATTCCATACCTAGACTTAAAATCGCCTTAAAACGCAATTTAAAGCCTTTTCTGCACTGCTTTCATTTTCAGCCGTATTTCGGATAATGTTTTCCCTAATTCTTTCCATCTCATACACGGCATACCTTAATCACGTTCATAACTGCCCTTAAACGCCCCTTACAGACGTTTTTTATGCTTAGGAATATAATTTCATACCTAGACTTAAAATCGCCTTAAAACGAATTTTAAAGCCTTTTCTGAATGTCTGCATTTTTTTATATCAAAGACGCTCCCTGTCTTTACCGTCAAGAAACAAATTCAGACCGTCAGACACAGCCGAAATGTTGTTGTCTGAAATTTTCCTGTCCGTAAAGTCATATTTTGCCTCGGCAAAGTAATTGAACATAGCGTAGAAATTAAATGCTGTCTTCTCTCCTGCCCTGCCGTTGCGGTTTTTCAGAATAACCGCTTCAACTTCTCTGGGATTTTTACTCTTTGCCTGTTCCGTGTCAAAGTTCCTGCTGCCTATGCCTTTGAGCTGCAAGCCGATAAGAACATCTGTCGAGTACTCAATAGCACCGCTTTCCTTGAAAGCCTGCATTGAAACCTTTACGCTGTAGTTTTCACGGTTGAATGAGCTTATCACGATAACGGGAATTTTATAATCCCTTGACAGTCGTTTCAGAGTAAGCACGGCATTGTCCGTGTTCTGCTTGTCCGTCCACCTTTCGTTCTTCGGGGAAAGTATCTGGAGATAGTCTACAATCACCACAGGCGGTCTGTGTCCGCTTTCCGTATGCTCCCTGACCTGCTCTGCTATGACTTCTGCCGTGACATCGCCCATACCCTCCCTGATGAAGATATTTTCTGCTATTCTGCCATAGTCACGCACAGCGTCCCTGATAAGCTTCTTTTCCTCCTGACAGTATGAGCTGTACCGCTTGTATGTCATAATTCCCCTTGTAGTCTTTGCGTGCTGAATACTTCCGCCTTTTTCAAGCACTCTCTGCATCGTGTTACGGCTTATGCTTTTGGCAATCAGCTCATTTTTTGACATCTCAAGCGAAAAAATAAGAACCTCATACCCCTGTGCGGCAATCTGGTCTGCAATCTGCATTGCAAATGTCGTTTTTCCCAGAGAGGATATTGCACCGATACCGTACAGCCCCTCATACAGACCGCCGTCAAGAATATCGTCAAGTTCCCTGAAGCCTGTCGGAATTACTTCCGTGTTGACATTTCCCGATATTCCGTCAACGAAATCACTCAGAAAAACCTTTGCCGAAAACTGACTGTCATAATTCACTTTCCTGTTCATCTCGTCCCTGTGAATATATTCATCAACAATTCTGTCAATGTTTTCTATGCCGTATATTACCGAATGTCTGAAAACTTCGGGATTATCCATAAGTGCTTCGTTAGGGTCTTTACAGTCGCCGCAGGGATTGTAGACACAGCAGGATATATTCCGAATGCCAAAACCTTCCATAAGAGCATTCTGTGCCTTCTCCCCCGCACTGTCGTTGTCAAGCGATACTATGAACTTCGGTTTGTGTTCCGATTTGTCAACGACATCGAAAAGGCGGTTTATATTGCTGACGCTTCCCAGACCGACAGCACTGTCATAGCCTGCAACGTCAATAATGCTGAGTGCATCTATCTCGCCTTCGACTATGTACACGACATCTCCGCTTTCAATAGCCTTTTCGTTGAAAATATGCACCCTGCCTACCTTTGATTTTACATATCTCCTCTGATTTTCGGGAATATCGTCATAATTTCTTGTATCTCTTGCAAGATAAGAGCTTTCGGAAGTGGGAATTATAAGTCTTGGCGTAAAAGGCGAGTAAGGATTTTTCGGGTGCTGCCATTCCCTGACGTATCCGACCCTGAAATGATTGAGTGTCGGGAGAGATATTCCTCTGTGGTAATCCGTTTCGCCTATATGTTCGTTTGCACCGTAAAAGAAAGGTGTATAGTTTTCCTCCTGCTCGTTCTGTGATTTTATTTCAGGATTTTCTTTCGGAAAATCCTTTTTTATTTTTTCGGTTGAAAAATCAATTTCCAGATGATATTTTTCGGCTAAGTGCTGAACTACCGAATTTCTGGGAATATTTTCCGTTTTTTCCGCAAGGTCAAAGATATCGCCGTGCTGATGACAGGCAAAGCAGTAATAATTATCACGGTATACGGTAAATGCTCCCGTGGCATTAGAACCTGTTCCGCTTCCGCAGAATATACAGACATACTGGTTTTTACCTTTGGACTTTTCCAGATGTTCTTCTGCATACTCGGGGAGATGTTTTTTTATTTCTTCTGTGGTTTCCTGAAAATTCATTTATTTTTATTTCAATTCCTTTCTTAAAATTCATAGTATGTATAAACCGACTTCCCTCAGCGTAAGATACGGGTAGGGGAGAGGTATTCCTTTTTTTCTTTTTTCGGCTCAGAAAATAGAGCAACGCCGTCCCCTTGTCAAGTGGGGACGGCTTGCCGTTAAAGAGTCTTAAAGACTCTTATATAATTT
Source organism: uncultured Eubacteriales bacterium (assembly GCA_900316025.1). Taxonomy (GTDB): domain Bacteria; phylum Bacillota; class Clostridia; order Oscillospirales; family Acutalibacteraceae; genus CAG-964. The sequence continues at coordinate 4,422 of ONBJ01000026.1, forward strand.
TCGACCCCCGAAAAAGCTAGTCTGTATGCGGCTTTTTCGGAAGGGGCTTGGACAAAAAATCGCACCTTTTGGACAAAAAATCGCAAGTGAGTGGACAAAAAATCGCAAGTGAGCGGACAAAAAATCGCAAGTGAGCGACTTGCGATTTTTTGTCCGCTGCCTTTTTTCATAGCTAGCCGTTTATTATGACATATGCAGATTTTGGTAAAATATGGCGAATTTTTATTAAGTTTTTCAGTAGATTTATGGTAAATTATTGGCAAAAATTTTAGCATTTTATGGCAGATTTTCCACCGAAAAACCTCTCAGCTTATTTTTATATTTATCTCACGGCTGTTCAGTTTGTAGTCGTTTATCCAGCCGATATTCTTGTAATGTGTGAGTATCCTTTCAATTTTTTCGGGAAGTCTTTGTTTCTGCTTGTATGTACGGACTTCACATTTCTGGTATATGGTTTCCAGCAGTATGGTCTTTGGGACACTCGGATTGTTTCTCATTTTGGATATTCTTGTGAGAAGATAGTCCGAAAGCAGGAGATTGTCTTCGGTTTTGCTTATGGGACTGTCAAGAACATTCACGGGCAGTCTTGTTACCTGCTTTCTGTCTTCCGCAAATGAGAAAAGTTTCGGCGTTTCGATAATCCTGATAGCGTCCTCAACTATCTGACCTCTTGCAGAGGCGGTACATATTTCGGTAGAAAGCAGGGGAAAGGTAGCCCTGAATTTGTCATACTTGGGATAGAGTTCGTTTTCTGCGGTTGTATCAATGCTTACTCTTGCACGGCTTATGGTTTCCACGCTTTCGAGTATTTTCTCTTTCAGTTTTGCATTCGGTCGTCCCGAATTGCCCATAGCCTTGTATATCTGTTCTGCCGTGATTACATCGTGACCCTGTTCCTTGAGGTTTGCACAGGCATTCCAGACCCATTTGTCGTATACTGTCAGCTCACGGCTTATGTTTATATTTACTCCGTTCAGGGCTGTAAAGTCGAGCAGAAGAAGGATATTTGCCTGTTTTCCGTCGTTGCTGTCCCTGGTGCTTTCTGCTTTCAGTCCTTTTACCGTACCTACGGGAAATCCGTACCATAGTGTGGAGTTTACTTTATCCAGCGGAAATATGATATTATCAAGCTTTTTTGTATCCACCTTCGGGAGAGCATTCTTTTTTTCTTCTTCTTCAAATATACGTACTTTGTCGAAGCCCTCGGGTGCCTTATAGTGCTTTCCTGCCTTTTTTCTGATGAGATTTTCTATTTCCTCAAGCGGAAAGCCGTAATAACGGAATGCCGATACCTGTGAGTGCAGAACCTGTGTAAGATAAAAGCAGAACCTTTTGTAATTGTCCGTATTGTTTCTTTCGTTGTCCAAATCTCTCAGGCTGAAATAATCTATTATTTCAGGAAAGACAGGTTCTTCGCCGAAAATATCCTTCTGAAATTCCGCAGGAGTTATGGCATCGAGAATTTCAGCCACATCTCTTGTTATTGCGTCTTTATCGCCGTTAAAAGAAAGAATATATCTCTTTTTTGCCTTGTCTTCTATCTGAAGAATATCCAGCATACATTTCTTGGCATATTTGCTGACTGTCTGTGTATCGTAATTGTTCTTATTGAAAGGGTATATCTTTTCAATAAATTCATATATTATTTTGTTTTTCTTTTCTATTTCTTCAGGTGTCTGAAACGGCATTATTTTATTGACCAACATTTTTTACCCCGATAATTTCCCTGAATTACTCGTCAAGCAGTTTTTCATACTGGAGTACATAGTCTGCTATCAGAAGATTTAATATCTTGTTGCTGCTTATTCCCCTGCGTTCGTTTATAGCTTTGAACTTAGTGTATCTTTCGGCATCTACATAAGCCGAAATCATCTTGTTTTTATCGTGGTTGCTTTTGAAACTGCTTACGGCTGTCCTGCTTTCCTGAGCTATGGAAGCCTGAGTGCCGAGCATATCCTTTAATTTTGCCATTGTAAGCTCTCCTTTATATAACTTTTTATATAGAATATTATATAAACAATTAAATTATATAAACAGTTATATAATAATATAACTGTTTATATAAAATTATTTTATGGTTTCAGCTATTCTTATATACTCCTGTGCCACTTCCGAACGCTTGTTGGAAATGACAACAGGCAGTCCCTGATAGACGGTTCTGGGGGTATCGGCGGATTTTTTAATCGTTCCTATGAACGGCACTCCCTGTTCGTGCAGAAGCTCCCATACATCTTTCTGGTCATTTACCTTTTTTTCGTATATGGTCGCAATTATGCCCATTACCGATACGGAGGGATTAAGGTCAGGGTCGTTCTTTATTTCCCTTATGGTGCTGAGCAGAGCTTTAAGTCCCTTATATGCGAGAAAGTCCGTCTTGCAGGGGATAATTATTTCATCAGCCGCAACAAGTGCGTTTATTGTGAGTATGGAAAGCTGTGGGGGACAGTCTATGAAACAGTAGTCGAAGTAGGGCGACAGTTTTTCAAGTGACCTTTTGAGTTTCTTTTCTCTTGCAGGTTTCGAGATAAGCCTCATTTCAGTTTCGGCGAGGTCTATATCTGACGGGATTATATACAGGTTATCCATATTGAGGCTGTCTACCGTGTATGCACATTCGAGCGGGTCTTTGCCGTCGAGCAGTCCGCATATATTCATACCCATATAGTCCTTTTCCATACCGCAGGAAATTGTAAGGGAAGCCTGTGGGTCGAGGTCTGCCATAAGAACCTTTTTTCCCTGCATAGCTTTTGCGGCGGCTATATTGTATGTGGAGGTTGTTTTGGCAACACCGCCTTTTTGATTGGTAAACGTTATTATCTTCATTTGTATAACTCCTTATATAATTATTCATATTTATAATTATATAAATAATTATATAAAAAGTCAATATATGTGCTGTGTAAGGAAATCAGGCAGTGTCAATCGTTTGCACTAATATAAGTCATAACCAATAGTGCATATTTGCAGTATCTCTGAAAACTTGAAAAAGAAAATCTGCGTACCCAAAAAGAAGGCTATAACAAAGCAGGCACAGACGTTGCAACGTCTGTGCCTGCTTTTATTTAGAAAATCAAAACAACAGGTTCACGCTCATATTCTTACCACCAGTCATCACCGTCAGGGTCATGGTCAGCTATCATATCAGGGATAGTCGTTTCTTCCTGACCATTGTCACCGCCGTTATTGAATTCATTATCGGATTCGCTTCCTCTTATAAGCGATGCTGCTATAGCATCATCTAAGCGGTATTCTGTTATTTCAATTTCAGGTTCAAAATATTTTTTCATAGTAAAACTCCCAAAAAAATATAACCGCTGTTCAGTTTTTAATTTGTCTGAGCCGTAGGCAGATTATCAAGTACTCTCTGATATTTCTGCACAAGCTCATCATTACCTTTCTGCAGTTCATTTCCTGCACTTATTTCAACAATCCAAAGCTGTTCTCCGTCACCTGACACGATACCGCCTGTAACAACAGTACCGTCTGTAAGTCCGTCAGGTATTGCGGAAATATCGGGTGTGTAGCCTGTATCGGTGCTGAGCGTAATCTTCATTCGACAACTGTAAGGTATTTCGATTAATTCGTCTGTATCTTCGCTTTCTGATTCAAACGTTTCGCAGCATTTTGAAAGCCTGTTTCCGTTCACATCATAAATATCAATATTTACTGTGGTATGTGCGTTTTTCGTAAAGCTGAATGATGCACACTGTTTGACCTTTTCCATATAGACTTTTATATGGAATGCTCCTTCGGAAAGAGGGTCATTCAGATAAACAGACGGGTCAAAAATAATTTCAACATCTTGTCTGCTGTTTAGCTGTGCAATCTGCTCCGCCGTAAATTCAGTCTTTCCTATCTCAACCTTTACAAACTTGCCCGAATAACGTACTCCGTCCTCTGTTCTGTCGAGGAAATGAGGTGTAAATATAAGCTTTCTTCCCTCAACAGCCGTTGTATAATTGCTGCTCAGATAACCTGTTCCGGGATTTGTCAAATCGTCAAACGCATAAGGTTCTGATGCTGACGGATTTTCCGACGGTGTTGCCGTACCTGTGGACATATTCATAAAGTATGTCTTGTTTCCCTCGTTTTCCGTAACGTGGTCGGCTTCATTAAGATTGAACGTAACAGGAGTATCGGAAATACGGTACAGATAATTTCCGTTTTTATCCCTTATTTTCATAACGGTATAGCAGGTATAGAAGCTTTTCTTTGTATTTTCGTTGTTAGGCATATCAAATACGATGTTTACTCTGTTCTTGTTTGTAAGAACTGCACCGTTTGTATTGCCCTCGATACCTGATTCAGCGTGCATTGTTACCGTGTTCATACTCAGCTTTACGTTGTAATCACCGAAAACAGTGTTATTGGTGATTTTGTATTTATTCTGAGATACGAGCATAGCAGAAGTATTTTCAAGTGATGCTCTCAGACCTCCGCCTGACAGAAGTGCGTTATGAAATTCGGAAGCATTTCCGTATTTTGCATTTGTACCTGATTTCGGGCTTTGGAAAAGTGCATAGCCTACTTCCACAATATCGGTATCTGAATCAGCCGAACCTACTCCGCCGAATACAACGTCAACACGTGTACGGTTCTGTATTCCGCCTGATGTCTGAACAGAATAATTGTTATAGGTTCTGTCTGTTGCCGAAGCCGCATATCCGACCTGTTCGTCCTCGTTGGGTACCATATAGGAAACCTGATAAAGCTCCTGCTCACTTCCTATATACGAGCTTTCCGTAGTTTCACCCGTAACCGTAAGGTGTGAGCCTGTATCGTTTACTGAGGCATTGTGCCAGTCTTCTGTCTGAATTTTGATATTTACAGCATCTGTACCGTATTTTGCGTCATAAGTTTCCTTGTAAAATCTGTCGGCAACTTTTTCAAGACCGTTGATTATACTTTCATCAATAGTATAATCTCCGTTGTTGTCCATATATTTCTTTACACCGTTTTCCCTCTGCCAGAAAATTACACGTGTTCTCTCCTGAACAGGTGTATACAGTCTTTCGATTGTTCTTTCAGCGTCCTTGTCAAAAGGAATAAATTCATCTTCCTCATAAAAGGTTTTGCCGGGGTCATAACGCTTACGGGTGTCTGTACTTTCTGTTGAGCCTTTGTCAGCCTCCTGATATACCGCTCTTATAGTTACGTGGTCGTTTACACGGTAGCGGTAATTGAAGTTTGTCGAAACGGGGCTGAATGTTGTTTTAAGTGTATTTCCGTCATTGTAGGTGATAATTCTCTCCCAGTAGCCGAAATACAGTTCTCTTCCGTCAGCGGTATGAATGTGATACAGTTCCTTGCAGTCGTCTGACAGTCCCAGCGAATTTATAATGCCGATATTAATATCACCGTCTGCGTTTGCTGTTTTCGCAAGGTTGGATATGCCGTTGAATGGAACTTTGTACTTTATTGTAATATACTCGCCTGTATGGTAGGTGTCTGAATTGACGTTTATTGTACGCTGTTCTGTGAGGGTATGTGCAGTAGGGGGGAGGGCATTCGGAACAACGAGCTGTAAGTTTACGTCATACATTCTCAGAGCATTGGCATATGTAGCCTGAACAATTTTAAATTCACCGTTATCGTAACAGAAATAACCGTTTACTCCGTCCGAAGATTTAAGTTTTTCGATAAGCTGTGCTTTTGTCGGAGGTGTTGTGCCGCAGTCCTCTATGGCTCTGTTGATAATGCTTCTGAGAGAAGCTTTAAGTCCCACAACGTCACTCTTGGAATATACCTGAGGTGTTTCATCATCGCTCAGCAGGGAAGTACAGTCATCTTTCAGCTTGTTGTATTCCGTTTCATTGATTGAAGCGTTGCTGTCATTACTGCCGTACATAGCATTAAGTATTGCATTGAGCTGATTTGTTACTGTAATAAGCTCAAACTGACTTTTCAGTGTTCCTGACGGCTCTTTTACGGTATTTCTATAGAAAGTATTCTGATTTTCATAATAAACGCCGTCCGTTTTGCTTACAGCATCATAAGATATGTTATAGCTGCAAAGCACGTTTATTATATCGGGGGCTGAGTCGCATACTGCTGTTTTCAGAGCTCCGCTGAGTTCTCCGTCTGCGGATATGCCTGAATATCCTGTGTCGCTGTCCTTTACAAAGTATGTGTAGCCGTCCCTTAAATCCGTTGCCTGACCGTTTACGATATATCTGTCAATATATCTGTACAGAACAGGTATTCTTGTATATGTGTTGTGTACCTCATACAGCCATTCCGCACCGTCTGTCATCTGATAGCCGCCTGTATTTACCGTGACTTTTGTTCTGGTTTCGCCGCCGTCAGTTATCTGCTTTCTGTCAAGCTTGAGGTCGGTCTTTTGGTTTTCGCCGGTATAATCTCTGGTGTTTGCTGCGGAAAGTCCTCCTTCTCCGACAACTCCCGAAAATACTGTCCTGTTGACATAGGATTCAACCCTTACTCCTTCAGGCTGAATAAATTCGGAAAGCTCCTCAACACGGAGAACCGTTCCTACAGGAATACCTGTGAATGTAACGGAAGCTCCGTCTGAAAGAGTAAATCTTCCGCCATTGTGTGCTTTAACTGTTCTGGAGGTATCATCTGCATAGTACGTTGTATCGCTGTAGGAATGACCGTAAGCGTCCTCGCCTGAGAGAATACCTGTAAGTCCGTCCGCATATGTCCATTGTTCCTTGTCGATAGTGCTTTCGGGGTTATGGTATCCGAACAGATTTTTATAGGATACTATAAACGTATATTCTTTCTTTTTGCCCTGCGTATCTGTATCGCTTACAGTACCGTCAAGCTTTTTGCTTATGGTAACGCTTCCTGTCTTTATCCTGTGAGTATACTCGATTGAAATATCATCTGAGGTTACTTTGAACTCTCCTCCGCCGAAAGTCGCTGCGGTTTCTGCATTTGACTGTGCAGAATAACCTCCGTTGGAAGTCGTATCGCCTGTATACTCTCCGCCTGTAAGAGCAATACTTGCGGTGTAGAACTCGCTGTGTTTTCTTTCAAGAGGCGGTTTCTCCTGATTTCCGTCAACAACATCGTTGTATATGTCGATAATACCTGTTGTACTGTCGTTGGTGGTTTTGAATGCCTGAAGATTTTCTTTAAGCTGGAATGCAACGGAAGGCACTGTTCCTGCCGAAACAGGGGCTGAGGGAAACTGATTTTTAAATATGGCTGTCTGGTCATACAGCAAATCTACAATTCCGCCGTGGGGTATACCTGCTCCGCTTTCTTCTCCTGCCGAATAAATTTCGGGCTGGAGTGGTTCTCCCGTAATATCAAGCTGCTTTGAAGTATCTGTCCATTTATAATATGCGGTTATGTCCGTATATCCGCTGCCCGAGGACGCTGCATTTTTCTTTTCGCTGTCATCGGGATTCCAGTTTTCATTTATAAGCTGGAGTACATCGGTTTTCTTTGTTGCGTTTGTAATCGGAGTCTGTGCTGCATACTGCAGATGCTGAGGGTAGTAGATTTCGCCCTCGATATAGGTATAGTTAGGCGACCTTCTTGCAAAATCGTGAGTTATCGGAATTGTCACATTGTTATCCGAGCCTGCACCCATATTCTTTGTACCCATCTGCACTTCAAAAACATCTCTGTTGGCAACTCCCAAAGTTTCAAGCTTAAGACCTGAGTTGACATCATCAGCATTAATCTTGTGACTTAGTTTCAGTTCGTTTGAATCCGATGGGGTTCGTGTGTTGGGAATACTTATGGTATAGGTGTTTATGTTGCCTGATGTATCGGCTGTAAGATAGCCTTCGTGTCCTGCACTGTTTATAGTTACAGAGCCGTCAGCCGATACAGTAAAGACAATATCCTTGTCAAGTGCATCATAGCCTGAGGGCGGTTCTTTTTCTGTAAGATAATATTTGCCTTCAGGGAGAGTTCTGTCTATTTTAGGAATAACTCCGTTTGTATCAGATACAAGCTCTTCATATCCGACAGCAGGCTTTATATCTTTAAGTTCACCGCCGACACCCTTTACGCTTCTGTAAAGAGCAAACTTTGCTCCGCTCACAGGCAGGTTTGTTGCACTGTCTTTCTTTTCGGCTTTGAGTGAGAACTGCTTGTTGAACACATCAATATAGGCTACAAGCTCATCTCCCAGAACAGAGCTTTTATATCCGTCCTCCCACATTGTTTCGTTTCCGTATACAGCAGCGTCAACGGAGCGTATATTATTGGGGTCATCTCTGAAAAGGAAGAATGTTGTAGTATTCGGAACAGCTATATAACTCTGAGGAGCTCCGATTTGCGTCAGGGTGTATTCCTCAACCGTTGCATCGGGGTCTGAGGTTGCATTTGACAAAAAGTCATAAAGAACCGTTATTCTTCCGAAAGAATTTGAAGTGAACCTGCCCAGAGTTGTGGTTGTGGTGGTAGTTGAAATAACGTTGCCTTCATCGTCCTCAGTTCTCTCGATGTCTTTACGTTTGAGTACAAATTCACCGCCTGCAAGCGGTTCACGGGTCTGCATATCATACAGGGAAATTACAAGTCCGCCTGAACGTCTGTTTTCAATCTTATCCGAACGGATATTTCCATCAGACGCAGCTCCCGAAGCAGTAGTTGAAGATGTACCCTGTTCATATCTTACAACATAGGAAAGATTTTCGGGAACATTTGTTCTTGTTGGCGTAGCTTCTATAACAGTAGGGTTACCGTCAATAATTCTCTTGACAGTTCCATAGCTTGTAACAAGACCGTTGCTGTCGGTGACAATATCACCTGTCAGTTCAACCTCCTGTATGCTATAGTTTGAAATATTTTTTCCTGTTTCCAGTGAATCAAAGAAATAACGTACATATGTGTTGGGGTCATCTATTTTCTTTATGGTGTTCGGAACAGGTGTGAGAGCGTCATCTATAAACACGGCTGTATATATTGCAGCGTGAGATTTTGTAAAGTCGCTGTCTGACCATGTTTTATTGGCTTCCAGCCCGAAGCCACGCTTGTTACTGACGGTCATATCGGGCGTATCCTGCTCTTTTATCCAGCCTGTACTATTATCTGTACCATCAACTTCATAAGAATTATTCTCGCACACATAGTCAACAAGACTGTAGCCCAGCGGAATTTCATTTTCTCCTTCCTCGACCCTGAACTTCATTCCTACAGGAAGATAAGGTACTTCTACTGTATATCTTGCAGGTATTTTGGAAATTGCTCCGTTCATAGAGGTTTCAAACGTAATTGTATCAAGCACCTCTTCTGACAGACTGCTTACGTCTGTTATATTGGTAGCTGCAAAACACTGATTGCTTACGTCCCATCTGCAATAATATCCTTCGGCATTTTTTACGTAATATTTATACATATTCGTAAGATTCAGATTATCGTCAGCACCGTTTGACAGATACAGACGGTAATTGAATGTTGTTTTGTCTTGTCTGTCTGCCGACATTCCGCTTTCCAGATCGTAATAAAGTTCATTTCCTGCTTCATCGTAAAGCTTTTTCTGAAAACGCAGTGTACGCAGATATTTTGGGTCTACAGTATTCTGAAATACTATTGTCGGAGATTGCCGCACGTTATATGCCTCCGATTCATATGTTTTTCTTCCTGTAGAACCTACAAGACTTCCTGCTTTTGGCTCTCCGTTGATTTTTACGATTTCGTATACATCTTTATTGACACTGCATTCGATAACCTTATAAACAACGGCAACGGCAGGAAAATGTATTTCCGCATGTCTTCCGGGGTGCAGGAAATAAACCGACTCAAATGGTGTAGTTCCGCCGTGAGGAGTATATGATGCTTCAAAGTGTACCCTCTGCGTTGAATTATCATAAGTAACCTTATCGTTTTCGTAGTTACCGTGTACATCGTTATTGCTGAGTAGTTTCCAGTCATTTTCTCCAAGAGGATTGGCTTCTGTACCTTCTCTTTCGGCATACCAAATCTGATAAGGATATTCAACCAAATCGAAATCAAGCTCATTTGTTCCCGTAGTTTCTTTTGTCAGCATAACGTCACCGGGATTAACATAACTGAGGTTGAAACGCATATGCAGGTTTGATGCTCCCGCTCCTCTTTCCATATAGAAAATTCTCATTTTGTGTACGGAATAGTCCTTGAACATCTTCTCATATACAACCGTACCATCATCTTCAATATGGTCAACAGCAAAAAAATCTTTAAGATAATTATTTACTTCGGTGTCTGTAGCACCCGGATTTCTTCCTCTGTAGTTTTCTGCAAACAAATCACGAAGATTGGTATTGCTTGTTGTACCATTTCCTGTCTGTGCAACAACGTCACCTGTACAGAAGTTTACATTGCCTGCCAGTGCGGAGTGAATACCTCCCAAATCAAGAACCAGCTCATTGTCAACATAGAACCAGAAATCATCGTCACCTGTAAATTCAAATATAATATCGTGTCCCCATGCGTCCTTGCCGCTCGGTGTCTGTACAAAGCCTGCACTCAGTTCCATTCCGTTATAGTAGTTGGTAGTAGTACCTATTGTGTGCAGTTTTTCATACTTTCGGGGGTCAGTGTCAGGCAGTTTGCCTCTTTGTGTGTCCCCAGGCAAAGCCAAGGCACTGTACAGGTTTTCGGGATTTTTCCCGGAATAAACACCTGCTGTTATAGTATTATATGGTAAGAACTGCCCGTGTTGTAAAGTTGTTTTGGGTTGTCCTTCGTCCGTTGTGCCAAGTTCTTTGTATACAATGAAATTTTCACCACGGGTTCCGTCTTCCTGTATCAACGTTGCAAAGTTCTGACAACTGTCAAATTCAAAATAACCGCTTGACTTATATATACTTTCGATAAATAAGTGATTTACAGTAGTGTAATTACTGTTTTGACTGTCTGCAAACAAATTATACAGACTTTCTCCGTAGTGAGTGCTTGATGACCTTGCAACGGTAGGATAACCACTGTCGTTCAGATTTGTAGATAACAGCCCTTTGTCGGGTGATAATTCAAAGCTTGTTGTCCCTGTACCCAGAAAGTCATTCTGAAGAAATAAAGGGGACTTTTGCTTTGGAAAGTCAACCATTTTCATACTTATACCGTAATCATTGTTATCCAGTGTTTTTACCTTGGTCAGCGTTGATGATGAAGGCTCTACCATAGCAAAGTAAAAGGTTTCCGCCTTTGTTCTTTTGTCCGTCAGAACATTTCCAATTTTTTTCCCATCGGGATCATTGGGATCTACATATATATGGGATTTAAGTCCTGCATAGGAATAGTACATATCGTCCCATGCAATAATGGTTGTATGATATTCTCCCTCACGTCTGCCGGGCATATTTATACCGATTTTTGTATCGGAAATTGTCTGTCCGTTTGAAAGCTTCGGTGCTATATACTTCTGCGAATAGGGGTTATAAAGCTCATAGTAATATGTGGGATTGTCGTTTCTGTCTTTATATTCCGTAAATTTCCATATGAGCGTATCAATCTTATAACCTATCCACATAATATGGTCGCCACGCTCATAACAGGGATATAATGTTCCGTCATGGTCAATCGCATAGAAATCATAAGTCTTTCTTGCCGGATCCCATATACGGGTATAGACAATTACCGAACAGCCGTCCGTAACAATATCGTCCGATACTCCTACCTTATCGGCAACATATGTAATAAGGTCGCTGTGCGAAATGTCTGTAGGTTCAACGATATTCAGCCATTGTGTTACATCAGAGGCATTGTTTGCAGCAGCGTAAAATCCGCCGTTTTGCTCACTGTTTTGAAATGCAACAGAATATCCGTCAGTTGTAATAAAATGCAGCTGGTTTTTATTGTTGCTTTGTACGATTACAACTGAAGCTTCCGATATATTATCAACGGTTGTAACAGAGCCTGAACTGATTTTCATATACTTTGTTACACCGTCTACCTCGGTTGATATGGTATAGTTGTTGCTCGATACACAGTTAAACGTCCACATAGAAATATCGACATTTTCGGCAACATACAGCGTTTTTCTTCCTGCAGTTTCCTGAACAAGCAGGGAATTCATACCCAGATAATTACTGTTACTCTCTGCCATCAGTGCGTTGCCCATATTACCGCCTGTGAAGTTCATCAGACCATAGGTTTTTCCGTCAAGCTCGTAGTAGTCATCAGGCAAATTCATAGAATCGGCAAAGTAAAGAAAGATATCACCGTTTCCGCCAGAACCAGTACCGCTGTAATAACGAATACCTCCTCCACTATTTGAATGCTGTATATATTTGTCTGTTCCTTTTTTATTGAAATAAAAGCTGATTGAAGCAGGTTTAGCAGTAATTTCAAAAGTATCGCCTGTACTGCTTAACTCAATATTATTTCCGCTTTTGGTCTTTATATATTTCTTTACACCGTTCTTATAGGTATAAATTTTATAGTCGCTTCCGACAGCTTCAAAATACCATATTGACGCTTCGGAAATACTGGTAGTTTCTATGAAACAATCACTGCTGTTAATATCATTTGTAAAATATTTATTGCTTCCGTAATAAAGATAAAAGCCTGCTCCTGACCTTTCTCCCGTAAGCTCTGATAATTCCGATACGTTTTCAAGGTCAAGTGTTTTGGGCGGCTTTACATTCACCAGTGCATAGATACTGAAACCCTTTGCATAAAAGCTTATTTTTCCGTCCTCAACAGAAAAGTCTTTTATCTGTTCTTTTGTACCGTCATCTTTTATGTGCCATAGCTCACTTGTGACATCACTGCGGATTTCAGGATTGGCGATTTCCACCCTTATAGGATTGTTTTCATCAGGCTGATATTCTTTTTTGCCGTCTTTTATTGTAATATCGTAAGCTAAAAGAACATCTTTTTCTTTGATTTCTGCATTCTCAGCATTAACGTCACTCTCTGCTATGCCCTCAAGCCTTGAAGTATCTCCCGTAACATCTACCGCTTCGGCAGATGCTCCTTTTGGCATTAAGCCGTCTAAGGTAACGGATTTTGCTCTTTCTCCTTCTTCCGGATAAAGCTCAAAATTCTGCTGACGGTAAACCGTATTGTTTTCGGATACGGAAAATGCCGTCGAAACAGGAAAATAAACTCCGGAAATCAGTATCACCAACGCACATAATGTGCTTAGGATACGTTTTCCGACACTTTTTTTACTGATACATATAAAAAATGTCAGAAGAAGAAGAGCCAGGGTAACAGCAGAAACAATCATTATTTGTGTCATCGGACACGCCACCTTTCGCTCATCAGACAGAATAATCAACCCATAATGCACATTAAAAGTCGGTTACTGTCAGAAAAAATATAGTATATATTAACAGTTCTGCCATTTTTAATGCGTAAATACATCGTTATTGGCAGAAACTGATTATTAAATTATTTCACCTGCCTGCTGTCTGAAAAACAGTATGTCAGGACATTATATGCTGTGCTGAACGGAATAGATCAATCACGATTAAATTATCAGTTTTCTATTATATAACCTTCCCTAGTAAAATTATGGACAGTAAATAAAAATATATAAAATGCACAGATATTTTCCCGTAAACGAAAATTAACCCTGTATATAAACTTTGAAATCAAGAAATTCACAAATAATTTAGTCACTATGACGAAATTGTTAAAATCCGATAATTTATGAAAATAAAGTCTTTATTACTATATTATCATTTATTTTCTGCTTTTTCAATAATTTTGAATATATAAATAAAATGAGCAAATAAGGGAAATTATGTTATAATGCACAAAAAAATCATTCAGGGAAGTATACCATATTTATATATAGCAATATAAATCATTAACCATACTTCACAAAATGTTAAATTATATTTTTATTGACAAAAATAATGAAATAAATATAATAAATAGTATAAAATTTATTTAATAATATTAAATAAATTTATTAAATTAAAGGAGTGTAATAAAAATGAGTAAATTTACTGATTATTTGTCAAATCTAAAATCAGGGGATTTTGTCCGTATTACCCAGTCAAACGGTCAGATTATTGACGGAACTGTTATTTCAAATGACAATGAGGATTCATTGCTGCTGCAAATAAATACTACTGTTATGATACGCTATCAGTCGGTTGACGGCATAAGTATTTCAGGCAGTGCCGAAGTTCCTGCTGTGCAAAAGAATAATGTTCCGAACTTTAATGATGTACAGAAACAGGCTGTATCCGAAACTGATAAGGCAGTTGTAAGAAAAAATTCTGCTTATTCCGTTAAGCCGTTTATTTCAAAAGATGATTTGTTATACGACAGCGAAATAACGGAAAATACGCTGAAACAGTATTTTGAAAATCTTGCCCAGTCCGACAAACAAGTATTTCAGGAAATCTTTGAAAATTTTCTGACGGCTTATAATGAAGATAATGAAGATGTTTTGTCCTTTTATGCCGCTGAAATGTTAAAGCTCAGTGAAAGCCCTTATATAGCTGATTATCCGAAAGTAAACAGGCTTGTTGCGACAGTCTGTGGGCTGGCGGCAGATTATGATAACGCCGTCAGATTACTGTATTACGCAAATAATCTCAGGGAAGCCTGCATTACTGCTTTCAATGCGGCGTATCGTCTGAATGAAGATGTACATTTTTACAGTATGGCAGGTGCTGCTGCGGTTATGTATATATCATCTCAGACCGATGAGCAGGGAATAGTTGAAACTGCTTCCTGTCTTAGAGAAGTCAGTATAAAGTGTAAGGACGTTTCGGGTATCGTATTTCTTGACGAACACTGTAAGAATGATATTCAGACCGCATATACATACGAAGTTCTTAAAAAGATATGCGATAAACTTAAAATAAGCTTTACCGATACCGAAGATGTAAAAGATATTCTGTCAGAGGCAAAAAGCAAGTACTCCGGTACATATGTTTATGATACAGTCATACAGCTTGAACAGGATAAGATGTATTACGAACAGCAGAAGAAAAGTAAGGCTGCCAAGGCGGAAAAGGCCGCCGACACTTCAGGCAGAATTACAAAGCTTAACTTTCTGAGAGAAAGCGGACAGATAACGGCTTTAAGCGGAAATGTCTATGAATTTGCATTCAACGATATTCCTGATTCCACTTTCAGACAGCAGATTTTAAAAGGTGCGAGCAGAAATAAAGAAATTTCTCTTCCCGTAACATTTGAAACAGGAACACGTTATAAAAAAGCTGTTGCTTTCAATATAAAGAAAAAAGATATTGAAGCCAAGCCTGTTTCGGTTAAAACAGATAAATCAGACAAATCCAATAAACCGTACAGTTCAAACAATCCGTATGAAACAGACCCGAACAAGCTTTTCACAAACAAGCAGTATGAAAAGGCTCTGGCTATACGCAGGCAGCAGCTTAAAAACGGAAATATTGAAGAGGGCTTTGCAGGAGCTGTAAATTGTCTTATGGCACTTTACAATCAGAACAAGGATAAACAGGAGCAGTATATTTCCGAACTGCGGAATATTACTGAATTATACGGAAATATGCTTCCTGTTACAATAAAATCATATATGGCACTTATATCGGCTTATGAAAAGCTTATGCAGTGGCAGAAAGTTATTGAAGCCGTAAACAGAATGGATAAGGAGAATGTATTTGACAGCTTACAGCAGAAATTCCATTTTCTTGTAACATATAAAGCAGGCATATATAAAAGAATGGCTGACTATGAAAAGGCTCTTGCGGAATATCTGGAGATTGAGCGTTTTATAGAAAAAAACAAGATGTATGAAAAAGTTGACAGTACCTGTGCGGAAATCTGCGAACTTTATATCACTCTGGGCAACTATGATATGGCGAAGTATTATTTCCAGAAAGCGAAACTCAGTACCAAAGCTTCCGAACTGAAACTGAAACTTGATGAATGGGAAAAAGAACAGAAATCAATAAAAATAGAACTCCCTGTTATTCCTCAGGAAGAAACCGAAGAAGAAACAAATCAGACAGATGAAAATGATGATATTCCCGATAATGCTGTTTCCGATGATACATCAGATGATATTGACGAAGAAACAGATGAAGATTATGAAATCGGAGAATACAGAGATGAGGAAGCCTTTGAAAAGCTTATATCAGGCGATAAAAATATAATTGATACCGCCCTTGCTTTCGGAAAAGAACGTTTTGGCTGTACCGTTACATATCTTGCGGCTGCGGCGGAAGTAAGCCGTCTTTACGGAAATGATATGAAATCAGCATATTCCGAAATGACTGCGGCAGATATGATTGTTTCCGTCAGCGAACTGATTAACACGGCATTCGGTGCATACGGATTCAGACAGATTGCAAAAGCCGATGAGCTTATTTATCATTATCAGAACTGCTGTTTTTCAGTTCCCGAAATAAGCGATAACCTTCTTATGGCGGCAGCTCTGAGAATGTCTTTTGACGACAGGGATATTCAGAGCTTTGAAATCGACAGGTTAATGTCGGAGATTGAAAAAATATCTTCTGAAAGCTATAAAACAGCAGTAATTTCGCTTGCAAGGCTTTTCGGTGAATTTTCGGCTCAGACAGGCTACTGTATGGATATGTTTGCAGACTATAACACAAACAGCAAATCTGTTCAGAATATTATCGCCTCGGCTGAAGAATGTCAGAGATATATTGAACAGAGAGTAAAGTCATATGAAAGTCAGGGGCAGGTGAGAAGAGCCAGAAAACTTATATTGAATGACGACAGCAGCATTATAAGTACCGGACTTCGCATTGTCTGCAATAATGAAATCAATAAGGCATCTAAGCTCAGGAAAGATATTATTGAGGAATTGTTATACAGCGATAATGTAAGCGGCGATAATATCGACACGAAAAAGCTTGATGATTTCATCGACAAAAGGTGGGACGAAGCCCGCAATATTATTATTTCCGAAAAGAGAAACGTCAGAAGACCTCACGACAATTTAAAGAGCGGAAAACGCAACAATATAATTATTATTGTAAGGAGAGCTGTAGACTGTATCTGCCGCTGGCTTAATGCGGTTGACGATGTGGCGGTAACTAAGAATGTATATTCCCTGAATATATACAAGGAAAAAAAGGACGCTGTAACATCTCAGATTAATATGATTATAAATCAGATTAAAGCAAATGCACATCAGAGCTTTGACCTTGGAAGGTTCGTTCTTTTAAGCACCGCCGAAGAACTTCTGGATAAAATAGACGGTTCATATGATTTCAACTGTAAAAAATATACCTCTTACAGTGATTTCCTGAAAACAAATCACGTTCTGCTTAACGAAAACTTTGTTCCTGAAATAAATTCCACTTTCAGCGACCTTTACGGTATGGATATTTTTTCGAGGATTAAAGCATTTGCGGAAAAAGAAACTCTTCCCGAATTTGGTGAGCGTATAAAAGAAATATTCAGCGATAACATTCACAACAGTAATTTCCGCTGTGCAGACTTAATCAGGCAGTACGGAGAATATTTCAGAATTGAAGAAATAACAGATAATCCCCTGTTCGATAATCTCAACGAATGGATTAAATCAAGCAAGAACAGAACCGCTTATTTCTATGAGGACTTCAAGAATGAACTTGAGCTCGATGAAAGCTACGGAAGTATATCCGATGTATCGGGCTATAAAACATTTGTTGCGAAAAATATAGATATATGGTATGCGTATGCGGTGACAAGCTGTGATTTCGGATTTTTCAGTGACATTATGGAGGCTTACAGAAAGTCCATATCCGAAAATGCGGAGTCGAAAGCTCAGAAGCTTGCCGAACAGCTTGCGGATTTGGCTGCGGATAAAAAATATGATTTCGGAGTTTATGACGTACAGCAGATACGTGACCACATAGAGGAAAGAAACTTTGCTATTGCCGAAAATATTCTTAACTGTATAAGACGTAATGACACAAAGAATATAGCTGACTTTACGGAAGAACCCAGAAGTATTTTTGACAGCTTTATGGCAGAATATGATACCTTATACCGTGCGGTATCAGATACAAAAGTACATTTGCAGAAATCCCTCACCACATATTACGGAAAGAAAAATGTAGAAACCGTTCTCAGACGAGTAACAAACAATATGAATAAAGATGTCCGCAACGGTATCTCACTTATAAATAGCTGGCCTGTGGCATATCCTGCCGGTGTTGACAACATATCAAAGTTTGTCAGCCTGCTCGGATTTACAAACGCTGAGGTTGTAAAGGATAATTCATTCAGCAAGGAAGATATTTACCTTGTGAAAAGAAAAAAACAGACGGGCAGAGTTACTTATCCTCACCCGATACCTGCATTCGGTTCTCTTTCTGAGGAAGAGGGAATACGTGTTGTTGTACTTTACGGACGCTTTGATACTGACAGGCTTATTGATAAATTCTGCGAAATAAACACCGTTTCCAAAAATACGATAGTTCTTCTTGATTCAGTACTCGCAAAAGAGGAAAGACGACGCTTTGCAAGAAAAATCAAGGAAGAAAAAAATCTCTCAAAGTCATTTATCGTTATCGACAGAGTGCTTTTATTCTATTTTGCAAAGCATTATCAGTCAAATACAATCGGCAGAATGCTGATGGCAACAACTATGCCTTTCTCATTCAATCAGCCGTTCTGTCCCAAACCCAGTACTCCTCTTCCCGGAGAGCTTTTTACAGGCAGAAAAGAAGAACTTAACCTCATAGAAAAGTATGACGGGGTAAATCTCGTATACGGCGGACGACAGCTCGGTAAAAGCTCACTGCTTAAAATGGCGGAACACAATATAGACAAAAACGCATCGGGCGACCGTGCCGTTGTTATAAATATCAAAGAGCGTGATTATACCGAAGCAGCACGCAAGGTTTCACGTGAACTTATTATGAATGATATTCTCCCCGAAGATGCGGAATGTGATGACTGGGATACACTGACAATGTATATAGGAAAACGTCTGAAAAATGATACTCCAAATCATATAAATTATCTTCTCATTATGCTTGATGAGGCTGATGTATTTATTGAAAGCTGCCGTGATGTAAAATATCGCCCTATTACGGCTCTGAAAGATATGCTTTCACCCAGATTTAAGTTTGTTCTTGCAGGTCTGCACAATCTTTCAAAATATGACTATGAGGCTGTATATTCCAACAACTCAGATATAGCACATCTGGAATCCCTTGTAGTCCGTCCGTTTAAGCGTCCCGAAGCAACGGAACTTCTTACAAATGCACTCGGTTATCTTGGATTTGTGTTCAGCGATCATATTATCAACCTTATACTTGCAAAAACAAATTATTTTCCCGGTCTGATACATCTTTATGGTCAGAAGCTTCTGGCGGCTATGACAAATGATGATTATGCAGGCTACAGCGAAACTGAAACTCCTTATTACTATGTTACGGATAATCATATAAAGAAGGTTCTTGCAGACCAGTCATTCAAGGACGAGATAAAGAACAAGCTCGTTATGACGCTTGAAGTAAACGGCAAACAGGACAGTCCCTATTATATTATTGCTCTGCTTATGGCATATATTTACTATGAAGAAATGCAGTCGGACAACAAAACGGAATTTACTGTAGACGATATTATGGAAAAGGCTTCAGGTAACGGAATCGGTATTCTTCTGAAATTTACCCGTGAGCAGATAGCGGAGCTTCTGCACGAAATGTGGGATTTGAATATTCTTAGCTGTAAAGATGAACGCTATATGTTTTCTACAGACGGTTTCAGGGAGCTTCTGGGTACTAGGGAAGAGGTAAATAACGAACTTACAAAGTATATCGGAGGTAATGACATATGAGAACTGAGGATATTTGGTGGAAACGTTTGTCAAACCCCGTCAACCTGATTG
Source organism: uncultured Eubacteriales bacterium (assembly GCA_900316025.1). GTDB lineage: Bacteria > Bacillota > Clostridia > Oscillospirales > Acutalibacteraceae > CAG-964. Next base: position 24,127 of record ONBJ01000026.1, read on the forward strand.
AAAATATTGCGGATTCGATTCTGGAGAATAAATCCGTTGCCGTTATCTGCCGTGACGGTATACCGTGGAAGACATCTTTTCTTGATGCTGTTATGGAAGATATATCTCAGTGCAGTGCAGGTATGAGAAACAGCACTCATGATATAGGAGAAAATATAAATCCCGGAGATTTTCTGATGAAAAAATATTGCAGTAAACAGGAACAGTCCAGATATGTTCCCTCGGAAACAAAAGCAAGATTTCTTTCAAAAAGCAAGTTTTCAACTATCAACAAAAGCCGTGTATTCGTATTCCTTGACGGACAAGCCAATGAATGGGTTAATTTTATAGACGAATATTCTTCATACTTCGGTGAAGATGATGAACACGGTCTGTTTGTTCTTCTTACTTCTGACGGTAATATAAAAAGCTCTGAACATATAGATTGTTATGATTATGATAAAATGGTCAGTCAGTTTGATACCCTGCTTTTGTGTATGACAGTTTTATCGGAACAGAACTACGGCATTCTTGAAAAACAGTACATATCGGAAACAGCCGTCAGCATAGCAGACGGAAATGTTATGCTTGCAGGAAAACTCGCAGAGTGCGGAATAAATTTAGTAATAAAACCGTATGAAACAGTTGATTTTGTTTTAAGTACAGATAATTTCCCTATGGAAATGAATGAACAGAAATTAAAAGCTTCTGTCTGGAAAGCTCAGATAAAAGTACTTTTTCCTTTGCTGGAGCAGTTCCGCTATGACTTTATTTCAGAACACTACAGAGAAATCAGTGACAGTCTTTACGGTGCCTCAAATGAAGATTATAAAAACAAGAATGTCTATGACCTCGAAATAATCGACCTGTATCACATCTGCAAAAAACGCCGTATCGTTTCCGATACTGAGTTTAAATGTCTTGGCAGTTTCAGAGAAGCAAGAAATATTCTTGCTCACTGGGAGCTTGTTCCGTATAAGTCGGTAATGGATTTGTTCGGCAGGTTCTGACCTTATACCGAAAAGTTTATATGACTTTTTATATAAAATATAATATAATAAATTATATAAAAAACAAAGGCGTTGAGAAATTAATCTCAATGCCTTTGTTGGTGAAGAGTTTGTGTGAAATGTGAAATCAGTTTATTTGACAGTCACGGTACAGGTTGCAGTCTTGCCGTTGTGGGTTGTAATGGTGATTATAGCCGTACCTGCCTTTTTAGCTACCACTTTTCCGCTTGATGTTATAGTAGCAACAGCGGTTTTACTGCTTGTGTAGGTGTAAGTTGTGTAAGCATTTGAGGGTGTGAGCGTTTTCTTAAGTGTATATGTTTCGCCGACTTTCAGACTTAACTCTGTCTTGTCAAGCTCCAACGCTGTGGGAGCTTTCTTTACTGTTACGGTACATTCAGCGGTTTTTCCGTTTGTGGTTTTAACTGTGATAGTTGCCGTACCTGCTTTTTTAGCGGTGATAACTCCGCCTGAGGTTACTGTTGCGACTGTTTCATCACTGCTTGACCACGCACAATAGGTTGCGGAGTTTGTCGGAGTAAGAGTTGC